>CAZMWG010000237.1:0-2579 GCA_964569925.1 uncultured Halobacteriales archaeon | reverse complement strand
GCGGGTCCGGAGACACCCCGACAGAGTTATCCGACGGCCGAGACACCGCCATCGTATGTCTCCCGGGCGCCGATCGGCCTCGAACACCAGGGCGGCGGGCGGCGTCGACTGATGTCGCTGGGGCCGCTCCTGCGCAAGGAGGTCACCTGGGTCCGGCACAACCTCGGCGCGCTGTTCGTCGTGCTCCTGCTCCTGCCGGCGACGTTCGGGCTCGCCACCGGCGCCTTCGAGCGGGTGGTCCCCGAGGACGTCCCCGTGGCGGTCGTCCCGGCAAGCGAGGACGTCACCGAGGACGAGGTGACGGCGCTGCGGGCGGTCACCGCGGTGTTCGCCAGCCCGACGGCGTACGACACCGTCCCGGCCGCCCGGCGGGCGCTCCACCGCGAGGCCGTCTACGGCGTCGTCGTCGTCCCGCCGGGGCTGTTCGACGAGGGGGCGACCGCCGACGTCCGCTTCCTCGTCGAGGGGGAGATCGTCCCGTACAACCAGCCCTCGCGAGCGATCGCGAACGTCCTCGGTGCGCGGCTGGACTCCCAACTCGCGGCGGACGTCTCCGTGACCCGCGAGGTGACCGGCCGCGAGGCCACCCTCTCGGAGTACCTCCTCTCGGCCGGCGTGGTGATCCTGCTGGCGACGTACGCGTTCACCTACGTCCCGTACAACGTGGCGAGCGAGCGGCGGGTGTTCCGGCGGCTGCGCGTGGAGTCCTCGCTGGGCGCCGTCGTCGCCAGCAAGTTCTGCCTGTTCGGCGTGCTGGTGAGCGTGCCGCTGGTGGCGCTGCAGGGGGCCGCGAACGTCCTCGGACACGACCTGAACGTGCTGGCGCCGGCGGCGCTGGGAACCCTGCTCCTGACCTTCGGCTACCTGACGGCGATCAGCCTCGGCGTGATGTTCCTGACCGGCTTCAGGGCCGTCGGGCGCTTTCTCAACGTCGCCGTCCTGTTCGGGACGCTCCTGCTGGGGAACCCGGTCTACCCCGCGGGCTTCTTCTCGCCGCTGCGCCGCGAGATAGCGCGGTTCGTCCCGGTCCACTACTCGACGCTGACGACCCGGGGGGTGGCGCTGAAGGGACGGTCGGTCGGACTGTACGGCGACTACCTGCTCGTGCTGGGCGCGACGACGCTGGTCGCGCTGGCCTGGCTGGCCCTCTCGATGGCGGTCTACCGGAGGCGAGCGTGACCCCCGCGATCGAACTCCGCGAGGTGACCAAGCGGTACGGCGAGGCCACGGCGCTGTCGGGCGTCTCGCTGTCGGTCGAACCCGGGACGGTCCACTGTCTGGTCGGCCCCAACGGCGCCGGCAAGAGCACGCTGTTCGACCTCGTGCTCGGGCTGACCGCGCCGACCGACGGCGAGGTCCGCGTCGAGGGCACCGTCGGCGCCGCCTTCCAGACGCCCACGTTCTACCCGGGGCTCACGGTCGACGAGAACCTCCGGGTGTTCGGCGACGTCGCCGGCGGGGTCGACGAGCGGTGGCTGGCGACGCTGCGCGACCGCCTGGAACTGGCCGACGCCACCCGGCGTCGGGCGGGGGACCTCTCGGGGGGGTTCGCCCGGAAGCTCGACTTGGCGCTGGCGTTCGTCAAGCGACCGGACCTCGCGGTGCTGGACGAGCCGCTGGGCGACCTCGACGACCTGACCGGTCGCCGGCTGCTCGACTTCCTCGGCGACTACCGCGACGACGGCGGCGGCCTGCTCGTGGCCACCCACCGCGTCGACGCCTTCGAGGGGCTGGCCGACCGGCTCACCGTCCTCGACGGCGGCGCGGTGGTGTTCGACGGGCCGACCGCGGCGGTCGACGGCTCCATCGAACGCCGGTACCTCGACGTGGCGGGCGCCGAGCGAGTGTGAGTGGACCGAGCGCGGACCGAGCGGTCCCGGGCGAGAGGACGGTCGCCGACCGGTGACCGGCGGTCGTCGAGGACTCGGCCGGTTCGGGAAACTCGCCGTCGGTCAGGGGAGGAGCCGGTCGTAGGCGTCGTCGACGCGGGCGTTGAAGCGGGCGCCGTCGGGGCTCCCCCAGGGGTTCCGGGAGAAGTAGAAGGCCGACGCCAGGAAGGCCCCGACGGCGACCGCCGTCGACGGCCCCAGGGCGGCGCCGAGCAGAGAGGTGCTCAGGAGCGCGATGGCCCCGCCGACGAGGATGTCCAGCGCCTGGTGGAGCAGCGACATACCGGCGGTTACGGGCCGGTACACAAGAGCGGCCCGTTCCGCGCTCGACGGGGCCAGGTCCGCGGATCAGAGGGAGAACCGACGAACTGACCGGTCGGAGAGAACGGGCGAACGGGTGCGAGAGAGAAGTGGGCCGACGGGCGTCCGGCGACAGCGCCGGACGTCAGATGTAGTCGACGATGGCGGGCAGTTCCTGCTTCATCCCCTTGCGCTCGCGGATCTGCATGATCTGCTCGCGCTGGAGGTTGTCGGCCATCACCTGGAAGCCGGCGTTCTCCGTGTTCCAGGAGGCACGGCCCTCGGTGGCCGAGCGGATGTCGCTGGAGAAGCCGATCATCTCCTCGACCGGCGCGACCCCCTCGACGACCATCAGGTCGCCCTCCTGGTACATGTCGTCGACGCGGCCAC
>CAZMWG010000236.1:0-2580 GCA_964569925.1 uncultured Halobacteriales archaeon | reverse complement strand
CCACCACGTCGTCGACTCCGACCACGGCCACGACGCCTTCCTCGTCGAGCCCGACAGCGTCGCCCCGCCGCTCGGGGACTTCCTCGCCGACGGGGTCGACGGCGCCGCCGTCTCCGACACCGCCGAGGACGACGGGGACGAGGAGCAGTTCGCGCCGGTCCACACGAGCCTGTTCTCGTGACGCGGTCGCCGGACGAGTCGTCGAACGTTACCAACTGGCACGGACGTTTATGCCCGGCGACGCCGTCCGTCCGGACATGGAGAGAGTGACCGAAGCCACCGAGGTGATCGAACTGGACATCGGCTTTGGCGAGACCGTCTACGACGAGGACGGGCGGGCGCTGGGGACGGTCCGCGGGTTCGACGAGTCGGGGTTCCACGTGACGCTGCGCGAGGGCGTCGAGGCGCTGTCCAGCGAGCACGTCCGCGCGGGAGCGGCCGGGGAGGCCGAACTGACCTGGCGCTGCTGGGAGTGTGGCGCGATGGGCGGGATCGACTCGCTGCCCGAGGAGTGTCCGGACTGTGGCGCGCCCCGCGAGGACCTCTACTACAAGATAGAGGACTGAATGCGGGTGACGGTGTTGGGCGCGGGCAGCCTCGGGAGCCTGCTGGGCGGCCTGCTCGCCCGCGAGCACGACGTGACGCTGGTCGGCCGCGAGCCCCACGTCGGGACGGTCCGCGAGCGCGGCCTGCGGCTCGTCGACGCCCGAGACGACCGGGGGGGCCGGTCGGACCTCGACGGCATCGTCCACCCCGTCGCCGTCCGCGAGCCGCCGGGCGGTGCCGACCTCGTCCTGGTGACGACGAAGGCCGACGACGTGGACGGCGCCGCCGCCGACCTGGCCGCCGTCGACCCGCCGGACGCGGTCCTCCCGCTGTCGAACGGCCTGGGCGCCCCAGACCGGCTCGCCTCGGCGCTCCCCGCCCCGGTGTCCGTGCTGGCGGGGACCTGCACGTACGGCGCTCGGCTGCGCGAGCCCGGCGTGGTCGCCTGTACCGGCGTCGGGGAGGTGGCGCTTGGACCCCGGGACGGCGGGACGAACGAGGCCGCCGACCGGGTCGGGGCGGCGCTCGATGCCGGGGAGGTCGCGGTCGTCGTCGCCTCGGACCTCCCCCGCCGGCTGTGGACGAAGCTGGCGGTCAACGCCGGGATCAACGCCACGACGGCGCTGGCCAGGGTCGAGAACGGGGCCATAGTCGAGGGGCCGGGCCGCGAGGTGGCCGCCGACGCCGCCCGCGAGACGGCCCGTGTGGCCCGTTCACGGGGCGTCGACCTCTCCGACGAGCGGGCCGTCGAGCGGACGCTGGCGGTCGCCCGGACCACCGCCGGCAACCGCTCCTCGACGCTGCAGGACGTCGCGGCGGGCCGTCGGACCGAGATCGAGGCGATCAACGGCGCGGTCGTCGAGCGGGCCGGGGAGGTCCGGGTGCCGGTCAACCGGACGCTGCTGGCGCTGGTCCGGACGTGGGAACGCGGGCGGGACCGCCGATAGGGCTCGGTCGTCCCGCCGGCTCCGGGATCTGCCCCCCGTCGCCGTGGCGACGGGCCCGACGGGCGACGCGACGCTCCGTGCCGGCCAGTGTCGGCGGCCGCGAACGACGGGATACTTATACCTGCCCGTGCGTCAACCCGAAGCAATGAGCGACGTAGCCGTCCGCCGATCGGGGCCCGGAGGGCCCGGCCGGCCGGGCGCGGAGGTGAGCGGGGTATGAGCGACCCGGCGGCCGAGGAACGGGCGTACACGGTCCGGCTGGAGCTGGTCGACGAGCCGGGTGAGCTGTTACGCGCGCTGGAGCCGATCGCGGAGAACGGGGGCAACCTGCTCTCGATCTTCCACGAGCGGGGCAACGTCACCCCCCGGGGCCACATCCCCGTGGAGGTGGACCTGGAGGCGACCCCCGAGCGGTTCGACGCGATCGTCGAGGCGCTGCGCGAGGCGGGGATCAACGTCGTCCAGGCCGGCGCCGAGCGGTACGCGGAGGAGCTGACGATCGTCCTGTCGGGCGACCTGGTCGACACGGACCTCTCGGACACCCTCTCGCGGATCCAGTCGTCGGCCGACGCTCGGGTGACCGACCTGGAGCTGTCGGCCCCGGCCGGCACCGAGGACGCATCGAGCGCCCGGCTGCGGCTGGCCGCCGAGGCCGGCGCCGCCGAGAACGCCCTGGCGGCGGTGCGGCGGGTCGCCGAGCGGAAGGACCTGCGCGTGATCGAGCCGCTGACGGCGGGGGGCGAGGCGTGAACCTCGCCGTCGTGGGGGCCGGCGCGGTCGGCCGGTCGGTCCTCGAACTCGCGGGCGAACACGGCCACACCGTCACGGCGGTGGCAGACTCGAAGAGCGGCGCCGTCGACCCCGACGGGCTGGACGCCGAGGCCGTCCTCGCCCGCAAGCGCGAGGAGGGCGTCGTGGGGAGCGCCGATCCGGAGGACGTGCCGGCGGCGAGCTACGACGTCCTCGTGGAGGCGACGCCGACGACGCTTGGCGACGCCCAGCCCGGCTTCGGGCACGTCCGCGCGGCCCTGGAGCGGGACCGCCACGCCGTGCTCGCGAACAAGGGGCCGGTGGCCGAGCGCTACGC
>CAZMWG010000235.1:0-2677 GCA_964569925.1 uncultured Halobacteriales archaeon | reverse complement strand
ATCGACGACCCCGACCGGCTGGTCACCGCGGAGGCACGGTCCGCCGGGAACGCGCTCGTGCTCGTGGGCAACGCGACTGGGCGGGACGGGCTCGGCGGGGCCTCCTTCGCCAGCGAGGACCTCTCGGCGGACGCCGAGACGGAGGACCGGCCGGCGGTCCAGGTGGGCGACCCCTACGCGGAGAAGCGCCTGATCGAGTGCAACCAGACGCTGCTGGACGAGGGGCTGATCGAGTCGGCCCGCGACCTGGGCGCGGCCGGGCTGGGCGGGGCCACCTCGGAACTCGTCGCCAAGGGCGGGCTGGGCGCGCGGATCGAACTGTCGGACGTCCACGAGCGCGAGCCGAACATGACCGCCCTCGAGTACCTGCTCGCCGAGAGCCAGGAGCGGATGTGCTACGAGGTGCGTCCGGGGAACGTCGACCGGGTGCGCGAACTGGCCGACCGGTTCGACCTGGGGTCGTCCGTGATCGGCGAGGTGACGGAGGGGAACTACGTCTGCACGTTCGAGGGGGAGACGGTCGTCGACTGCGACGCCGAGTTCCTCGGCGAGGGCGCGCCGGCGAACGACCTGCCGGCCACGGAGCCGGTCGAGCCCGAACGGGACCTCCCGGAGCCGCCGGCGCTCGCGGAGGCGTTCGAGGCGGTCGTCGCGGACCCGAACACGGCCTCCAAGCGGTGGGTCTACCGCCAGTACGACCACGAGGTCGGCGTGCGGACCGCCCTGCGGCCGGGCGACGACGCCGCGATGCTGGCGGTCCGCGAGACCGCCGGTGGGTCCGAGTCCGACGAGGACGGCACGGACCCGTACGCGGGCCGGGGCACCGGCCTGGCGCTGTCCTCGGGCGCCGAGCCGTCCTGGACGAGCGTCGCGCCCTACGAGGGGGCCCGCGCGGTGGCCCTGGAGAACGCGACCAACGTGGCGGCCAAAGGTGCCGAGCCGCTGGCCGCGGTGGACTGTCTCAACGGCGGCAACCCGGAGAAGCCCGACGTCTACGGCGGGTTCGCCGGCATCGTCGACGGGCTGGCGGAGATGTGCTCGACGCTCGACGTGCCGGTAGTGGGCGGCAACGTCTCGCTGTACAACGACTCCGCCGCGGGGCCGATCCCGCCGACGCCGACGCTCGCGGTGGTCGGCGCGAAGCCCGGGTACGACGCCCCGCCGGCGACGGTCGCCGGCGGTGCGACCCTGTTGCTGGTCGGCGCGACCGGGCTGGCCGGCGACGCCGACCCGCGGCTGGGCGGGTCGCGCTACCTGGACATCGTGGGCGGGAGCGACCGGTTCCCGGAACTGCCGGCCGACCCGGCGACGCTGGTTCCGACGGTCGCCGACGTCGCCCGCGCGGAGACGACGCTGGCCACCCACGACGTGAGCCACGGCGGCCTGGCCGCGACGCTGGCGGAGATGGTCGACGCGGACGCGGGCGCGACGGTGACGGTGGCGCCCGACGGGACCCGCGGGACGCCGGGCGTCGACCGGACGGCGGCGCTGTTCGCCGAGACGCCCGGTCGGGTCGTCGTCGAGACGACCGCGCCCCGGGAGGTGCGCGAGGCGTTCGACGGCGTCGCGCCGGTGTACGAACTGGGCGAGAGCGACGGCTCGGGTCGGCTCGACCTGACCGTCGGCGAGGAACGTGTCACCTACGACGCCGGCGAGATCGCCGAGTTGCGGGACGTGATCGAGCGGGAACTGGCGTAGGACCGTCGCGCGAGTCCGGGGAACGGAGCGGAGAGGGAGGGTGGTGTCGGGGGGAGCTACACCAGGAGGACGGAGAGCCCGAAGGTGAGGAGCAGTCCCAGGAGCGCCACGCCGGCGCCGACCCCGACCTGTCCCCCGGTGAACGCGCTCTGCGGGGCGGTGCTGCGCAGCGGCGGCGCCCCCGAGGGGAGGTCGGGGTTCTCGGGGTCGTAGTCCGGCCGGTCGTCGCCGTGGTCGTCCCCGTGTCCGTCGTGTCCGTGGTCGTCGGCCATGCGAGCCGCTTCCTCGCGGGGGTACTTCGGCGTGTCGGACTGTCGCGGGTCGGCGGAGCGACGGACCGCCCCAGGTCGACAGGGGTGGAGTCGACGAAGCGGTGAACCGTCCCGGACCGGCCCGTCGAACCGGCGGCCGGTCGCGACCGTCCGCGGTCGCGCGCACCGGCCGGTCACGCCGCCCGCGCCCGGCGGTTCCTGTCGGTGTCGGACGGCTTTTGACAGGGGGCCGTGTAGCCGCACGTAGATGCCCCTCACGAAACGGATCATCCCCTGTATCGACGTCGATCTGGACGAGAACGGGGAGGCGGCGGTGTACACCGGGGTCAACTTCGAGGACCTCGAGTACACCGGCGACCCGGTGGAGATGGCCCGCCGGTACAACGAGTCGGGCGCCGACGAGTTCGTCTTCCTGGACATCACGGCCAGCGCGGAGGGCCGGGAGACGATGCTGGAGACGGTGTCCGCGGTCGCCGACGAGGTGTTCATCCCGCTGACCGTCGGCGGCGGTATCCGCACCCGCGAGGACGTCAAGGAGACGCTGCGGGCCGGGGCGGACAAGGTGTCGATCAACTCCGGGGCCATCGCGAACCCCGACCTCGTCGACGAGGGAGCGGCCGCCTTCGGCAGCCAGTGTATCGTCATCTCGGTCGACGCCCGGCGCCGGTTCGACGAGGCGGGCGAACACTACGTCACGGTCGACGGGG
>CAZMWG010000234.1:0-2719 GCA_964569925.1 uncultured Halobacteriales archaeon | reverse complement strand
AACCACCCCCGAGTCGAGCGGCGCGGGGCTTTCCGGCGGTTCGAGTCACCGACAGCAGAGCACCTGCCCGAAACGACGGTCGGGATCGAAAACGCGGACGGCACGCTCAAGACGGTGCCACCCCTGGGCCGGGTATGCCCGTCCGTCCGCTGACGGCCACGCTGCGCGACGTCTGCTTCCTCCACTGGCCGGTCCCCGCGGCGACGGTCGACCGGGCCACCCCGGCGTGGCTGATCCCGGACACCGCCGACGACACCGCCTGGGCGAGCGCGCTCGTCCTCACCGCCCGCCGGGTCTCGGCCGCCGGCGTGGGACTGCGCGAGAACGTCGGCGTCCTCGTCTTCCGGACCTACGTCCGCGACGGCGACGACCGCAGGGGGGTCCACTTCCTCTCGGTACACGTCGACGACGGACTGATCGCCGCCGGCGCCGACCTGTCGGGACTTCCCTGTCACGAGGCCGACGTCGACCGCGAGTCGACCGGCGACGGCCACCTCGACGCCGTCCGCCGGCCGGCCGGCGCCGGCGTCGACCGGGCGGTCCAACGACTCGGCGACGCGATCCGTGGCTCCGGACGCGAGCGGGGCGTGACCGCCGACCGCCGGGAGGAGGCACTGCTGACCGCGACCGTCGAGCCGGCGGGCGAGCCGCGCGAGCCCGGCCCCGACACGCTCCCCGCCTTCCTCGTCGAGCGGTCGCGGTACTTCGCGACGGGGCCCCTGGGGACGCCGCTGGTCGGCGGCGTCGGCCACGACCCCTGGCGGATCAGCCCCGCGAGCGCGACGGTCGACGCCACGGGCCTGTTCGCCGCGGCGGGGCTGGAGGCGCCCGCCGACGACCCGCTCGCACACCACAGCCCCGGCCTGGAGATGGCGCTCGGGGCGGCCAGACCACAGTGAGAGTCGTCAACGACCCCGGACTACAGGAGCGCGGGCGAGTCCGAAACGCCGGGACGCCTGTGAGTCGCCGTCGCACGACCCCGGCGGCTCTAAGCCGGGACGGTCCCTGCAACCAGTATGGACCGGCGAGGTTACCTGGCGGCGCTGGGGGCGAGCGTCGCGCTCGCGGGCTGCTCGGCCGGCGGAGGGGGAGGCGGGAGTGGAGCCTCCGACGGGACGTCGACGGAGACCACGACCGCCACGGGGACGCCCCCACAGAACCCGGAGTGGGGCGCCGGCGACGTGGACCTGCCGGTCACCGAGGAGGACCTCACCCGCGGCGCGCCGACGGACGCCATCCCCGCCATCACGGAACCGGCCTTCGCCGCCGACTGGAGCGACGCCGGCCGGAACGGGGGGCTGTCGCTGGCCGACGACGACCGCGTGATCGGCGTCACGCGGGACGGGAGCGCGCGGGCCTACCCGATCCGGATCCTCGACTGGCACGAGATAGTCAACGACACGTTCGGCGGGCCGCTGCTGGTCACGTTCTGCCCGCTCTGTGACAGCGGCGTCGTCGCCGAGCGGCGGGTCGCCGGCGAGGAGACCGTCTTCGGCGTGTCGGGCTGGCTGTGGCACTCGGACCTCGTGATGTACGACCGGGCGACCGGGAGCCTCTGGAGCCAGATCCGCGCACAGGCCATCAGCGGGGCCCGCACGGGCGATCGGCTGTCGGTCCAGCCGTTCGCGACGACCACCTGGGGCGACTGGCGCTCGGCCCACCCCGACACGGAGGTCCTGTTGCCGCCGCCGGACTCGAGGACGATCGGCGGCGCGGCGACGCGCAACTACGCGGGCGAGGCCTACGCCGGCTACGCCGAGAACGACGAGATCGGACTGGGCATAAACGAGTTCGAGGACGACCGGCTCCACCCCAAGACGCGGGTGATCGGCGTGGAGAGCGGCGAGACCGATCGTGCGTACCCGCTGGACGCCGTCACCGAAGCCGGCGTCGTCCAGGAGACGGTCGGGGACCTACCGGTCGTCGTCACGACGACGGCGGGCGGCTCGCTGGTCGCGTACGACCGCCGCGTCGACGGGGAGGCCCTGTCCTTCGCGTCCGCCGACGGGCGCCACCTCCGGGCCGGCGGTTCGCGGTGGCGGCGGACCTCGGGCGTCGCCGTCGACGGCCCCCACGAGGGGACGACGCTGGACCGCGCCAACGACCGCTCGCCGATGTTCTGGTTCGCGTGGGCGGACTTCAACCCCGGAACGGAGCTCTACCGCGGGTGAGGCCGGACCGGTCGTCGGTGTCGTCGGGTCCGAGCGGCGGGACGGGACTCGCCGTCACGGTCATCCGCGCGTCGAAAACAGAACTCGAACGCTCGAACTCGATCAGGGGGGCGAGGCGTCCGCGGCGATCAGGCCGGGACGTCCTCGGCCTCCAGCAGCTCCTTGTACCGGTTGCGGATCGTCACCTCGGAGACGTCGGCGACGTCGCTGACCTCGCTCTGGGTCACCGACTCGTTGGTGAGCAGGGCGGCGGCGTACACCGCGGCGGCGGCGATGCCGACGGGTGACTTCCCGCTGAGGGTGCCGTCCTCGCTGGCGGCCCGGATCAGCTCCCGGGCGCGGCGCTCGCTCTCGTCCGAGAGGTCGAGGTCGCTCGCGAACCGGGGCACGTAGCTCGCCGGGTCCGCGGGCTTGACCTCCAAGCTCAGTTCCCGGACGATGTAGCGGTAGGTCCGGGTGAGCTCCATCCGGTCGACCCGGGAGACCCGGGCGACCTCGTCCAGCGACCGGGGCGTGCCGGCCTGGCGGGCGGCGGCGTACAGCGCGGC
>CAZMWG010000233.1:0-2842 GCA_964569925.1 uncultured Halobacteriales archaeon | reverse complement strand
CGCCGCGCTCGAACGCCCACTCGAAGGCCTTGTGGGCGTTCGAGGAGGTACAGACCAGCCCGCCCTGCTCGGCGCAGAACGCCTTCAGGTCGGCGTAGCTGTTCATGTACGTGATCGGGATGATGTCGGCGTCGGTCTGGCCGGTGATCTCCGCCCAGGCGGCGTCGACCTGCAGCGCCTCGGCCATCCCGGCCATCGGGCAGGACGCCTCCATGCTCGGGAGGATCACCGACTGGTCGTCGTCGGTGATGATGTCGGCGGACTCGGCCATGAACGTCACCCCCCCGAAGATCACGTAGTCGGCGTCGGCCGCGGCCGCCTCCTTCGACAGCTGGTAGGAGTCGCCGACGAAGTCGGAGTGCTCGACGATCTCCTCGCGCTGGTAGTTGTGCCCCAGGACGACGACGTCGTCACCCAGCTCCGCGAGGGCGCGCTCGATGCGCTCGGTCCGCTCCTCGCGGTCCAGCTCCCGGTAGGCCGGGGGGAGCTGTTCCAGGTTGTCGTACTTGAAGAGGCTCAGGTCCGTCTCGAACTCCGCTGTTTCCATTCGTGGCACGTGGACCACCGATCGGTGTAACCTCCGTACGATCCTGACCTATGAAAAGATTTTGCCTTCAATACTAGCCATCGGTGGCGTTCGACGGGACGATGGTCGACTCCGAACGAAGTGCGTCCCTCCTACCGGGGGCGCGGTGGACGACCGGCGAGTGACGCGGAAGCACCGAGCGGTCCGACGGCCGGAGAACCGCGAGCGTCCGCGGAGCGCGGCCGACGGTCGCCGGCGTCCCCGGAGCGCGACCGACCGCCGGGCCGCCCCGACGGTCACCGGTCGAGTTCGACGAGCAGGCTCCGTGCGACCCGCTCGAAGCCCAGGTTCCGGGCGAGCGCCGCCGAGGCCTCCCACCGCTCGACCGTGCGGTACTCCGCCACGAGGCCCCGGTCGAGGGCGCGCTCGACGGCCCGCGACACCGCCGCCGTGGCGTGACCCTCGCCGCGGCGGTCGGGCGCCGCGACCGTCGCGACGCCGGCGACGCCGCCGCCGATCGACAGTTGCGTGGCGGCGACCGGCTCCCCGTCGACCGTGCTCGCGACCGTCTCCCGGTCGACGTCCGTCCGGACGGCGCTTCGCTCCCACTCGTGGGCCGGACAGCGCTCGCGGAGGGACGCCAGCCCGGCGGGCTCGACCGACTGAACGTCCCGGAGCGGGTGGCCGTCGGCCACGGAGTCGGTCCCGTCCGTGGCGGGCTCGAACGTCCCGGCGTCGCAGTAGCCGACGAACTGCGGGCCGTGGACCCGCGCGACGTCGGCGACCGGTCCGACCAGCGACCGGGCGCCGGCGCGGTCGAGGTCCGCCGGAAGGTCACCGACGACGAGGTCGTCGTCGAAGGCCGGCCGCAGGTCCGGCGGCGCCGCCAGGACTCCGCCGCCGGGCCACACCAGCAGTTCGACTCCGTCGCCGTCCCAGTCGGTGACGGTCGTCCCGTCGGCGAGGACCGCTGCGGGGTCACAGTCGAGCGTCCCGGCCCAGTGTTCGCGCACGACGCGGTACGAGCGGTCGCGCATCGCCCGAGACGAGCGGTCGCCGGCGTATGTGCCTGTCCCCGCCGTGTGGCCGGGTGACGCGCCGCCCGCTACAGCGACCGGCGGTAGCACAGGACCGTGCCGCCGGTCGGGGGGTGATCCTCGCGGCCGGTCTCCTCGTAGCCGGCCGACTCGTACAGCCGCCGCGCCGCGGTCAGACACGCCCGCGTCTCCAGGACCGCCGCCCCGAACCCCCGCCCGCGGGCCCGCCGCTCCAGCGCGTCGAGCAGCCGCCGGCCGTGGCCCCGCCGCTGTCGGTCCGGATCGACCCGTATCCGCCGCAGTTCGACCGTCGCGTCGTCGCGGGGGAGGAACCCGCCGGTCGCGACGACCGCGCCGTCGACGGTCCCGACGAGAAAGTCGCCGCCGCCGTCGAGATAGCGCTCGCGGACGTTCCGGAGGTCCTCGTCGGCGGGCGCGTCGGGGACGAACGGGAGCGGCGAGGCCCGCAGGGGGCGCTCGTGCACCCGCCACACCGCCCCGGCGTCCCCCCCCTCGTACCGACGGACGGTCGGCGACACGGTCGGCCCGTCGGACGGGCGGCGGGGGAGCGTTCCGGCCGCGGCCACGCCTGCCGGCGTCGCGGGCGTGCGGGCTCGCGGCCGTCCCGGAATCAGCGGCGGGAACGGACGCGACGGAAACCGTCATGTGGGGCGGGGGCTACGGTCGGGGCATGACGGAGGCCGAGACGCTGGCCCAGCGGGTCCGCGACGGCGACCTGCGGCTCTACGAACTCGAGGACCACGCCGACCCGGAGACGGCGGCGGCCGCCCGGCGGCTGGTGGTCGAGGGCGAGACCGACGCCGACCTCGGGACGGTCGGCGACTACGCGTTCGACGCCGCCGCGGCCGAGAACAACGTCGAGAACATGGTCGGCGCGGCACAGATCCCGATGGGCGTGGTCGGGCCGTTGCCGGTCGACGGCGGCGCGGCGTCGGGCGACCACTACCTGCCGCTGGCGACCACCGAGGGCGCGCTGCTCGCGTCGGTCAACCGCGGCGCGGCGACCATGCGGGCCGCCGGGGGCGCGACCGCGCGCGTCCTGAAGTCGGGGATGACCCGCGCGCCGGTCTTCCGTGTCGCCGACGTGGCCGAGGCGGGGACCGTCGCGGCCTGGGTCCGCGAGCACGTCGAGGAACTGGCCGCGGCCGCCGAGTCGACCACGAGCCACGGGGAGCTACAGGAGGTGACCCCCTACGTCGTCGGCGACAGCGTCTTCCTGCGGTTCGTCTACGACACGAAGGACGCGATGGGGATGAAC
>CAZMWG010000232.1:0-2862 GCA_964569925.1 uncultured Halobacteriales archaeon | reverse complement strand
GAATCGACGCTCCCGTCGGGGGGTCGGAGCCACCTGCGACGGGCCACCGGCGGACCGGAGGGCCGCGTGACGGGGTCCCGGCGGAGCGTGCCGACGGCGTTCGTGGTCCGGGTTCGGGCGACGAGAGACCACCGGGAGACGGCTCGGCACGGTTCCGCTTCCGGTCGTGCGCGGATCGCGACACCTCGACCCGGACCGACCACGGGAGTCCGCGGTCGGGTCCGCTCAGAACACGCCGCCCTCGGCCCGCAGCCAGACGTAGTCGTGGGGGTCCAGCAGGAACGTGATGCCGCCGTCCTCGACGTGGAAGCCGCCGTCGCCGACGACCCGCTCGGCCTCCTCGGCCTCGAACCCGCGGACCGACTCCCGGTAGTCGTCGGCGAGGTTGTGGGCACAGGTGATCGTCCGGTCGCCGTCGTCGACCCGGTGGAGCGACACGTCCGCGTGGCCGGAGTCGACGAGCGTCCTGTGGCCGCCCGGGATCGTCGGGCAGCGATCGCGGGCCGCGATCAGCTCGCGGACCCCCGACAGGAGCGAATCGGGGTCCTCGCGCTGGTCGGCGACGTTGACCCGCTCGTGGCCGTACTCGCCGTCCCCGATCACGGGGTTGTAGAGCTCCTCGGCCGGCGCCTCCGAGAAGCCGGCGTTGTCCCCGCCCGACCAGTGCATCGGCGTGCGGACCGACTCCCGTTCGGGTAGCGAGAGGTCCGCCCCCATCCCGATCTCGTCGCCCGACTGGAGCACCGGGGTGCCGGGCTGGGAGAGCAACAGGCTGTGTGCCATCTCGATCCGGTCGCGGTCGCCGTCCAGCAGGTCCGCCAGGCGGAGCCGGTGACCCCGGCCGAAGATCCAGGAGTCGGTCTCGCCGTCGACGTCGCCGTCGTCGAACTCCCGGAAGAACTCCCGGCCGTGTTCCAGCGCCTCCTGGGGGAGTTTCAACAGGTTCCACTCGTCGTGGTTGCGAAGGAAGTTCGCCCAGCCCCCGACCTCGGAGACGTCGGGCAACACCTCGTCGGCGCGGTGCAGCGGCCAGGTGTCCCGGACGCCGATCCCGTACACCATGTGAGCGTTCGACACGAAGTTGAACAGGAGGTCGAACGCCTCGCCGCCGCCGAAGTAGTCGCGCAACTCGTGGGGCCGGTCGTCGGCCTCGGCCAGCAGGATGGCGTCTCCCTTCACCGACCGGACGTCACGGCGCATCTCCTCGAAGATCCAGATCCCGTCGCCCTCGGGAGTGGTGCCGTGGTGGCCCTTCGGCTGGAGCATCGGGTGGGCGGCGTCGATCCGGAAGCCGTCGGCCCCCTGTTCGATCCAGAAGCGCAACACGTCCCGGATCTCGTCGCGCACCGCCGGGTTGGCGACGTTCAGGTCGGGCTGGTGGGAATAAAACTGGTGGAAGTAGTGTTTGCCCGCGCGCTCGTCGTAGCTCCAGACGCCGTCCTCGCGGTCGGGGAAGATGTTGACCGTCTCGTAGGCGTCCCCCGGGTGGTCGGTCCAGCAGTAGTAGTCGTGGTACTCCGAGTCGGGGTCCTCGCGGGCCCGCCGGAACCACTCGTGGTCGATCGAGGTGTGGTTGAACACGAGGTCGGTCAAGAGTTTGATCCCCCGGTCGTGGGCGCGCTCGGCGAGCGCGCGGAAGTCCTCGAGGTCGCCCAGCCGGTCGTCGACGGCGTAGTAGTCGGCGACGTCGTAGCCGTTGTCCCGCAGCGGACTGGGGTAGAACGGGCGCAGCCACAGACAGTCGACCCCCAGGTCGTCGAGGTAGTCGAGCCGCTCGACGACGCCCCGGAAGTCGCCCCAGCCGTCGCCGTCGCTGTCCCGAAACGTCTTGACGTCGAGCGAGTACACCGTCGCTCGCTCGTGCCAGCCGGGATCGCTCATACCCTCAGCCCAGTCGCCGGCGGATTACCCGTTTCGGTTCGCCGTCGGTCACCCCCTGGCCTGTTAAGCCAGGCCACGAGCCGCGGACTCACCTCCGGTCGCGCCGGTCCGAGCGGTCACCGGGAGCCCGCCGAAACCGGGAGGGTGTCGGTCGCCGTCGGGACGGTCGGGGGTCGTCGACCACGTTCGACGGCACCGCGGCGATCCCGGGCCCGGGGTCACCCGGCTCGGGGATCGGCCGCCCGGTCGAGCCAGTTGCGCCCGACCAGCGCCGCGTCGAGGACGTCGACCTCGCCGTCGCGGTTCAGGTCGGCGGCCGGGTCGTAGGCCGGCTCCCCGGCGGCGCCGAACGACCGTCCCAGACGGACGCCGTCGAACACGTCGACGCGGCCGTCGCCGGTGACGTCGCCGCCGGTCCGGACGGCCGCACGGAGCGTCACCGTTCCGGCGGCGCCGTCGGGGCCGGCGACCGACAGGGCGAGTCGCGCCCGGTCGTAGGCCCCTCGGGAGCCGTTCCAGGTCGACGCCGTTGGCCGCCAGCGGAACGTCGTCGTCCCGGAGGCCGCCGTCCCGTCGACGCGTTCGAGCGGGACGGTCCGGTTCCCGCGACGGAGCGTCGCGGCGGCGACGGTCCGCTCCGCGGTGGCGTTCACCACGACCTGGACGGGCGTGCCGACCGTCACGGTCCCCGGCCGCACCGTCGCCGACCGGGCCGGGCCGGCGGCCGGCAGCGTCTCGTTCAGGACCGTCCGGAGGCCGTCGTCGTCGACCAGCGTCAGGCGAGCCGACAGCCCGGACGTCCCGGTCGGCGTGACGACGGCCGTCGCGCCGTCGGCGTCGACGGTCCCGCCGTCGATCCGCCAGCGGTACGACTCGACGGAGCCGTCGACGTCGGCGGCGTCGGCGGTCAGACGGACCGGCCGTCCGGGGCGGACGGTCGACCGGTTGGCCGCGAGGCTCCCCTCGGGCGGGCGGAGGGTC
>CAZMWG010000231.1:0-2898 GCA_964569925.1 uncultured Halobacteriales archaeon | reverse complement strand
AACTCGCGGTGAAGATCTACCGGATCAACGCCTCCGACTTCCGGGACATGCGGAACTACCTCGCCGGCGACCCCCGCTTCGAGGGGCTGGGGTCGGACAAGAAGGCGACCGTGCTCGCCTGGGTGCGCAAGGAGTTCGGAAACATCCAGCGCGCACGCGAGGCGGGCGTACGCGTACCCGAACCGATCGCCGTCGAGCGCAACGTCCTCGTGATGGAGTACCTCGGCACGGAGGCCGGCCGGGCCAAGCGGCTCTCGGAGATCCACCTGGAGAACCCCCGCACGGCCTACGAGGTCGTCCGGGAGTACATGCGCCGGCTCAACGACGCCGGGCTGATCCACGGCGACCTCTCGGAGTACAACCTCGTCGTCCAGGGCGAGCGGATCTACGTCATCGACCTGGGGCAAGCGGTCACCGTCCACAACCCCAACGCCGAGACGTTCCTCGACCGGGACTGTGAGAACGTCGCCTCCTACTTCTCCCGGCAGGGGCTGGACGTCGACGCCGAGCGACTCCGCCGGTTCGTCACCCGCGCCGACGAGGACGAGGAGAGCGACGACGGGGAGAACGGGGACGACGGGGCGGACGCGGCGGCGGGACGCGACGGCGAGGACGGGAACGAGGACCGCGAGGACGGGAGTGTGGACGGCGAGGCGTAGTCCGGACCGCGAACGACTCGCCTCGCGGGCGGCGGGTCCCGACCGCGGCGCGACGCGGCGACCCGTGTACGGGCGTGTGGAGCGCTGACACGCCGGGACGCCGGAGAAGGCTTATGCGTTCGGACCCGGTAGTGGCGGTCATATTATGCAACACGTGAAGATCCCGCAGGACCGGATCGGCTCGCTGATCGGCGAGGGGGGCGAGACGATGCGGGAGATCGAGGAGCGCGCGGAGGTGCGACTCGACATCGACTCCGAGACCGGTGCGGTGAGGGTCGAGAGCGTGGGCGACCCCGTGACGGCGCTGAAAGGGCCGGAGGTCGTGAAGGCGATCGGCCGCGGGTTCCCGCCGGAGGACGCCTTCCGGCTGCTCGACGGCGAGATGATGCTGTTCGAGCTGGTCGACATCGACGCCGCCTCGCGCAACGAGAACGACTTCCGGCGCCAGAAGGGCCGGCTCATCGGCGAGGGCGGCCGGACCCGCGAGCTGATGGAGGAGCTGACCGGCGCCGCGGTCGTCATCTACGGCTCGACGCTCGGGATCATCGGCGGTCCCGAACAGGTCGACGCCGTCCGCGAGGCCGCCGAGATGCTGCTCGACGGCGCCCCCCACGGCGCCGTCTACTCGTTCCTCGAGCGCAAGCACAACGAGATGAAACACAAGGGCCTGGAGTATCACCAGTTCACCGGCTGACGGTCCTCTTGTCCGCCGCGTGAGCCCTCTCTTCGCGGTTCGTTCGGTCGACCGGTCGCCGAAAGCTTCATTCTTCCGGGCACGCGAGTCGTGAACGAACGGGGACAGCGATGGGAACCGACACCGGGAGCCGGGACCGTCGAGAGGGGGTCGGGTCGATCGTCGAGCGACTGCACGAGGTCCGGGGAGAGCGGACGCCGCTGGGCGACCGGCTGGGAACGGTCCGCTCGGCGCTGCTCGCGTTCGGGGAGGCGCTGGGCGGGGACCCCGAGGACGTGACGGACCTGCCCTTCACCGAGACGCCGGGGACCGACGGGGTCGATCCCGGGCTGTTCGTGCGGACCGACCCGGAGCTGTTCGACCGGATCGCCGACTGGCTGCTCGGCGGCGGTCACCTGGGGCTGGTCAGCCCGGCGGGTACCGGCAAGACCACCGTCAGAGAGGTCGTCCGGACCGAGGCCGTCCGACGCGACGAGTACCTGCCGGTGACGCTGCGCAACACCGGCCCGACGACGCCGCGGGCGCTGTACGAGGCCGTCCTGCGGGTGGCCCGCGAGCGGGGCTACCGGATCGACCCCGACGACTACTGGCAGGTCCGGGACGGGATCCCGTGGGCGACCGACGAGGCCAGACGCGGGGCCCGACGGGTGATCCGGGACGCCCGCGCCGACGGGGTCCGGCCGCTGGTGTTGGTCGACGAACTCGAGGACCTCCCGGAGCGGCTGTTCGCCCCGCTGCAGAGCCTGGGCGACGCCGGCGCCTCGCTGTTCCTCTCGGGGACGCCGGCGGGCCGCGAGCGGCTCCGGACGGTCCGGGGGACCCTCGACTCCCGGCTGCGCTACCACGAGGGGATCGAGCCGTTCGACGCCGACGGCGTCGCCGAGTACGCCGCCCGGTCGCTGGCGCGGTTCCGGGGCCGGCGACCCGACGGCCCGGACGGGGCGGGACCGCCGGCGGAGACGGACCTGTTCTCGCGGGCGGCGGTCGAGGACGTCCGCCGGCGGACCGACGGGGTCCCCCGGGCGGTGCGGCTCGAGTGTCGGGAACTGTTCGCGCGGGCGGCGCTGTTGTGGGCCCGCACCGACCGGCCGGCCGACCGGATCACCGTGACGCCGGCGCTACGGCGGCGCGGTTTCGGCGTCGAACCGTCTTAAATACCCTCGTGCGGCACGCGGTGACACGGTCCCGTCCCCGGCGACTTCGGGGTGGTCTCGCACCCCTTCCGGTACTTTTTTATAGAATCACATTCAATCATTCGACCGACCATGAGCCAGCGACAGATGGGGAACCAACCCCTCATCGTACTCTCGGAGGACAGCCAGCGCACCTCCGGCAAGGACGCCCAGTCGATGAACATCACGGCCGGCAAGGCCGTGGCCGAGGCGGTCCGGACCACCCTCGGCCCGAAGGGGATGGACAAGATGCTCGTCGACGACGCCGGGTCGGTCGTCGTCACGAACGACGGCGTCACCATCCTCGACGAGATGGACATCGAGCACCCCGCCGCGAACATGATCGTCGAGGTCGCCCAGACCCAGGAGGACG
>CAZMWG010000230.1:0-2952 GCA_964569925.1 uncultured Halobacteriales archaeon | reverse complement strand
ACGCCGACTCGCCGGCCGGCCGGCGCTACCGGTCGGTGCTGGAACGCGGCGAGAACCCCGTGACCCCCGAGCCACGGGCCTGAACGCGGGGCGGCCGGCGAATCGAGGCACAGAGGGTCCGAACCGAGCGACTCAGCTTCGAACCGAGACCCCCGACCCGCGACGGACCGGTCAGTTCGTCATCCGGTTGCGCAGCCGGAGCTCGTCCATCAGGTCGTCGTTGCGGTCCATGTTCGTCTCCAGTTCGACGTGGAGGGTGTTCAGCATCGTCTCCAGCAGCTCGCGGCGCTCGCTCGTCGAGGTGAAGCGGTCCTCGTCGGTCACCGGGTCCTGTGCCGTGACGGCCTGTTCCAGGGACCACCGCTGGTTCGGGTAGGCCGTCCGCATGTGGAACGGCTCGTCGTGCTGGGCGATCCGGACCGCGTACGCCGAGAGGCTGCGCTCCTCGTCGTAGACGGTCTCGACGATGTCCCGCTGGGGGTGACCCTTGCCCGGCCCCGGCCGCTGGCGGTTGTTGTAGTGGCCGTCCCGGAGGTCGATCAGTCCCATCGGGCCGACCCACCAGATCACCGCCGCGTCGACGTAGTGGGGCACCAGGCTCCGGTTCTCGAGGATCAGCGACTGGTACCAGCGGTTCGAGTTCTCGACGTGCATCTCCACCTTCGCGGCCATCGGCGCGTTGGCGGTGAACCCGGAGTCGATCGGCTCGCCCGTGATCGGGTGTTCGCCCTCGCGGATCGCCGTCTCCAGGGCGTGCTCGCCGTAGTAGTAGTCGTCGCTCAACGTCGACTTCGCCGTCCAGTCGGCGCCGGTCTCCTGGACGGGCTGGTCGTGGGCCCGGTCGCGCTCGTACTTCTCGTCCGGGACGTACGTGCGGGCGTCGGTGGGCCACTCGGACTGGATCAGCGTCGGCGGGTCGTTCGTCGCCTCGACGAACCCCGCGGACTCATCCCAGCCGGTCGGGCTCTTGTGCCAGGTCAGGGGCTCGGTGCCGTCGGGCAGGAAGGCGAGCCGCGGCAGCACCTTCGCGATGGCGTGGACCGGCATGCCCGCCTCCCGGTAGGCCCGGGCGTGGTCGACGGCCTGCGTGCCCAGTTCGCCCAGCGTCAGTTCGCCGCTCCGGGCCTTCGAGCGGATCGCCTCCAGGTCGACGTGGTAAACCGCCGCCTTCTGGGCGTCCGAGAGGACGTCCTCGGTCGGGTCCAGCCCCTCGGCGCTCTCCGCGGCCTCGGGCAGGTAGTCCAGGAAGTCCCGCGGGACGTACATGTGTGCCGCGTCGGAGTCGAAGGTCGGGCACAGTTCGGCGACGGTCGTCGACTCGTCGATCTCGGCCGCGGCGATCGGGTTCTCGGGCTCCTTCTCGTTGCCTTTCTCTACCTCCCAGGGGTAGCCGTCCTCCGGCTCCTCGACGGTGCTGCCCAGGCGCTCCTCGTCGTCGGTGCCGCCGCCGACCGGGCCGCCGCCGTCCCCGCCGTCCCCGAGGTCCAGCGGCCCGAACGCGACGTGGGACAGTTCCACGGTGCCGGAGCCGCCACGGAAGAAGTTGAGCCGCACGTCGTCGACGGTCCCCTCGACGCCCGCGTCGGCCAGATCGACCGTCAGCGTGCCGTAGGAACGCGTGATCGACCCCTCGGCGAGGCCGGCGAGCGACCCCTCGACGCCGCCGACCTCCAGTTGGATCTCCGTCTCCTCGCCGCCCTCGAACCCCCGCATCCGGAGCGTGAGGACGTCGAACCCGGAGACGTCCCGGTCGACGCGGCTGGCGAACCAGCCGGCGTCGTCGTACTCCAGGCGCAGACCCGCGGCGGTCACCTCGCTGTCGGCGAACGCGCGGTGGGTCGACCACTCGCCCAGGGTGTTCTCGCCCGGATAGCTCTCGCCGAAGTCGTTGACCGTCAGGGTCTCGGACTGGCCCAGCGCGGTGGAGCCGACCGCTCCGACGGCCCCCACCGCCGACAGCGCCGCGGCCCGCCGCAGGAAGGCGCGTCGCCCCGGCATCAGGCCACCTCCCGGAACAGGTCGACGAGGTCCGTGTAGTCGATCCGCCCGTTGTCGTTGTAGTCGTAGTACCGCGCGTGGTCGGTCATCTCGGGCTCGTCCATGTGTTCGAAGTAGCTGACGACGTCCTGGTAGTCGAGACGCCCGTTGCCGTTGATGTCCTCGCGGTCGCCGTCGCCGTCGGGGTCGCCGGGAACGGTGCCGTCGATCGGCGCGGGCCCGTCGTCGCCGGCGGACTCGAACCGGATCGCGCCGATCTCGACGGCGCCCGAGGCCTCGAAAAAGCCCATGTCGATCGCGTCGACCGACGAGCGGTCGACGCCCGCCTCGGCCAGGTCGACGGCCACCGGCGCGGGGTTCGTGCCGACGGCGTCCCCGGCGAGGTCGGCCAGCGTCCCCTCGACGCCGCCGACCTCCAGTTGGATCCCCTCGCCCTCGCCGCCCTCGTCGCCGGCGACCGTGAGCACTAGCCGGTCGTACGCCGACAGGTCCCGGCGGACGTTGGACATGAACCAGCCGACGCCGTCGTACTCCAGTCTGAGTCGGCCGTCGACCACCTCGCCGGCGCCGTTGGCGAGGTCGCCGGCCGCGGCGTAGTTGCCCAGGGCGTTCGTCCCGGGCCACCCGCCCGCGAAGTCGTTCACCACCAGCGGCGCCACCGGGGTGGTGCTCCCGTCGCCCGACTCCCCGTCCTCGTCTGTCTGTGCGACCGCCGGGACCGCTCCGGCGGCGAGCGCCGCTGTGCCCGCCGCGCGGAGAACGGTCCGGCGTGACGCCGTACGCTCCCCCCTGTCGGTGTCGTTCGAGTCGTGCATCGGCTGTTTCCCCCACACCCGAAGGTGTGCCCGGGGGTTCGTCCCGGAGCGGAATAAATTTTCCCTAGAGAAAGAGGAAACGAATCAGTCGAACATCGGCGTCCCGTCGGCGCGCGGGCCGAGTTCGGGGCCGACGGGC
>CAZMWG010000229.1:0-3085 GCA_964569925.1 uncultured Halobacteriales archaeon | reverse complement strand
AGCCGAAATCCTCGGCGTGGCGGACGTCGACGGCGTCCAGCGCGAGGACGACGAGGGTCATACCGGACCGTCGCCGCGGTCCCATAAAAACGGCACCCTTCGACCGCTCGAAGCTCCGCGCCGGCCACCCCCGCTCCCGATCCCCGACCGGTCTACCGGAGGTAGCCCAGGTCCGCGAGCTTCTCCTCGACGTCCGCGTCGACGTCGCGCTGGCCGCCGCGCTTCACGTCGCTGTCGGGCAGCGACTCGAACGCCGCCGTGACCCGCTCGGGGTCGCCCGGTCCCAGCAGGCTGGCGTCCTGTGCCGACCGGATCTCCAGTTCGACACACTCCCCGCCCCGCTCGGCCGTCTTGTGGACGACGCCGTCCCGGCTCTCGTACACCGCCCGCCAGGGGCCGTAGTAGTCGGCGGCCCGCTCGGGCGCCCCCTCGAAGATGCCGTCGTCGGCCTCCCGCAGCCGCGTCGTCGAGACCACCACCGGTCCCGCCGGGACGAACGTGTCCCGGGGCACACGGTCGTTGACCCCGTCAGCCGACCCGTCGTCGGCTCGCCCCGCGTCCACGTCCCCGTCCCCGTCGCCGTCGATCGCCCCCACGGCGCGGACGGTGTCGGGGAACGCGGTCAGCGTCGCCGGCTCGTCGACGACGGCGCCCGCCGTCTGGCCGGGGTAGCTCACCACCAGCGGGACGTGGACGAGTCGCTCGTGGATCCCCCAGGCGTGGGCGACCATCCGCGTGCGGCCGGTGAGCCGGCTCACCTCGCCGAACCCCTCGCCGTGGTCCGCGGTGACGACGACCAGGGTGTCGTCGTGCTCGCCGCGGTCCTCGAGCGTCGAGACGAGCCGCTCGACGTGGGCGTCCAGGTCCCGGATCGCCCCGTCGTACAGCGACTCGAGCGCGCCCAGCTGCCACCACGGCCGCCCGCGGACGAACTCGTTGGCCGGCGGGCGCTCCAGTTCGTCGTGGATCGCCCGCAGGCCGCCGCCCGCCCACTCGTCGTGGTCGGGCTCGTAGGGGTAGTGGGCGTCCATCAGGTTGATGCAGGCCGCCCACGGCGTCGACCGCCCGCTCGACCACTCCAGGAACGCGTCGACGACGTCCTCGGAGGTGGTCTCCTCGGTCAGGTCGCCCTGCCGCTGGCGGTAGAAGTGGTGGGCGCTGTTGGCGAGTGCCTTCCCCGGGCTGTCGTCCGCCAGACAGCGCCTGAGGTTGCCGACCACGCCCTCGTGGCGCACCACGTCCGCCGGCCCGTGGGCCTCGGGGAACAGCTTCTCCGAGGTGTCGACGAACTCGTCGACGAACCGCTCGCCGAACTGCGTCGAGAGGTTCGACGCGTGTGCGACCACCGGGTTGGTGGTGAAGACCCCCGTCTCGTAGCCCGCCCCGCCCAGCTCCTCCCACACCGTCGTTCCCTCGCGGAGCTGATCCTCGTGCTCGACGACGCCGTGGCCGGCGACGTGGTCGCCGGTCCAGAGGCTGGCGTGGCTGGCCACGCTGTGGATCCCCGGGGACCGCGCCTGGCGGTACAGCGTCGCCCGGTCGGCGTACGCCGAGAGGAACGGCGTCGTCTCCCGGTGGTGGCCGTACGCGGAGAGATTGTGCGCGCGGACGGCGTCCAACACCACCAGCAGGACGTTCGGTCGGCCCATGTCTCCCCGCAACCCCGTCGTGGACTTAATTGCCACCGTTCGGTCCCGCCCTCCGGGACCCGTCACCACGCGGGTACGCCGTCGGGCGGCGACCGCTCGTCGGCGACTACTCGCCGGCGACGACCCGCTCGTACAGGTCGACGATCCGCTCGGTGACGGCCCCGGGGGCGTACTCGGACTCGACGTGCTCGCGGTTGTGCCGGCCCAGGTCCGGACCGGCCGCGGCAGCCCGCTCGATCGCCCCCGCCAGCGCCCCGGGGTCGCCCGGCGGCACGCGCAGTTCCTCGTCCCGGACCACGTCGGCCGGCCCGCCGATCTCCGTGCAGACGACCGGCAACTCGGCCTGCATCGCCTCGAGCACCGTCCGGCCGAACGGCTCCGGCCAGACGCCGGGGTGGACGAACACGTCCGCGCGGGCGTACTCGGCCGGCACCGCCTCGTAGTCGACCCACCCCGCGAACGTGGTCCGGTCCGCGACGCCGACCGCGGCGGCGATCGCCTCCAGGTCCGCCCGCCGGTCCCCGTCGCCGACGACCCGCAGGCGGTAGTTCGCCGGCAGGTCGGCGACCGCCCGCACTAGGTGTTCGACGCCCTTGTGCTCGGCCAGTTCGCCGACGTACAGCACCGTGACCGTCTCGTCCGCGGGCTCGGACCCGCCCGCGTCGCCGCCCGACGCGTCGTCGGCTCCGACCGGGTCGGAGTCGTCGGGCACCGCGAACTCGGGGTCGAGCATGTTCGGGATCACGTCGATCCGGTCGGGGTCGTACCCCCGCTCGGCGTACACCCGCCGGACGGCGTCGCTGATGGCGATCGTCCGGTCCAGCTTCCGGACGTAGCGCTGGAGGATCCGTCCGGTGGTGGGGTGGCCCACGAGCTCGTAGACCCGCTCGACCGGGCCCGGGGTCGCGTTGGCGACGGACTTCGGAAAGAAGTGATAGGAGTTGAGCGTGCCGACGGCGGGCACGTCGAGCCGGTCGGTCGTCGCGCCGACGACCGGGTGGAGCTCCATGTTGTAGGCGTGGACCACGTCGAACTTCCGGACGAACCGGCGGACGTGGCGGTACGCGCGGAGGTTCTGGAGCTCCGTGACCGTCGGGGACAGCGCCGCCGGCCGGCGCACCTCCACCCCGCGGTGGTGCCCGACTCCCTCGCCGTCGAAGCTCTGGACGACGACCTCATCGACCCGCTCGGCGCCGGTCAGCGCCTCGGCGAGCATCCGCGTGCTGACCTCGCCGCCGCCGCTGGCGTTGGGTGGGTACCGCGGCGTGACGATCCCGACGCGCATCGTCCCGACTCGCCGCCCCGCCGGAGTTAACCGTGACGGTCCGGCGCCGCGGGGGCGGGGCCGACGCCCTCCCCGGTCGCCGGCTCAGCGTCCCTCGGCGACCCGCGGCGTCAGCCGGAACTCGTCGTACCACCGCTCGATCGTCGCCCGA
>CAZMWG010000228.1:0-3117 GCA_964569925.1 uncultured Halobacteriales archaeon | reverse complement strand
ACGCGCTCGTAGCCGTCGGACGGTCGTCGGGACGACCCCGATTACCTGCGTCCGATCGTCGGTTACTCACATCGGGTCGCCGGGTTACTTATCACGAATCGTCCGGTTACTCACTCGAAGAGAGCCCTCCGCTTGCGACCGAGGGGTGATTTACTTGCACTCGGAGGGCGGTTTGCTTGCAATCGACGTACGGGTTGCTTGTGCCGTCTCGACGGTTGCTTGTGGAGTATACTCTGGTTACTTGTATTCCCGATAGAGTTAACTGAACGGCCCCCCAGCGGACGTACATGAGCGACTCCGAGGTCGGGTTCGAGGCGTACCTCGTCGCGAGCACCTGTGCGCTGGCGGGGACGAAACACCTCATCGTGGGGATGACGACGATGCTCTCGGGCGCCGCCGGACTGGCTCCCTCGTCGTCCGTGCCGGCGACGATCGCGGTCGGGCTGGCGCTGGTCTCGACCGGCGGGCTGGTGACCGCCGGGAGCCGGTCGGGCCGGGTCGTCGGGATCGTCGCGCAGGCGGGCGTGCTGGCGGTCTCGCTCCCGACGCTGTTCGGCGACGGGATCGCCCTCGCCGGGCTCGCGGCCGCGCCGATCACGGCCGCCGAGGCGGGCGTCGCGGTGCTCCTGTTCGTCTATCTCCTCTTCCGGAACCCGCTCCGGCGGCCCGAGCGCTCCGAGGTCGACAGCTCCACGAGCGCCTCCCGGATCGGCTCGACGTTGCGCTGACCGCGTCTCCCGCGACAGTCGATCACCGCCTCCGCCCCGACCCGGACACCCTTTTGCCCCTCGGCGTCGTCACCCCGACATGGACGACGCCGTCGAGGAACACGCCGACCGGTTCTCCGAGAAGGCCGCCGACTACGACGACGAGCAGGACGCCCCGGAGTACCGCGAGGCCGCCGACCTCGTGACCGAACACGCGGCCCCCGGGCCCGACGACGTGGTGCTGGACCTGGGGACCGGCACGGGGGCGGTCGCGTTCCCGCTCGCGGAGGTCGCGACCGTGGTCGCCCGGGACCCCAGCGAGGGGATGCTGGCGGAGGCCCGCCGAAAGCGTGACGCGCGCGCGGACGCGGTCGACGTCGAGTTCGGCGAGGGACGGTTCCGCGCGCCGGACCTGGAGGACGGGATCGACGTCGACGTAGTGGTCTCGAACTTCGCGATGCACCACCTGACGGACGACGAGAAGCGGACGGCGATCCGGACGATCGCCGACCTGGGTCCCCGACGGTTCGTGCTGGGAGACGTGATGCTGTTCGGGGGGCCCGAGCCCGAGGTCCCGTTCTACTCGCCGGAGGTCGACGACCCGGCGACGGTCGGCGTCCTCGCCGACGCGTTCACCGACGCCGGGTTCGCGTTGACGGCGGTCGAACGGGTCCACGACCAGGTCGGCGTACTCGTCGGCGAGCGGGTGCGCCGTCCGGACGGCAACCGATGACGCTGCCCAAACACCTCCGGACGCGGTGGCGCTACCTGGCGGTCGGCATCGAGACCGCGCCCGACGCGGCGATCGACCGCCGGGACGTCCAGGGGGCGGTGTGGGGGGCCGCGCGGGCGCTGGTCGGCGACGCCGGCAGCGCGGACCTCGACCTGACGGTCGTCCGGTTCCGGTTCGCCGACGGGGACGGCGCCGCGGTCGTGCGGACC
Organism: uncultured Halobacteriales archaeon; assembly: GCA_964569925.1. Lineage (GTDB taxonomy): Archaea > Halobacteriota > Halobacteria > Halobacteriales > Haloarculaceae > CAZMWG01. Next base: position 1,468 of record CAZMWG010000228.1, on the reverse strand, counting down.
GAGCGGGGGGCGGTCGAACGCGCCCGGGCCGCCCTCGCCTGTGTCGACGGGATCGCCGGACGGGAGGTCGGGCTGGCCGTCAGGGGGGTCAGCGGCACCGTCCGTGCGTGTGAGGAAAAGTATATACGCGGCCGGCAGGAAGCCGCAGGTCAGAGACGAGTCGTGTTCGAGGACGCCGAGCGGAGCGCCGTCGTCCGCGGCGAGCGCGTCGACGTGCGGACCGACGCGGGGTTCGCGAACGCGACCGCCCTCGATCTATAAGTATGCAGGGACAAAACCAGCAGCAGGCCTACGACCGCGGGATCACCATCTTCTCGCCGGACGGACGGCTCTACCAGGTAGAGTACGCGCGCGAGGCGGTCAAACGCGGCACCGCGAGCATCGGCGTCCGGACGAGCGACGGCGTGGTGCTCGCGGTGGACAAGCGGATCCGCTCGCCGCTGATGGAGCGCTCCTCCGTCGAGAAGATCCACAAGGCCGACGACCACATCGGCATCGCGTCGGCGGGCCACGTGGCCGACGCCCGCCAACTGATCGACTTCGCCCGCCGGCAGGCACAGATCAACCAGCTCCGGTACGGCGAGCCGATCGGCGTCGAGACGCTCACCAAGGAGGTCACCGACTACATCCAGCAGTACACGCAGGTCGGCGGGGCGCGCCCGTTCGGCGTCGCCCTGATCATCGCCGGCATCGCCGACGGCGAGCCGCGGCTGTACGAGACCGACCCCTCGGGCACCCCCTACGAGTGGAAGGCGCTCGCGGTCGGCGCCGACCGCAACGACATCCGGGAGTATCTGGAGGAGCACTACTCCGAGGAGATGGACCTGGACGCGGGCGTCGGGCTGGCGCTGTCGGCGCTGGCGGCCGCCAACGACGACGGACTCACCCCCGAGGGGATCGGCGTCGCAACCATCGACGTGGAGACCGAGACCTTCCGGGAGCTGACCGACGAGGAGAAGAGCGACCACCTCGCGGAGAACGAACTGCTCGAGGGCGACGACGAGGACGACGTCGAGGAGTGACTCGCGGCGCGGACGGGACGCCGCCCGCGATCCGTCGGCCGGGGAGCCGGACCGGGAAACACCTTTTAGGGGCCGCACGGCTACCACCCACCATGATATCGCTCGACGAGGCGGTGACGGCGCGCCTCGAGTCCCACGGCCAGCGGTTCGAGGTGCTCGTCGACCCGGACGCCGCGCTGGCGATCAAGCGCGGCGAGTTCGAGGGGGAACTCGAGGACGTCATCGCCGCCGAGGACGTGTTCGAGGACGCCTCCCGGGGCGACCGGCCGCCGGAGGACTCGCTGACGGAGGTGTTCGACACCACCGATCCGCTGGAGATCATCCCCGAGGTGGTCCGGCGGGGGGAGATCCAGATCACGGCAGAACAGCGCCGGGAGATGCAGGAGCGCAAACACCGCCAACTGGTCCGGACCATCGCGCGCAACGCCGTCAACCCCCAGATGGAC
>CAZMWG010000227.1:2969-3560 GCA_964569925.1 uncultured Halobacteriales archaeon | reverse complement strand
GAGATTGTGTACGTGAGCGGTGTGGAAGACGTCGGGCACCTCGTCGATGACGAGGTAGTCCTGCTTCTCGGGCGCCAGGCGGGTGTGCCCACCGTACTGCGGGGCGACGTGGCGCTTCCTCAGCAGCCGGTACATCGCCTCGTGGGGGCGGTCGTAGCTCGCCTTCTCCTCGGGCATCTCCGCGATCACCTCGTCCAGCGAGACGCCGTGGTACAGCAGCACGGACACCCCCTCGACGGTCACCGTCGAGGGGTTCGAGTGGACCGAGGCGTCGTGGGCGGTCATGATCTCCCGCAACTCCTCGTCGAAGGCCGGTTGTGGCTCGGCCAGCCGCACCGCGTCGTGGTTGCCGGGGATCATCCGGATCTCCATGTCCCCGGGCACCTCCTTGAGGTGCTCGCTGAACCGCTCGTACTGGTCGTAGATGTCCACGACATCCAGTTCCTCGTCCTGGTCCGGGTAGACGCCGACGCCCTCGACCATGTCGCCGGCGATCAGGAGGTATTCGACGTCGCTGGCGGCGTCGGTGTGGAGCCAGTCGGCGAAACGGCTCCAGGCGTCGGCGACGAACTCCTGGCTGCCGACGTGGAC
>CAZMWG010000227.1:0-2959 GCA_964569925.1 uncultured Halobacteriales archaeon | reverse complement strand
GTGGACGTCCGAGATCAGCGCCGCCCGCACCTGCCGGTCGGCGGTCGCGGGCTCGTGGGTCCGCGGGACGTCCGGGAAGTGGACGGCGTCGACGAAGAGGATCCCCCCGTCGTCGGCCAGGGTCCCCTCCACCGCGATCACCTCGTCGTACAGCAGTTCGTCCACCAGGTCGGCGAAGGGCCTGTCCTTCATGATCAGACAGGGGAACACCCCGTTGGTGTCCTCCAACTCCACCAGCCAGTGGCCGCCGGCCGTCGACCGGACGTCCGAGACCATCCCGACGATCGCCGCGTCGCTGTTGCCCGGCATCGACTCCAGGGCGTCGGTGGGCCGGTGGTTCACCCGCCCGCGGAGCTTCTTCGAGAGGCGCTCGTAGCGGTCCCGGAACGCCGAGACGAAGTCCCGGTACTCGCCGGTCCCCGTCGACCGGCCGGTCATGTCGTCCTCGACCTCGATCGACCGCGCCGACGGGTCGACGTTCCGGCGGGGCCCGTCGCCGGCGTCCGTCCCCTCGCCGGTCTCGGCGGCCGGCGTTCCGGCGTCGGCGTCGGCCGCGGGTCCGGAACCCGTGGACCGCTCGGAATCCCGAGCGGATCGCGGATCCGCCGATGCGCCGGCACCGGACGGGCCGGCCGACCCCCCTGTTTCGACTGGAGCAGCCCCGCCCCCGTCGGCCGATTCAGCGACGTCGCCTCCACCTGAAACGGAGGGGTCGGTGTCAGGGGTCGCCGACGGGGTCTCCGCGGCGGCCGCCGGGGCGGCGTCGATCGCCGGGGCGGCGGCGCCGGCCGGTTCGCCCCCGTCCAGGGCCGTCCGGACGTGCTCGGCGGTGAGCACCACGGCGTCCTCGGGGACCGTTTCGAGTGCGCGCTCCAGCGCGCGGCCGGGGTCGGCGGCGTCCGCGAGCAGCGTGACCGCCTCCCGCTCGGCGTTGTACCCCCGGTCCGCGAGGGCGTGGACGATCCGGGCCGACGTCTCCAGTGGCACAGGGCGAGTAGCGGGCGGAGCGGTCAAAAGGGTGACGTGCCGGGAGCGACCGGTCGACCCCCGGCGGGACCGTCGCGGTCGGCCCGGAAACGGTCGCGGCCGGAACCGCGGGACGGCAGGCCAAAGCGGGACCGCGGGGCGGGGGCCCGGGCCGTCGAACCTCAAGGCCTTTGTGGATGTGGGGAGGAGGTATCGGCAGTATGAACGTCGCAGACGCCATGACGCCCCGCTCGGAGGTCGTCACCGTGGAGATTCCGGGCAGCCGCGACGACGCGCTGGAGTACCTCCAGGAGCGGGCGTTCTCGTCGATCCCCGTCATCAAGCGGACCGACGACGGGGAGGAGTTCCGCGGGCTGGTCAGTCGGGAGGCGCTGATCAACCGGCCCGACGAGGACCAGCTCGCCATGCTGATCGAGGAGGTACCCACGACCGGCCCCGACGCGACGCTCGCGGCGGTGGCGGAGCTGATGACGACCGAGGACGAGCGCCGGATCCCGGTCGTCGACGGCGGGCTCGAGGGGATCGTCACCGTGACCGACGTGGTGCGAGCGATCGCCACCGGCGAGGTCGACGGCGACGTCGCGGTCGGGGAGCTCGCGACCCGGACGGTCAACTGCCTGTACGCCGGGACGCCGATCCTGGTCGCCGAGCGGGAGCTGGCCCACGCCGACGAGCCGTACGGCGTGGTGCTGGACGACGAGGGCGAGGTGGCGGGGATGCTCACCGAGGTCGACATCCTCGCGGTGGCGGAGGTCGTCGAGGGCGAGGCCGAGACGGGCGACAGCCTCGCCAGCGACGACGACGACTGGAAGTGGGAGAGCGTGAAGGCCGTCGGCAGCCGCTACATGCCCACCCGGAACGTGGAGTTCCCCGACGAGCCCGTCTCCTCGGTGATGTCGACCGAGCTGGTGACCGTGAGCGAGCGTCGGACGGCCCGAGAGGTCGCCCGGCTGATGCTCGACGAGGACATCGAGCAGGTGCCGCTCGTGTCGGGCGACGAGCTGGTCGGGATCGTCCGGGACGTGGACCTGCTGGGGGCGGTGACGGCATGAGCGACGGCGGCGACCGGCCGGTCCGGGCCGACGGCCGCGGTCCCGACCTGACGGAGCTGGCCAAGCGACGGGGCTTCTTCCTGCAGAGCGCCGGCGCCTACGGCGGCGTCTCGGGCTTTTACACCTTCGGCCCGCAGGGTGCGGCGACGAAGGCGAACCTGATCGACGCCTGGCGTGACCGCTTCGCCGTCCGGGAGGGCAACATGGAGATAGACGCCCCGACGATCCTCCCCGAGCCCGTCTTCGAGGCCTCCGGCCACCTGGAGACGTTCGACGACATGCTGATCGAGTGTCCGGAGTGTGGGGCCTCCCACCGCGCCGACCACGTCGTCGAGGACGCCACCGACGTCGAGGACGCCGAGGCGATGACGGCCACGGAGGTCGAGGAGCTGGTCGCGGAGTACGAGATCGTCTGTCCGTCCTGTGGCGCCGGGCTTGCGGGCCGGGCGGTCGAGGCGTTCAACCTGATGTTCGAGACGAACATCGGGCCCGGCTCCTCCTCGCGAGGGTTTCTCAGACCGGAGACCGCCCAGGGGATCTTCGTCGAGTTCCCACAGCTCGCGGAGTACGCCCGCAACCAGCTCCCGTTCGGCGTCACCCAGATCGGCCGGGCCTACCGCAACGAGATCTCCCCCCGGAAGTCGCTGCTGCGGGTCCGGGAGTTCACCCAGGCCGAACTCGAACTGTTCGTCGACCCCGAGCGCGACGAGCCCGACCTCTCGGCGGTCGAGGACGTCGTCGCGCCCTTCCACTCGGCGGCGAGTCAGGCCGACGGCGACGGGATCAGGGAGGCCACCGTCGGCGAGATGGTCGAGGAGGAAGTCGTCGACCCCTGGATCGGCTACTACCTCGGCGTCGCGACCGAGTGGTACCGGCGGGTGGGCGTCGACATGGACCGGTTCCGGTTCCGCCAGCACCTC
>CAZMWG010000226.1:0-3576 GCA_964569925.1 uncultured Halobacteriales archaeon | reverse complement strand
GCGACGGCCGACGTCAGCATCAGCGACCAGGAGCTGGCCGACGGCTCCGTCACCGTCGACTCCGTGCGGATGTCCGACGGTGGCTTCGTCGCGATCCACCTGAACAACGCGAGCGGCACCGTCATCGGCGCCTCCGAGTACATCGAGCCCGGCAGCGCCGAGGACGTGACGGTCGAGCTGGACGACGTGCCCAGCGACGACTTCACGGCCGTGGCGATGCCCCACCTCGACGACGACGGTGACGAGACCTACGACTTCCCGGCCAACGACGCGCCCTACGCCGTCAACGGCACGATCGTGACCGACAGCGCGTCGATCACGGTCCCGGCCGACGACACGCCGACCCCGACGGACACGCCGACGGACACGCCGACGGACACGCCGACGGACACGCCGACGGCGACGGACACGCCGACGGAATCCGGCGGTGACGGCGGCGACGGCGCGACCGCGACGCCCACCGAGGGCAGCGGGCCCGGCTTCGGTGCGGTCGTCGCCGTGCTCGCGCTCGTCGCGGCCGCGCTCCTCGCGGCCCGGCGCGACAACTAACTACCGGACGTAGTCCGGCCACTCGACTTCGCCTTTCTTTCGGACGCCACCCCCGCCAGCGGCGGCGCCGGTCCGGCGTCGGTGAGCCGCGGGGCGCACACGCAACGACAAGACATTTAGCCGCGATTCCCGCAGTCAACGTCGATGGTCGCACCGCTGTCGATCGCAGGGCCGCTGTCCTGGCTCGTGGTGCTCGCCTTCCTCGCGGCCGCCGTCCTGGAGGACCGCGACCGCGAGCGGGCGCGGCTGGTCGGCGTGGCCGCTTGGGGACTGTTCGCCGCCTTCTGGCTCGTCCTGGTCCCACACTTCGTGCTCGAACAGAAGAGCATCGTCGAGGGGGTCGGCTCGATCGCCGCCGTCCCGCTGTCGGCGTACGTCGCCTACCGCCTCCACGAGGGCCGGGACTCGCTGTTCGTGCTCACGCGTGCGGTCGGGATCATGGGGGTCCTCTATCTCCCCTTCGCGTACGCGCCCTTCCTGGAGGCGAACCCGGCCCGCCGGTGGCTCATCGAGACCGTCACCGACCAGACGGCCGGGCTGTTGGGTCTGATCGGCGTCGAGCCGCAGGTGATCGACGGGACCACCTTCCGGGGGGTCACGATCGCGGACAAGCGGTTCCCCTACGAGAGCACGTTCGTCTTCCCCGGGAACTCGAACCCGATCCTGTACACGATCCTGGTCGCCTGCACGGGACTGGGGAGCATGGTGATCTTCGCCGGCGCGATCCTGGCGGTGCGGGCGCCGGCCCGGCGCAAGGCCAAGGCGCTCGCCGTCTCGCTGCCGGTGATCTACGTGCTCAACCTCGGGCGGAACGTGTTCATCGCGACCGCCTTCGGCAAACAGCGTCTGCAGGTGTTCGAGGGACCGATCATGACCCTCTTCGGGACGAGCGACCCGCAGATGGTGTCGTACTACGTCGCCGACCGACTGCTCGCGCAGTTCGGCTCCGTCGTCGCGCTGGTCGTGATCACCCTGCTCGTGGTCCGATACCTCCCGGAGGTGTTCGTCATCGTGGAGGACCTGATCTATCTCACCACCGGGCGTGAGATCGACCTCGAGGCGGCGCTGCTCGAGACCGACGACGCCACGGCGACCCCGAGTCCCGGCGACGACTGAGAGCCCTCACGTCGCCCGCCGACGCTCACCCGAGACCGGCGAACGTCTCCAGGGCCGCCCGCTCCATCTCGTGGAGGTCTCCCGGGATCAGAAGCATGTGCAGCGGCCGGCCGAAGTCACGTCCGGCCAGTTCGCCGAGCGGCCCCGCCTCGACGACCGGGTTCGCACTACCGGCGCGGGCGACTCCGACGCCGAGCGCCTCCGGGAACGGCTCGGCGAGGCGCTCGGCCGCCCGGTCGGCGGTGAGGAACGTCTCCTCGCCGTCCCAGGCCGGATCGTCGACCTTGATGTCGAGGTAGACGAGCGTGTGCAGTCCCCGCTCGCGGTTGTCCCGGACCGTCTCGACCACGCTGTCGGGGACGCCCTCGCCGCCGTGGGCGGCCGCGAACGGGAGCGTGGTGGCCTTCCCGAAGCGGTAGTTCTGGAGCCCGGTCAGCGACGCCGCCGCGGTCTCCGCGGTCGTCCCGTGGACGATCCGGGTGTGGATCCCGCGGTCGTGGGCCCGCAGTCGCAGGTCGACGTGGGTGGTCGAGATCATCGTGTCTCCCGCGGTGACGAAGGCGACGTCCGTCTCCTCGGCGGCCGCGAGGATCGACTCGGGGTCGCGCTCGACGGTCGCCCGGTCGACGAGTTCCAACTCGACGTCGTGGTAGTAACTCAGACGGTCGAAGTCCGTGCCGGCGAGACGGCTGGTGTAGAACTCCGCGAACGCCCGGTCGGCGGCCCGCAGGGCCTCCTTGCCCTCGACCGTCACCGAGCGCTCGTCGTACAGTCCCAACCCGACGAACGTGAGCATACCTCCGTTGGGCCGGCCCGGGACATAAACGACCCGGAGGTCGGCGGAGGCAGCCGCGGGGCGACGGCGCGACCGCGAGGGCGGACGGCCCGGCCGCCCGAAGCGACGCGCTTATCGGCCGAGCGACGCCTCCCGACGGTATGGGCGTCCCCTGCGTGCGGGTCGAGCGCGAGGCCGGCGAGGCGACCCGTCGCCGCCTCGCCGAGGCCGACCTCGTCGACGACGGCCACGAGATCGTCGTCACGGACGGCTCGCTGTACCTGCCGATCGTCGACCCCGACGCCGTCCCCGAGGACCTGACGGTCGTCGAGCGGGCGACCCCGGAACGGGAGACCGAGACGACGCCCGCGGACCTCCTGGCGTTCGAGCCCGGTTACGAACGGCTCGGGGAGGTCGCGATCGTCGACGAGGACGACCCCGAGCGGGCGCGGGCGCTGGCCGACGCCATCGTCGAGTCGGACCTGCCGGTCGACACCGTGTTGAACCGCGCCTCGAAGGTGAAAGGTCGCGAGCGGGTCCGCGAGTGGGAACTGCTGGCCGGCGAGAGCACCGAGGTCGTCCACCGGGAGTACGGCTGTGAGTTCGCGCTGGACCTCGCGACGGTGTACTTCTCGCCGCGATTAGCTACCGAGCGCCACCGCGTCGCCGAGCAGGTCGACCCCGACGAGCGGGTGATCGACATGTTCGCCGGCGTCGGCCCGTTCGCGGTGCCGTTCGCGGAGCGCGGCGCGACGGTCGTCGGCGTCGACGTCAACCCCGACGCCGTCGCCCACCTCCGGGAGAACGCCCGGCGCAACGGCGTCGCCGACCGGATCACGGCGATCGAGGGCGACGTCCGCGAAGTCACCGGCGAGTACGCCGACTGGGCCGACAGGCTGGTGATGAACCTCCCCCACAGCGCCGACGACTTTCTCGACACCGCGGTCGCGCTGGCCGGCGACGACTGCGTGATCCACTACTACGACATCCAGCACGAGGACGACCCGTACGGGCCCGGCGAGCGGGCGATCCGGGCGGCCGCCGAACCCGACTACGAGGTGTCCGTCGAGACCCGCCGGACGGTCCGGTCGTACGCGCCACACGAACTGAACGTCGTCCTCGACGTCCGTCTGACC
>CAZMWG010000225.1:0-3594 GCA_964569925.1 uncultured Halobacteriales archaeon | reverse complement strand
GAGGTACATCACGTGGCCCAGCTGGCGAGCCAGCGCCAGCCCGTCGTCGGGCGCGCTCTCGGTCCCGTAGTAGCGACCGTCGTTCCAGTCCGGATCGGTGGTGATCGCGCGACGGGCGATGGAGTCGAGCGCCAGACACTGCGAGTCGAGCCGCGGGGCCGCGGCGACGGGCGCGATCCGCTCGACGTGGTCGGGGTGGCGTTTCGCCCACTCCAGGGCGTTCATCCCGCCGACACTCCCCCCGACGACCGCGTGGAGGTGGGGGATCCCCAGTTCGTCCAGCAGGCGTCGCTGGCTCTCGGTCCAGTCGCCCACCGTCACCGGCGGGAAGTCGGGCCCGTAGGGCTCGCCGGTCTCGGGGTTCTCCGAGGCCGGCCCGGTCGTCCCGTAACAGGAGCCCGGGACGTTCGCACAGATCACGTAGTGTTCGGTGGTGTCGACGGCCTTCCCCGGCCCGACGATGTCGTCCCACCAGGCGCGGGCCTGACCGCCGGTGTCGGAGCGGTGCCCGCCGGTGACGTGGGCCGAGCCGGTCAGCCCGTGACAGACCAGCACCGCGTTGTCGCCGGTGAACTCGCCGTAGGCCTCGTAGGCCACCTCCAGTTCGGGGATCGACTCCCCGCAGTCGAACTCGAACGCGCCCAGTGAGACGGTCCCGTGGTCGACGTTCATGCGTTGGCCCGTTCGATCGCCCGGTCCAGGTCGGCGATGACGTCCTCGGGGTCCTCGATGCCGACCGAACAGCGCACCAGGTCCGGCGTGACGCCGCTCTCGCGCCGGGCCGCCTCCGAGAGCTGTGCGTGGGTGGTCGAGGCGGGGTGGATCACCAGCGTCTTCGCGTCGCCGACGTTCGCCAGGAAGGTGGCCAGTTCCGTCTCCTCGCACAGCGCCTTCCCGGCCTCGAACCCCTCGGTCAGGCCGAACGTGACCATCCCGCCGAAGCCGCTCTCCAGGTACTCCGCGGCGAGGTCGTGGGTCTCGTGGTCGTCCAGTCCGGGGTAGTTCACCCACGCGACGCCCGGGTGGTCCGCGAGGTGGTCCGCGACGCGGCGGGCGTTCTCGCAGTGACGTTCCATCCGCAGTTGCAGGGTCTCGCACCCCTGGAGGGTGGCCCAGGCGTCGAACGGTTTCTGGCCGTCGCCCAGCGACCGCACCCCGCGCTGGCTGGCCGCGACGGCGAAGGCCCGGTCGCCGAACCGCTCGGCGAAGGTCACCCCGTCGAAGGCGGGGCTCTCGGCGCCCAGTTCCGGGAACCGCTCGGGGTACTCCGCCCACGGGAACGACCCCCCGTCGATCAGCGCGCCGCCGACCGTCGTCCCCGAGCCGTGGATCCACTTCGTCGTCGACTCCCAGACGACGTCCGCGCCGTGCTCCAGCGGGCGACACAGGTAAGGAGTGGCGAACGTGTTGTCGACGAACACCGGCACCCCGCGCTCGTGGGCGACCTCCGCGATGGACTCCATCGGGGGGGTCACCAGCGACGGGTTGCCGATCGTCTCGTAGTGGACGTACGCCGTCCGCTCGTCGATCGCCTCGGCGTACGCCGCCGGGTCCAGCGTGTCGACGAACCGTGTCTCGATCCCCCGCCGCGAGGCCATGTTGGCGAAGTAGGAGTGGGTCCCCCCGTAGATGGACGACGCCGTCACGACGTTGTCGCCCGCCCGCGCCAGGATCGAGGTCGCGGCGTCCAGCGCCGCCATCCCCGACCCGGTGGCGACGGCGTCGGTCCCTCCCTCGATCGACGCGAGCCGCCGCTCCAGGGTCCGCACCGTCGGGTTGTCGAACCGGGTGTACACGTCGCCCTCCTCGGCGAGGGCGTAGAGGTCCGCCACCCTGTCGGCGTCCTCGAACGTGTACGACGTCGTCTGGTGGATCGGCGGCGCGCGCGACCCGCCCCCCTCGCGGCTCTCCCCGTCCTGTCCGGCGTGGACACAGCGCGTGCCGAATCCCTGGCGATCAGTCATGTGTCGCGTGCATACATCTCCAGACTTCTATAACCACGAGTTACGGCAAAACTCTCTGCGCTAGCGACTGTCTCTCACTCGACCGTCCCGCCGCGGGCCGCGAATGTTGAAGGGAGACGACGCCGTAGGCGGGCCCGTGACGGACGAACCCGACCGGCTCGACCCCGACGCCGTCGACGACACCCCGACGATCACCTGCTCGCGGTGTGACCGCGCCTGGGACCTCGCCTTCGAACTCGACGATCTGGGCGTCGGCAACCGGGCGGTCGAACAGTTCGCGCTCGACCACCGCCGCCACACGGGTCACTTCCCCGACGATGTCACCACCTGGCGGGCCGACTGCCGGCGCTGCCCGGAGGGGTCGGAACACCTCGCGCCCGACGCCGCCCGCCGGTGGGCCCGGACCCACGCCCGCCACGCTCGCCACGTCGTCGCCGTCCGAGGCGGCGACGGCGACCCGGAACTGGTCGAACCCGAGTGACCGGCCCGGTCCTCGACGCCGAGCGACCGATCCGGGACTCGCCCGCCGGTCAGAGGCGCTTTCGCATCCGGACACACTCCAGGGTCACGTCGTGGGGTCCGGTGGGGTCGTGCTCGACGGACCCCGTCCGTTCGTAGCCCGCCGCCTCGTAGAACGGGACGGCGTTGCGCGAGGCGGTGAGTCCGAGCCGATCACACCCCCGGTCGCGGGCCGCGGCCTCCAGTTCCTCCAGCAGCGCCGTCCCGACGCCCTCCCGGGCGTGGTCCGGGTGGACGTAGACCGCGTACACCTCCTCCTCCGCGGGCGCGACGTGGCCGACGCCGGCGAACACCGGGGCGCCGTCACTCTCGTCACCGTCGTCGCCGTCCACGGCCTCGCCGTCCTCGCCGTCGACCTCGGCGACCAGCAGGAGCTGGCCGGGATCGTCGACCGGGTAGACGGGGTCGTCGACGTGGGCCCACGCCGTCACCTGCCGCTCGTCGTACGCCGCCGGGCCGAACGCCCGGATCGAGGCCACCATCAGCGACCGGACCGCCTCCGTCTCCTCGGCTCGCGCCGGTCTGATCGACCACCGTGTCATGGTGGACGGACGGCGCCGACGGTTCTGTAACTTGTGGGACCGCGGGAACGGACGTTCCGTGCGAGAACTCACGCCGACCGCGGAACATCGTGACCGTTACAGGATCCAATCGACTCCCGGGTGTTTCGCCGATCGCCGGGAACAGTGTCGGGGCGTGAGCGGCGAGTCGGAACGACCGGGACGCCGTCGGCGGACCGAGACCGGGGCAGCCGTCCGGCCCGACCGGGCGTCACTCGTCCGCTTCCTCGGTGCGGGTGGTGTCGAGGTCCGTCTCGCCGAAGTAGATCTCGGCGCCGTCCTGGGCGACCTTCTCGGCCAGCACGGCACACTTGATCCGCATCGGAGAGATGTCGACGCCGAGCATCTCGACGATGTCGTCGCGGTCCATCTCGGCCAGGTCGTCGACGGACGTGCCGACGAGTCGCTCGGAGAGCATCGACGCCGAGGCCTGCGAGATGGCACAGCCGTCCCCCCGGAAGGCCACCCGCTCGATGGTCTCCTCGTCGTCGCCCAGGACGACGTCCATCTCGATGGTGTCGCCACACATCGGGTTCTCGCCGACGTGTGTG
>CAZMWG010000224.1:0-3707 GCA_964569925.1 uncultured Halobacteriales archaeon | reverse complement strand
ACATCCGGAAGCTGGCGTTCACCGGCTCGACGGCGGTCGGCAGCGAGGTCATGAAGGCCGCCGCGGAGAACATCACCGACCTGACGCTGGAGCTGGGCGGCAAGAGCCCGGTCGTGGTGTTCCCCGACGCGGACATGGACCAGGCCGTCGAGACGACGATCACGTCGATCTTCTTCAACACCGGCGAGGTCTGCTCGGCCGGGTCCCGACTGTTCGTCCACGAGGACGTCCGGGAGGAGTTCCTCGAGGGGCTGTCGGCCGCCGCGGAGGACCTGACGGTGGGCGACCCGCTGCTGGAGTCGACCGACCTCGGCCCGAAGGTGACCAGCGAGCAGGCCGAGCGCACCCTGGAGTACATCCGGGCGGCCGAGAGCGAGGGCGCCGACTTCGTCACCGGGGGCCACCAGCCCGACGACGAGGCGCTGGCCGACGGCTGTTTCGTCTCGCCGACGCTGATCGACGACATCGATCACGACAGCGACCCCGTCCAGGAGGAGATCTTCGGCCCGGTCCAGGAGGTGTTCACCTGGAGTGACTACGACGAGGTGATCGAACTGGCCAACGACGTCGACTACGGCCTCGCGGCGGGGATCATCACGAACGACCTCACGAAGGCCCACCGGGCCGCGAAGGACATCGAGGCGGGCAACATCTGGGTCAACACCTACAACGACTTCCCGGCCGGCCAGCCGTTCGGCGGCTACAAGCAGTCCGGGATGGGCGGTCGGGAGACCGGCGAGGAGACGGTCGACCACTACACCCAGACGAAGACGGTCAACATCTCGCTGGAGTAGTCCCCCCGGCCCGACCCCGACGGATCAGCGTCCGGGGCTGAGGTGGACGTGGACGAGTCGGTCACAGTCGGTCTCGCCACAGACCGGACAGGTCGCGTCGTCGGGCGCGTCGTCGACGCGCACCCCGTTTCCCCCGGCGACCACGAGGCTCCTGCCGCGGTAGGTCAGCGCGTACCCCTCCTCGGCCCTGCGGACGAAGTGGTCGCGCAACTCGCCGAGGTGGTAGTTGAACCGGCCGGAGTCGGCGAGGTCGACCCGTGACTTCAGTTCCGTGAACGACAGCGGCCGGTCGGCATCGGCCAGCGCCCGGAGGATGTCCACCCGGGCCTCGTGTGCGAGCGCCGACAGCGCCCCCGTGAACTCCTCGTCCATGGTGGTCGGTGCACAGTGACGGGCGGTGGTATAGTTTGTGGGGCGACCGGAGCCCCCTCCGGCGGCGCTCCGAGACCGGGTCGGCGTCGCCCGCGATCGCTCGCGGCCGGACGACACCGTCGCCCGGGTCGCCGTCCGGCGCCCGGTCCCGAACGTCGCGGGCATCGCGGTCGTCGGTCAGTCCTCGTCCTCGGGCGCGGCCTCCTCCAGGTCGACCATCGCCTGTCTGCGCAGCGCGCGTTCCAGGAACGCCCGCGGCAGCGACGCGATGTCACCCGTCTGGACCCGCCAGAAGTTCGCGTACAGGCCGTCGGTTTCGAGGAGGTCCTCGTGCGTGCCGTCCTCGACCACCTGCCCGTCGTCCAGCACCAGGATCCGGTCGGCCGTCCGGACGGTCGAGAGCCGGTGAGCGATGACGAAGGTCGTCCGGTCGGCGGCGAACTCGGCGAGACGGCTCTGGATGAGCGCCTCGGTCTCGGTGTCCACCGCGGAGGTGGCCTCGTCGAGCACGAGGATCGCGGGATCTTTGAGCATCGTCCGTGCGAGCGCCAGCCGCTGGCGCTGGCCGCCCGAGAGTTTCACCCCGCGCTCGCCAACCAGCGTGTCGTAGCCGTTGGGCAGGTTCCGGATGTACTCGTCGGCCTGTGCCCGTCTGGCCGCCCGTTCGACCGCCTCGTCGTCGGCGTCGAAGGTGCCGTACCGGATGTTCTCCCGGACGGTCCCGAAGAAGAGGAACGGCTCCTGGCTGACGTAGCCGATCGACCGCCGCAGGCTCCGCAGGGTCACCTCGCGGACGTCCTGGCCGTCGATCCTGACCGCGCCCTCGTCGACGTCGTACAACCGGGGCAACAGCTTCAACAGCGTCGACTTGCCGGCGCCGGTCGACCCGACCACGCCGACGGTCCGCCCGCCCGCGACCTCGAAGTCGACGCCGCTCAGGACCCTCTCCGCCGAGTAGGCGAAGTCGACCTCGTCGTAGGTGACGGCTCCCTCGGTCACCGCCAGCGGTCGGGCGTCCGGTCGGTCCCCCACCGCGGGGTCCCGGGAGAGCACGGCCTGGACGCGACCGCCGGCGGCCTTGGCCCGCTCGTAGCCGTCGACCACGTCGCCCAGGCGGACGATCGGCCAGAGGAACTGCTGGGCGTAGATGACGAAGGTGACGAACGCCCCCTCGGTGAGCGTCCCGGACAGGCCCAACAGTGGGCGGTTCAACACCCACAACCCCCCGACGAGGAACGTGACCGCGAAGCCGAGCCCGGAGATGACGTTCAGCCCCGGGAAGTAGGTGATCCGGACCTTGATCGCGGCGAGGTTTGCGGCGAGGTAGCCGTCGGAGGCCTCGGCGACCCGCTCGCTCTCGTAGGCCTCGGCGCCCTCGCTCTTGATCACCTCGATGCCGCTGACGTTGTTCTCGAGCCGCGAGTTGAGGTCGCCGATCTCCTCGCGGATCGAGAGGTACCGGGGCTCGATGATCCGGGTGAACGCCAGCGTGAACGCCGCCAGCAGCGGGATCGGCAACAGCGTCACCGCCGTCAGCCTGGGGTTCAACCCCAGCAGGATGACGCCGATCCCCCCGACGGTGGCGATTATCCACAGCGTCGCGCTCAGGCCGTCCTCTAAGAACGTCTCCAGGGCGTTGACGTCGTTGTTGAGCACGCTCATCAGGTCGCCCGTCCGCCGGCTGGTGAAGTACGCGAGTTCCAGGTCCTGTAGCCGCTCGTAGGCGTCCACCCGGAGGCTGCGCTGGACGCGCTGGGCGAACACCCCCCACCCCCAGTTCTCCACCCAGGAGGCCACCGCGCCCACCGCCGTCGCGCCCACGAGGACCGCGATGGAGAGGTACAGTTGCCCGACGTCGGTCGCGGGGATGAACCGCGCGGGCACCAGCGGGAGCGTGTAGTCCCGCCGGGAGAGGAAGACGGCGTCGACGGCCAGCCCGATGACGAACGCGGGGACCAACGCGAACGCCCGGCCCACCACCGTCGCGACCGCGCCCACCAGGGCGTACCGCCTCGCGACACCGTACTCCGTGTACAGCCGCCAGATCGGGTTCGACCCCCACGACCCGGGCGACTCCGGGGGGTCGTCCCGCCGACTCCCCCGTTCCGTTGTCATACGTCCGAGACTGTCGCTCCCGACTCAAGAGCCCACGGGTGCGCTCCCGAACCGAGAGCCCACCGATGCCGGTCTCCCGCC
The DNA here is from genome assembly GCA_964569925.1 of uncultured Halobacteriales archaeon. GTDB lineage: Archaea > Halobacteriota > Halobacteria > Halobacteriales > Haloarculaceae > CAZMWG01. The sequence continues at coordinate 345 of CAZMWG010000224.1, read as the reverse complement.
GACGGGACCGCTCCGCCCCGGACCGCCCGCTACGAGGTAGACGGGACGGCCTTCGGCGGCGTCGACGGCGGCGTGCCGGAGGTCACGGTCGGGACCAAGCGGGCCAGCGAATCGCCGGCCGGTCGTTCCCTCACGGAGCCGCCGGCCCCGACCAGCCACGGTGGCGCGTGCGTCTACAGGCGACCGCTCGCCGGCGGCGAGCGTGTCGCCCGCTCCGCGTGCGAGGGACCGAGCGCGGACCTCTCGTCCGCGCTCGGTCGGTTGGGGAGGGGTGTGGCGCGCTCCGGAAGCGGTGCGGAGCGGACGCGGGAGCGTTCGCTCTCCTGGCGGACTGAAAGGGCGAGG
>CAZMWG010000223.1:0-3739 GCA_964569925.1 uncultured Halobacteriales archaeon | reverse complement strand
GGTGTCCCTACCGGTGTTCGTTCTGCACGGAGCCGATGTACGGCGACCCGAGCTTCCGGCCGCCCGGGAGCGTGATCGACGAGGTGGACGCGCTGGCGGACCGCGGGGTGACGGACTTCCGGCTGGGTCGGCAGGCGGACATCCTCGCGTACGGCGGCGACGGGGAGGCGCCGAACCCGGACGCATTGGGGAAACTGTACGGCGGGATCCGCGAGGTCGCCCCCGACCTGGAGACGCTCCACCTCGACAACGTCAACCCCGTGACCATCGTCCGCTGGCCCGAGGCCGCCCGCGAGGGGCTCGAAGTGATCGCCGAGCACAACACCCCCGGCGACACGGCGGCGTTCGGCTTGGAGTCGGCCGATCCGGTCGTCCAGGAGGCCAACGAACTCAACGTCACCGCCGACGAGTGTTTCGAGGCGGTGCGGATCGTCAACGAGGCCGCGGGCTGGCGCCCCGACGACGCGGGCCGGCGGCTCCCCAAACTGCTCCCGGGGATCAACCTGTTGCACGGCCTACAGGGCGAGCGCGAGGAGACGTTCGCGCACAACAAGCGCTTTCTCCACCGGGTGTACGACGCCGGCCTGCTCGTGCGCCGGGTGAACATCCGCCAGGTGATGGCCTTCGAGGGCACCGACATGGCCGAGACCGGCGCCGACATCGCACACGACCACAAGAAGCTGTTCAAGCGGTACAAGCGGGAGGTGCGCGAGGAGATCGACCAGCCGATGCTGGAGCGGCTGGCCCCCCCTGGGACGCTCCTCCCGGACGTCCATCTAGAGTACCACCAGGACGGGAAGACGTTCGGCCGGCAGTTGGGGACGTACCCGCTGCTGGTCGCGGTGCCCGGCGAGCGCGAGCTCGGTCGGACGATCGACGTCGCGGTCACCGATCACGGCTACCGGTCGGTGACCGGGGTGCCGTACCCGCTGGACCCCAACGGCGCCTCGATGGACGAACTGACGGCGCTGCCCGGCGTGGGACGGAGCCGGGCGGGCGACATCGTCGTCGAACGACCGTACGAGTCGGCGAGCGAACTCGGCCCGGAGCTGGCCCCGTTTGTCGCCGGCCCGCCGGGCTCGACGGGCGGCGCGGACTGATCCCGGTCCGGGAGCCGGCGGCTCGTCCCGACCGATCGTCCCGAGAGGCGGCCCTGAGGTCGTCTTCCGGCGATTCTCTCGGTTCGGGACGGTTCGACCGGGCGACGACCGAACGGAAAGTTGATTTGGCGTCCGGGCGGCTTTCGAACACGATGCCCACGGAGGTGAGCGTCGTCCTCCCGGCGTACGAGGAGGAGGACACCCTCGAACACACCGTCACGGTGACCCTGGAGACGCTCGCCGCCTTCCTCCCCGAGGGCGCCTACGAGGTGATCGTGGCCGAGGACGGCTGCGAGGACCGGACGCCGGAGATCGCGAGCCGGCTGGCCGCCGCCGACGACCGGGTCCGTCACGTCCACGGCGACGAACGGCTCGGCCGCGGGGCCGCCCTGGAGTACGCCTTCCGGCGGGCCGACGGGGAGACGCTCGTCTACTTCGACACGGACCTGGCGACGGACATGGGCCACCTGGAGGAGTTGGTCGAGTCCGTCCGGACGGAGGGGTACGACGTGGCGACCGGCTCACGCTGGCTGCCCGACAGCGACGCCGACCGGCCCGCCCAGCGGGGCGTCCCCAGCCGGGCGTACAACACGCTCGTCAGGCTCTTCCTCCGCTCGGACCTGCGGGACCACCAGTGTGGGTTCAAGGCGTTCGACCGGACGGCGCTGTTCGGCCTGCTGGAGGCGGTCGGCGACGAGCACTGGTTCTGGGACACGGAGGTGCTCGTGTTGGCCCAGCGGCGGGGGTACCGGGTGAGGGAGTTCCCCGTCGACTGGGACCCGAAGGGCGACTCGAAGGTCGACCTCGTCAGGGACGTCTTCGGGATGGGGAGCCAGATCGTCCGGACCTGGTGGGGACTGTCGGTGAGTCCGCGGATCACCCCCCGGGTGAGCATGGCCGCAGGGGTCGTCCTGGTGGTCGTGGCGCTGGGGCTGATGACCCAGTATCTGGACCCGGAGCGGGTGCTCGCGGAGGTGGCCGGCGCCGACTACGGGTTAGTGGCGGCCGCGGCGGCCGTCTACGCCGTCTCCTGGCCGCTGCGGGGACTGCGCTACCGGGACGTGCTCGCCGCCATCGGCTACCGGGAGCGGTGGACGTTCCTGACGGGAGCGGTGTTCATCAGCCAGACCGGCAACCTCGTCTTCCCGGCCCGGGCCGGCGACGCCGTCCGTGCGTACGTGATCAAGGCCCGTCGGTCGATCCCGTACGCCTCCGGGTTCGCGTCGCTGGCCGTCGAACGGGTGTTCGACCTGCTGACGATCACGGTGCTCGCGGGACTGGTGTTTGTGGGACTGGCGGCGACCGGCGGCGTCGAGCCGCTGCTCGCGGCGCTGGCCGGCGGCGTCGGGATGGAGGGCGCCGCCGTCTCCGGGACGACCGCCCTGCTGGTCGCGGCGGCGGTCGGCGTCGGCGCGCTCGGGGCGGCGGCGGTCATCGTCCTCAGCGCCCGCTCCGAGCGCAACTACGTCCGCGGCGCCGTCTCGCGGCTCAGCTCCGACGCCTACGCCGACTACGTCGCCGGCGTGATCGAGCGGTTCACCGGGGACGTCCAGACCGTCGCGACCGACGGGCGGGCGTTCGCTCGCGTCGGGGCGACGAGCCTGCTCGTCTGGACGCTCGACGTCGTGACGGCGCTGGTGGTGCTTTCGGCGTTCGACGTCGCGCTGACGCCGGCGCTGGTCGCCGTGGGCTTTTTCGCAGTGAGCGTCGGCAACCTGGCGAAGGTGCTCCCGCTGACACCCGGCGGGATCGGGCTGTACGAGGGGGCGTTCACGCTCATCCTCGCCGCGCTCACGCCGGTCGGCGCCGCCGTCGCGCTGGGGGTCGCCGTCGTCGACCACGCCGTCAAGAACGCCGTGACGGTCGTCGGCGGCATCGGCTCGATGGCCTGGCTCAACGTCTCGCTGACCGCCGCCGTCGAGGAGAGCGGCGACGCCGACCCGGAGGCCGAGCCGACCGACTGAGGCCGCTCGACGGGTCCCGAGCGAGCGGTCGCGGCGGAGCCCGGACGGGGGAAGCCGACACCGGCCCGCGGGGATCGGACCGGAGTCCGACGGAGAACTTCAACACGTGTGGTAGCGCGCCGCATTCGCCGCGTACGGGCCGCCCTCTGGGCGTTCCGTCGCACACCACCGACAGATTTATGTAGTTTTCGGACGTCGGCATATAGCACCGTACGCCCCCGGGATTCTTCAGGGAGTATCCCCCCGGTGAGCACCCGCCCTCGCACATGAGTGATCAGAACGTCCGGACGAGCGCCACCGAGCGCACGGACACGGAGGAGGAAGAACAGACCACGACGGCGTGTCCGGAGTGTAGCGGCACGCTCGTCGTCGACGACGAACACGGCGAGACCGTCTGCGAGCAGTGTGGACTGGTGGTCGAGGAGGACGAGATCGACCGCGGGCCGGAGTGGCGCGCGTTCGACTCCCGCGAGAAGGACGAGAAGTCCCGCGTCGGCGCCCCGACGACGAACATGATGCACGACAAGGGGCTGTCGACCAACATCGACTGGCGGGACAAGGACGCCTACGGCAACTCGCTGTCGGGCAAACAGCGCCAGAAGATGCAGCGCCTGCGCAAGTGGAACGAGCGGTTCCGCACGCGTGACTCCAAGGAGCGCAACCTCAAGCAGGCGC
>CAZMWG010000222.1:1171-3758 GCA_964569925.1 uncultured Halobacteriales archaeon | reverse complement strand
CGGGTCCGCGGACGGCGGGCGTCGCGTCAGCGGTACGGCGCGACGGCCTCGCGGAACCCGTCGGCGTGGCTCGCCTCGGTCACCCGGTCGGCGGCCGCGCGGGCGCGGTCGTCGGCGTTGGCGACGGCGACGGCCTCGCCGGCCCGCTCGAATGTCGGCACGTCGTTCTCGGAGTCCCCGACGGCGAGGAAGTCCGCCGGCTCGCGGCCCAGTTCCGCGGCGACCCGCGCCAGCCCGGTCCCCTTGTCGACAGTCGGGTCCTTCAGGTGGTAGGCGAACCCTGTGTCCAGCACGACCAGTCCCTCCTCGGCGGCCAGTTCGTCGAGCGGTTGGCGGGGACGGTCGAGGCTGATCGCGATCTCGGTCTCCCGCCAGCGGTTGGCCAGGTCGAGGCTCCCCCACCCGAGGTCGTGGCCCAGGTCGCGGTACGCCGAGACGACGCGGTCGACCGCGGCCCGGTCGCCCGCGACCTCGTAGACGTCCGCGTCGGCGACGACGACGATGCCGCCGTTCTCGGCGACGACGCGGGGCTCGATCCCGACGAACTCACACAGCCCGACCGGGAACGGTGCCGCCTTCCCGGTGGCGACGACCACCGGCGCCTCCCACTCCCGGAGGATCGGGAACACGCCGGGATCGACGGCCTGCTCGTCGTCGGTGAGCGTCCCGTCCACGTCGACCGCCAGCGGCGGAGTCTCCATACCCACGGTGGCGGCCTCGCTCCCTTCGCCGTTGCGGTCGGGCGCCGACACCGCGGCTCCGAGGACGTAGCCGTCCCGCCCTGGGTCGGGGCGGCGGTCAGTCGGTGAGCCGCTCGTAGGCCTCGTTGACCCGCTTGAACGCCTCCTCGTCGCCGCCGTCGGTGTCCGGGTGGACGTCCTTGACCTTCTCGCGGTAGGCGGCCGTGACCTCGTCGTCGTCGGCGTCCGGAGCCAGTCCGAGCCGGTCGTAGGCCTCGGCGGCGCTGATCCGGTCGGTCCCGGGTGCGCCGGTCCGCGCTCCGCCGGCCCGACCGCCCCGCGGGTCGCCGCGGGCGCGTGCCCCCCGTGGCCCGCGACCGCCCGGACCGCGCGCGCCCTGGCCGGCCGCCGAACGGGCGCTCTCGCCGTCGCGAGGCGAGGTCCACTCCTCGCGCGGGCCGGCGCCGAACCCGCCGCGGCCGGCGCCCCGACGGCCGGGACCGGCGGTGCCGTTGCGCCGGGCCTGGCGCTCCACGCGGGCGTAGACGCGTCTGGCCATCCGCCCGCTCGCCTGGTCGTACATGAAGTAGGTGGCCGCGCCGAAGGCCAGTGCCACGAACAGGACGGCCACGTTGTAGACGAGACCGAGCACTACGAGCACGACCGTCATCGCGCCGAAAGTCGCCGCGATCCCCCGTATCAGCCGGTCGTAGTCCACGCCGACGCGTTCGGTCCGCGACCCCGTAAGCCTCTCGCACTACGGTAGCCGGACCACGACCCCGTCCCGGGTACGGACCCGTCCGGGGTCGGGGACGGGGGCCCCGGGACGGCTGGGTGTGGTTACTTCGGCAGCGACGACTGAGGTCGGGAGGAAGACCGCCCAGGAAGCCCCGGCCGGCTCGACTCGGAGGTGGTTCGAGAGAGTGGAGCTCTCTCGTCATCACGAAAGATATCCGATCTTTCGAACGACTTTCCTGCGCCCCTCGGCTTCCAAGCCGCGGTGTCTGCTCACGGGCGCTTTCACCGCCCGCCACGCAGGCCGCCCCTTCCAGGACCGTCTCACCGGCTCCGACACCGCTATCCGCCTAACTGAACACGACCGACGGCGGAGCCGTTGGATTCATTCCCCGTCGGCCGAAGGGTGGGGCATGGGAACACACGGACGGGACCCGGCGTCGGACGGCCGGGTCGACTACGACTACGCCGGCGGTGCGGTCGAGCGACCCGGCGTCGTCGCGGACCTCCGCGAGCGGGTCGACGGCGAGGTGCGGTTCGACGAGTACACCCGCCAGCTGTACGCCACCGACGCCAGCGCCTACCAGGTCACGCCCGTCGGCGTCGTCTTCCCGACCTCGACCGACGACGTCGCGGCGACGGTGACCTACTGTGCCGAGCGGTCGATCCCCGTGCTCCCCCGGGGCGGGGGGACCAGCCTCGCCGGCCAGACCGTCAACGAGGCCGTCGTCCTCGACCTCTCCCGTCACATGGAGGAGCTGCGGGAGATCGACCCGGCGGCCCGTACCGTCCGCGCGGAGGTCGGCGTCCGGCTGGGCGACCTGAACGCGGCGCTCGCCCCCCACGACCTGAAGTTCGCCCCCGACCCTGCCTGGGGTGACAAGTCCGCGCTCGGCGGGGCCATCGGCAACAACTCCACGGGCGCACACTCCCTGCAGTACGGCAAGACCGACGCCTACCTCCGGGAGGCGGAGGTGGTGCTCGCCGACGGCACCGTCACGACGTTCGGCGAGACCACGCTGGCGGAACTGCGCGCCGAGGGCGACCCCGACGGCGACCTGGAGGCGCGGATCCGGGCGGCCGTCGCCGACCTGCTGGGCGAGGACGGCGACGGCGCCGGCGCGGACGCCGTCGCGGGGGCGTTCCCGGACCTCAAGCGCAACGTCTCGGGG
>CAZMWG010000222.1:0-1161 GCA_964569925.1 uncultured Halobacteriales archaeon | reverse complement strand
GTCTCGGGGTACAACCTCGACCGCCTCGTCGCGGAGGCCCGCGGGGATGTCGAGGGCGTCGAGCCGGGCACGGTCAACCTGGCGCGGCTGCTGGCCGGCAGCGAAGGGACGCTCGGGGTCGTCACGGCGGCGACGGTCGACCTCGAGCCGGTGCCGGAGACGAAGGCCATCGCCCTGCTGTCCTACGGGGACCTGATCGACGCGATGCGGGACGTGGCGCCCATCCTCGAACACGACCCGGCGGCCGTGGAAGTGCTCGACGACGTGCTGCTGGATCTGGCCGCCGACACCCAGGAGTTCGGCGACCTGGTGAACGGCCTCCTCCCGGAGGGGACGGAGGCGGCGCTCCTGGTGGAGTTCTACGCCGAGAACGACGCCCGCGGGAAGCAGAAGGTGGCGGACCTGCTGGTCGACCGCGTGGGCGAGGTGTCGACGGCGGGCGTCCCCGCCGAGGGTGCCGGCTCGTTCACCACGGCGCCCCGGCAGGCGTTCCACGGCCAGGAGGCCCACGACGACGCCGAGCGCGAGCGGTTCTGGAAGCTGCGCAAGAGCGGCCTCCCGATCCTGCTGGGCCGGACCTCCGACGCCAAACACGTCAGCTTCATCGAGGACACCGCGGTGCCCCCGGAGAACCTGCCGGAGTACGTCGCCGAGTTCAAGGAACTGCTCGAGGAGGTCGGCACCTTCGCGAGCTTCTACGCCCACGCCGGGCCGGGCTGTCTGCACATCCGGCCGCTGGTCGACCTGAAGTCCGCCGAGGGGATCGAACAGATGGAGGCCATCGCCGACGGCGCCTCGGACCTGGTCGTCGAGTACGGCGGCTCCGTGTCGGGCGAGCACGGCGACGGTCGCGCCCGGACCCGCTGGAACCGGAAGCTGTACGGCCAGTCGGTGTGGGAGCTGTTCCGGGACCTGAAGGAGACGTTCGACCCCGACTGGCTGCTCAACCCGGGGCAGGTGTGTGGCTACGCGCCCGACGAGGACCTCGGGGACGCCCCGGAGCGGGCCCGCGCCGTGGCGATGACCGACGACCTGCGGTTCGACCCCGACTACGAGTTCGACCCCGGGTTCGAGCCCGCGATGAACTGGAGCGACGAGAACGGGATGCAGGGGATGGTGGAGCTGTGTCACGGCTGTGGCGGCTGTCGCGGCCCCCAGGAG
>CAZMWG010000221.1:0-3811 GCA_964569925.1 uncultured Halobacteriales archaeon | reverse complement strand
CGCCCTTGCCCGGCACGGCGCCGGCGACGACGTTCGTGCCGTACTCGATCATCTGTTCGGCGTGGAAACGACCCTCGCCGCCGGTGATCCCCTGGACGATCACGCGGGTCGACTCGTCGACGAGGACGCTCATGCCTCCACCTCCCCGGCGTAGGCGACCGCACGCTGGACGGCCTCCTCCAAGGTCTCCTCGACGGTGACCAGGCTCGTGTCCAGGATCTCCATCCCCTCGGCGGCGTTGGTGCCGGCCAGCCGCACGACCACGGGCTTGGGGATCTCGTCGAAGCCGCCCAGCGCCTCGTTGATGCCGCGGGCGACCTCGTCGCCCCGCGTGATCCCGCCGAAGATGTTGAACACCACGGCGTCGACGTTGTCGTCCGAGAACACCATGTCCAGGGCGTTGGCGATCCGGTCGGCCTTGGCGCCGCCGCCGACGTCCAGGAAGTTCGCCGGCGAGCCGCCGTAGTGGTCCACCAGGTCGAGCGTCGTCATCACGAGCCCGGCGCCGTTGCCGATGATGCCGACGTCGCCGTCCAGACGGACGTAGTCGAAGCCGTACTCGTCGGCCTTCGCCTCCAGTTCGTCGCCGGTCGCCTCCTCCTCCATCGCCGCGATCCCGGGCTGGCGGAAGAGTGCGTCGTCGTCGACGTTGAGGACGGCGTCGGCGGCGACCACCTCGTCGTCGACGGTGATCATCAGCGGGTTGATCTCGGCGTCCGAACCGTCCACGTCGTCCCAGATCGTGTACAGCGTCTCCAGCGCCGAGGCCACGTCGCCCGCGACCGCGCGGTCGACGCCCGCGTCGTAGACGGCCTTCCGGGCCTGGTAGGGGTGGAGTCCGTACGCCGGATCCACGTGCTCGCGCGCGATCGCCCCGGGGTCCTCCTCGGCGACCGCCTCGATGTCGACGCCGCCGCGGGTCGACACCATCGCCACCGGCCGCCCCTCGCCGCGGTCCATCGTCACGCCGACGTACAGTTCGTTCTCGAAGTCGACGGCGGCCTCGACCAGCACCCGGTCGACCTCGTACCCCTTGAGATCCATCCCGAGGATCGCGTCCGCTGCCTCGCGGGCCGCGTCGGCGTCGCCGACGATCTCGATCCCGCCGGCCTTTCCGCGACCCCCGACGTGGACCTGTGCCTTTATCGCGACCGGGTAGCCGATCGACTCCGCCGCCTCCACCGCCCCGTCGACGGTGTCGACGAGCTCTGACGCCGGCGTCGGCAGTCCGGCGTCGGCGAACACCTCCTTGGCCTGGTACTCGTGTAGTCGCATCTGGAGGACAGTGCCACGCCTCGCCGCTTAAACCCAGCCGTTCCTCTCCGCGCGTATCGCGCACGATAGTTCGTGCGAAAAACCTTTGTCCGACCGCCACACCGTGTCGAGTGCTGACATCCGGAAGGGTGTCGGCGGTTTCACGGCGGTGTGGCTACCGCGGCCCCGTCGTCTACTCCACGGGGCTCTCTCTCGACGACCCACGAGCCGCCGCTACAGTTCGACCTCGCCGGGGATCAGGCTGAGCGACCGCGCGAGGTCGCCGTCGCCGTCGTACACCAACAGCGTCCGCTTCTCGAAGGCGTAGGTCTCTCCGGCGTCGGTGACCGCCAGCCGGTAGCCGTCGGCCTCGTCCGCGTCCGCGGACCGTCCGTCGAGCGCCGCCAGCAGGTCCGCGGTCGCCGCCGGCGAGAGGTCGGCCTCGAGCAGGAACTCGCCGGTCGCGCGCGCGGTCACCGCGAGCACGCCCCGTCGGTCGCCGTCCGGGGGCTCCCGGAGCCGGAGTGCCACGTCGACGCCGCCGTTCTCCCGACCGGCGGAGCCGGTCAGACGGTCACGCGCGAGTCCCTCGGGACCGTCGGACTCGACCGTCACCGCCGGCCGTCCACCCGCGTCCACGTCCACCGTCACGTCGAGGTAGTCACGCCGCATCCGACGACCGTATGGGTCGGGTTATCATGAACGTGACGGGGCTGGGCACGACCGCCGGCTTTTCATCGGCCCGGCGGGAGATGGGGGCATGGCGCTGGTCGACCCCGACTACCTGGGGGAGTACGCCGTGCTCGCGACGTGGATCGCGGGGGCGCTCCCCTGGGCCGGTACGCTGTACGCCGACCGCTTCACCGTCGCCGCGGTCCGGTTTCTCCCGTTACGTGTCCAGTACGTCTTCGGCGTCGGGATCCCCGACGAGCGGCCGCTGCTGTGGGCCTGGCAGGCACCGGGTTTCCAGGCGGCCCCCGAACTGTCGCTGGGCGCGACGCTGGGGCTCGCGGCGCTCGCGGTGTACGCCGCCGCGCTCGCGCTCAGCGTCGCTTACTACCTCGCCGAGGAGCGCGTCGAGGGGTTGCCGGTCCACCCGGCTCGGCTGTTGGGCGGGTCGCTCGCCGCCGTCGGCCTCCTCGCGACCGCCGCCGGGCTCCTCTTCGTGCGGTTTCACGTCGGGACGACGCTGCCGCTCGGCGGCCCGCTCACGCTCGTCCTGGCGTACCCGGCGTTGCGGACGCGGTTGCCGTAGCCCTCCCCGCGGTGCGGACACGGGGTCGTTTCCCCGTCGTCACGGACACCCGCACGGCGTCGCTCTCCCGTCGCCACGGGCGCTCGGGTCCCCGGGGCGGGGGCCACCCCCCCAGCCGCCGCGGTTAAGTGAGACGCCGACTACTCGGTAGTAGGCACTGACTATCGCATGTCGGAGCAGACACGGGGCGGATCGACGGGGCCGCTGGCCGGCGTCAGGGAGTGGCTCTCCAGGACGGCCCGGATGGTGACCGGCACGGCCGTCCCGGTGTCGAACTACGACCCCAGACGCCACGGTCGGCTGGTGACCTTCGACGGGCTGGCGGGGTTCGAGGAGGTCGAGCGCTACTGGCTCAACGCCCCCTTCGCCTTCGCGTCGATCAACCGGGACCCGGAGACCGACGAACACCGGTACGTGGTCGTCGAGCCGGACCTCGACGAGTTCGAGCGCGAACTGCTCGACCGGCTGTTCGAGGACGTCCGGGACCCGCTGATCTACAGCGACCACGTCGACGACGACCCCGAGCGGGCCCTCTCGGAGGCGTTGCGGGCACGCGTCGAGGAGTACGGCGTCGTCGTCGAGCCCGAGACCTACTACCGGCTGTTCTACTACCTCTACCGGTCGTTCCAGGGGTACGGCCTGATCGACCCGCTGATGCACGATCCTCACATCGAGGACATCTCCTGTGACGGGGCGAACCTGCCGATCTTCGTCTACCACGACGGCTACACGGACGTCGAGACGACGGTGAGCTTCGACGCCGGCGACCTGAACGACTTCGTGATCCAGCTCGCCCAGCGCTCGGGCCGACACGTCTCGGTGTCGGACCCGGTCGTCTCGACGACGCTGCCGGACGGCTCCCGGATCGAGCTGGCGCTGGGCGAGGAGGTCACCCCGCGTGGCTCGGCCTTCACGATCCGGAAGTACGCCGACGAGCCGTTCACGCCGATCGACCTGCTGAACTACGGCACCTTCGACCTGCAGGCGCTGGCGTACCTCTGGCTGGCCATCGAGTCCAACCGGAGCCTGATCTTCGCCGGCGGCACCGCGGCCGGCAAGACCACCTCGATGAACGCCGTCTCGATGTTCATCCCGCCGCGGGCGAAGGTGCTCACCATCGAGGACACCCGCGAGCTGTCGCTGTACCACGACAACTGGCTCTCCTCGGTGACCCGCGAGCGCCTCGACGACTCCGACATCACGATGTACGACCTGCTGCGGTCGGCGCTGCGCCACCGTCCGGAGTACATCATCGTCGGCGAGGTGCGCGGCGAGGAGGCGATCACGCTGTTCCAGGCGATG
>CAZMWG010000220.1:0-3821 GCA_964569925.1 uncultured Halobacteriales archaeon | reverse complement strand
GCTCTCTCGAACCACCCCCGAGTCGAGCGGGGCGGAGCTTTCTGGCTGTCAGTGTCCAGGTCAGCGGAGGGTTCGCTCGCAACGACTACGAGCCGAGCGCCACGGACCCAGTATTGCAAAAAATGCACAAATTCCAGGAGACGATAACGCTGAGCGAACGAGTCGGTGACGGCGACCGGAGGGACCGTCACGTCACAGGGCCACACGGGAGACGACCGCCCGCCCACGACGGCGGCGGCGCGTTCGAAGGCCAGAACTCCGCAACGAGGGCGCACGAACGGCTAAGTACGGCCCCCGCGAACCGTCGATCATGACACCACCCGGGCGCGAGACCCAGTACACCGAGTCCGCGGTGATCGAAGTCTTCAGGGAGCGCACCGACTACGCCGAGCCGCTGACGGCCTCGGAGGTGGCCGAGCGACTCGGCTGTTCGCGCCGGACCGCGCTGAACAAGCTGTACGAGCTGGCCGAGAACACTGACATCACGAGCAAGAAGGTCGGGGGCCGCAGCCGGGTCTGGTGGATCCCGGTCCCCTCCGACTGATCGACGCCGACCATCGTCGTCGGCCTCGGCTACCGTCGTCGCCGTCGACCACCGTCGTCGCCGTCGACGCCCCCGGTGACCGACACCACGAGAACGCGAGCGCGGGACACGGGGAGAGCGGACGGGGGGCGACGACCGGCCAGCACGGCGGTCACTCGAGACCCCACTCGCGGGCGCGCTGCTCGGCCTCCCGTCTGGCCTGTTCGCGGATGGCGGCGATCTTCTCCTCGTCCTCGAGGAACGCCTCGACGGCGCCCGGGTCGTGGGACTCCTCCCCGGGGTCGTCGGGGTCGGCGGGAGCCGTCGGGAGGTCCTCCGGGGCGGCCCGGCGGGTGCTGGCGGCCAGGGCGGGGTCGCCGGCCAGCCGCTCGGCGGGCATCCCCGGCGGCACGCGCAGCGTCTCGGCCTCGTGGAGCCCCGCCAGCGCCTCGCGGTCGGCGGCGTACAGTTCGACGCGGTAGGGACCCGGCGCCGCGAGATCGGCCAGCGCCGCCGGCCCGCCCCGGTCGGTGCCGGTGTCGTAGGCGAGCACGGGCACGCCCTCGCGGAAGGTGAGCACGCCCCGGCCCTCCGCGCCCAGCAGCAGCGCCTCCTGGGGTTCGAGGACGGCGTAGCCGGTGACCGCCCGGTCCAGGGCGTCGGCCAGCGCGTCCCGCGGGTCGTCGACGACGCGGGCCTTCAGCAGTCGCCCCTCCGGGAGCCGCGTCGGGCGGGCCGTCACGGCTCGGGGACGACCGCGCTCCGGAACCGGTCGGCGACCGCGCCGGAGTCGCCGTGCCGGGGACGGATCCCGGCGGCGGCCTCCCGGAAGGCCGCCGCGGCCGCGGAGTCGGGGGCGTGGGCCAACAGCGGCCGGCCGGCCCGCCGGGCCTCCCGGACCGCCTCGCTCTCCGGGACCGTCCCCAGCGTCGGGCCGTCGAAGTGGCGCTCCGTCCGGTCGGCGATCCGGTCGATCCCGGTCCCCTCCCGGACCTTGTTGAACACCAGTCCGGCGACGCCGGTGTCGTAGGTCGCGGCGTACTCCTGGACCTTCAGCCCATCCGACAGCGCCGGGATCGTCGGTTCGAGCACGACCACCGTCCGGTCGGCCAGCGCCACCGGGAGCACCGCCGAGCGACTGGAGAGGGTCGCCGCCGAGTCCAGCAGGAGTACGTCCGTCTCGGCGGCCAGCGTCGCGATCACCTCCCGGAGCCGGGCCGGGTCGGCGTCCCGGAAGTCCCCCAGGCTCGTCCCGCAGGGGACCACCCGCAGGCCGAACCGGTCGTACGCGGCCGCCTCCACCGGCGCCGCGTCCGCGAGCACGTCGTGCAGCGTCGTTTCGACCGACCCCAGACCGGCGTGAAACAGCAGGTTCGCCATCCCCATGTCCGCGTCCACCACCGTCACGTCGTGCTCCTCGGCCAGCGCCATCCCCAGCGCGAGCGTGCTCGTCGTCTTCCCCGTCCCCCCTTTCCCGCTGGCGACCGCGAGCGCCTCCACCATCGGGACGCCCTGACCCCGTCTTCGGACTTAAGTTTTCGTCTCTCCTCTCTCGGAACGAATCCGATCAGAACCCGAGCGGCCCCAGGTCGGCGTGCTCTCCCAGCAGGTCCGCCCCCCGGTCGCAGGCCGCGTCGAGGTCCCGTCGGGCGCCGGCGCCGTCGTGCTCTCTCGCTCCCGGACTCCCGTCTCCCGAACCGACCCCGGGTCGCTCGACGCCCGCCGCCGCGGCGACGGCGTCGAGGAAGGCCGCGCGGACCGCGCGGTCGTCGAACAGCCCGTGGAGGTAGGTGCCCAGCACCGCGCCGGACGCGGCGCCGGCGGCCGCCCCCGCGTCCGGGAACGGCTCGTCGACCTCGCCGACGGCGGTCGTCTCGCCGGCGTGGATCTCGTAGCCCGACACGGTCCCCGCGACGCCGGCCAGCGGCCCGACACCCCGGAGGTCACGCTCGACGGGCGTGATCGTCTTCGTCGGCGAGAAGCGCGTCCGGACCGGGAGCAGCCCCACGCCCGCGATCCGGTCGCGGTCCCCGACGCCCTCGTGGTCCGCGCCCGTGATCGCCTCGCCGAGCAGCTGGTACCCCCCACAGAGGCCGACCACGGGGCCGTCGAACGCCCGCAGGCGCTCGTCCAGCCCCGCCTCGCGGACCGCCAGCAGGTCGTCGACGGTGTTCTTCGTCCCCGGGATCACGACCGCGTCGGCCGAGAGCGGCGCGTCCAGCGGCCGGTAGGCGACCCGGACGCCGGGCTCGCGGGCCAGCGGCGCCAGGTCCGTCGCGTTCGAGATCCGGGGGAGCCGCGGGACCGCGACCGTCACGCTGCACTCTTCGGGGACCCCGTCGTCGGCGCCCCGGACCGCGGTCTCGCCGGTCTCGTCCCGGGCCGGCAGCGCGACGCTGTCCTCCTCGGGCAGTCCCGGGTCGTCGTAGGGGAGTACTCCCAGGACGGGGACGCCGGTCCGCTCCTCGAAGGCCTCGACGCCGGGCGCGATCAGCGCCCGGTCGCCGCGGAACTTGGTGATCACGGCGCCCGCGACCCGCTCGCGGAGGTCCGCCGGTAGTAACTCGAGCGTCCCGACGAGCGCTGCGAACACCCCGCCCCGCTCGACGTCGGCCACCAGCAGGATCCGGGCGTCGGCGTGGCGGGCCGTCTCGACGTTGGCGAGGTCCCGATCCCGGAGATTGATCTCGGCGATCGAACCCGCGCCCTCGGCGACGATCACCTCGTGGTCCGCCGCGAGTCGGTCGTGGGCGCGCCGGAGGGTCGCCAGTGCCTCCTCCCAGTGTTCGTCGTAGTACTCGCGGGCCGGGTAGTGGCCGACGGGCCGCCCGTCGAGCAGTAACTGGGACTCGCCGTCGCCGCGGGGTTTCAGCAACACCGGGTTGTGGTCCGTGCGCGCCGGCACGCGGGCCGCGCGGGCCTGGACGTACTGGGAGACGCCGACCTCGCCGAAGGCCGGCCCGTCGCCGGGCCGCGGGACCGCGCGGGCGTTGTTCGACATGTTCTGGCCCTTGAACGGGGCGACGTCGACCCCGCGGTCCGCGAGGAGCCTGCACAGGCCCGTCGCGACCGTGGACTTGCCCACGTGGGAGGCCGTCCCCGCGACCAGCAGCGTCTCGCTCATCCGATCGGCGTTGGACGGCGGGCCGTAGATGTGTTTCGGGGACTAGACGGGGGGAACGGTTTGCTCTCGACGTGGAGACAGGAGAGGGGCCGGCTTGGCTCGGTCGCTGGCAGTCTCTGACGCTATCTCGACCGCAGTGGACGCGGTGACCCAGAAAGCCCTCGGCCCGGTCGC
>CAZMWG010000219.1:0-3851 GCA_964569925.1 uncultured Halobacteriales archaeon | reverse complement strand
CCGTAGGCCAGCGCGGCGACGGCCTGCGCGCCGCCGACCTGGTAGACCGCGTCGGCGCCGGCCTCGTGGATCGCCGCGAGCGTGACCGGGTTGACCTCCTCGGCGGGCGGCGTCGCGACCGCGACGTGTTCGACGCCCGCCACCTTCGCCGGGACCACGCCCATGATCGCGCTGGAGGGGTAGGCGGCGGTGCCGCCGGGGGCGTAGACGCCGGCGCTGTCGATCGGCCGGAACCGCCGGCCCAGTTCCCGCCCGTCGAACTCCCGGCGCCAGTCCGTCCGGCGCTGGGCCTCGTGGAACTCGCGCACGTTGTCGATGGCCGTCTCGACGGCCTCGCGCACGTCGTCGTCGACAGCCTCGTGGGCCCGCTCGGCGCGGTCCGTGATCTCGACGTTGCCGACGGCGACGCCGTCGAACTCCTCGGCGAACTCCCGGAGGGCGACGTCGCCCTCCGAGCGGACCCGGTCGACGATCCCGGCGACGTCCTCCCGGACCGCCTCGACGCCCGCGTCGCGCTCGAACAGCGCCGCCCGGTCGTCGGGACCCAACTCCGCCACGCGTCGTACGTCCATGCCCACCGATCGGGCCGGCGGCCACAAACCGGTTTCCTCTCCGCTCGGGACCGACCGCCACGGCCGGAGAGTAACAACTTCCTAACAATGTTCGCGGGCGGCGGACACACGCGCATGGCGACACGTACTCCCGACCTCCGGGGACGGGCCGCCGCCCTGCTCGCGGTCGCTGGCTCGTCGGGCGCGGTGCTCGCCTCGACCGCGGTCGAGACGGCCGCGCTGATCGGCTGGTCCGTCCTCGGGACGGGGTCGCCGACCCGGGCGACCGCGACCCTGGGCCCGGGGGTCCTCGTCGCCGGCCTCCTGCTCGCGGACCTGCTCGTCGACCTCGCCGTCGGCGACACCGAGTCGTTCCCCGGGACCGGGGTCGTCCTGTCGGGTGTCTCCGGGGCGCTGTTGTGGGTCGCGTGGCGCTCCGTGGCCGACGGCGTCGGGGGGGTCGCGGGTCCGCTCGCGGCCGGCGCCGCCCTCGCCGTGCTCTCGGTCCCCCGCCACACCGTCCGAGACAACGTCCTCAACGACCTGCCGGCCCTCTCGGTGGTGCTCGACTTCCGGACGCTCCGCTTCGGCGTCGTCGAGGCCGCCGGCGCGACCGTCTGGTTGGCGACGGTCCGTCACCGCGAGGCGGCCGTCCGGGTGCTCGGCGAGGTCGGGGTCACCGTCGACCCCTCGACCGTCGGGGCCACCGTCCTCGCCGGCGCGCTGCTCGTGGGTCGTGCCGCCGCCGTCTCCTTCGCGCGACGGTAACCCCCGGCCGGCCGAGGCGTGCCCCGGGACGTCGGCCGGCGGGAGCGGCGCGGCGGTCCGGAGACGCCGCTGTGTGGCCACGACGACCGGAACACGTGACGTTACGGGACCACGACGAGCCGGATCCGGTAGATTCGGTCGTCGTGGCGGACGCGACCGTGGTCGATCCACGGCGTCGCGTCGACCGACGGGGGCAGGCGCACTCGCCCGTCCTCGGCCGCGATCGCTCGCTCGAACAACCGCCGCTGGTCGGCGGTGAGGTCGGCGGTCGAGAGGGTCGGCCCCGCGCCCGGACCGTCCACGGCCGGGTCGGTGTCGAGGTACCGCTCTCCGGTCCGGTCGTACGTCCCGACGAAGTACAGTACGCCCAGGCAGACGCCGACCGCGGCGAGCAGACAGACCAGGATCGAGGGTCGACCTCGCACACTCCGACCAGTCGGGGGGACGACAAGTCGTTTTCGGGACCGCCGGCTTCTCTCCCCCCGGCGGGGTCGGGCGTGACCGCGGCGGCCGCGTTCGCCGGCGGACCCCCGTGTTCGGCGGGCTCGTCCCGGAGTCCGACGGACCGGGACACGCCGACGACCGGTCCGGCGACGGCCCGTCGGACGCCGACCGCTCCGACGCCGACGATCGGCCTCGGGCGGACCGGAGACACGCTTTTATCCGTCGGAGCGCTAACGTGAGGTGAATGGACTCGGCGGAGCTGCTCGACCTGCTCGGGAACGCGAACCGGCGACGCATCCTCCGCCTGCTGGCACACAAGCCCTGCTACGTCACGGAGATCAGCGAGTACATCGGGGTGAGCCCGAAGGCGGTGATCGACCACCTGGACCGGCTGGAGGAGGCCGGACTGGTCGAGAGCCGCACTGACGACCGGCGGCGGAAGTACTTCTCGATCGCCCGGAACGTCCGCCTGGAGGTACAGGTCTCGCCCTACGAGTTCGGCACCAAGAGCGCCTACCCGGCCAGCTCGGGGCTGGACGTCAACTCCTGTCGGTACCTCTCGATCGAGGTCACGCCCTCGGGGGGCGACGGGCTGGACGAACTGGCCCGGGAACTGCGCCGGCTGGAGGAACTGGACACGGAGCTGTCGATGGCCCAGCGGTGGGTCCAGGGGAAGCTCACGGAGGTGCGCGAGCGGATCGGCGAGGCCGTCGGCGACGAGAACGACGGGCGGCTGTACGCGGAGATCGTCGGCGAACTGGGCACCGAACCCCGTACCGCGTCGACGCTGGCCCGGCGGCTCGACGCGCCGACGTCGGTCGTCGAAGAGGCGCTGGAGGCGCTGACCGAGGAGGGGGTCGTCGAGGAGCGGACGGAGGGGTGGACGCTCAGAGATCGCGCGTGAGCCCGTCGCGGACGTCCCGGCCGGCGTAGTGTCCGACCAGCCCCGCCGCCGCGCCGACGGCCGCCCCCAGCGCGATCGGCAGGCCGCCCGTGACGATCGATATCGTGATCGAGGAGAGGAAGAGACCGAGCCCGCCGGCGACCGCGCCGCCGACCGCCGAGGGGAGGTAGCGGCGCTTCCCCGACAGCAGACCCAGCAGGAGCGTCATCAGCAGGACGCCCAGGAAGCCGTCGAACGGCAACAGCGGGATCAGGTCGCCGACGACGAAGACGCCGGCCAGTCCCGCCCCCAGCCCCAGCAGGTACGACCGCGGGTCCAGCGACGAGGAGAGCCGGTCGCGCAGCCCCGACCCGCCGCTCTCGCGCTCGGCGTCGACGGGGGCGGTCGCGTCCTCGATCCCCGAGCCCAGGTCCACGCCCGGCCCGTCGTCGAACGCGTCGACGTCGACCGAGTCGGTCCCCGTCGTCGACCCGCCGACGTCGACGTCGAGGTCCTCGAGGGCGTCGTCGTCGGTCCGCTCCCGCGTCCGTTCGGACATGAACGACGGTAGGCGCGACGGGGACAAGGGCCTTTCTCCGTGTCGCCCGTCCGGACCCCGGGCGGCGTGTGCCGCCGCCGGGAGCGGTCACCTGCGGTCGGATACGGCGGACGGGAACGGGTGGGTTCAAGTCCGGCGGGGCGGACGTGTGCGTATGAACCCGGGCGATCGCGTCCGCGTCGAGCGCGCGGAGCGGCGGTTCGAGGGCGTGGCGCTACCGTCGAGTACGTCCGATCACCTCGTCGTGAAGCTGGACAGCGGCTACAACGTCGGCGTCGACCGCGAGCGGGCCGACGTCGAGGTGCTGGAGTCGGCCGTCTACGACGTCGGCGACGCCGACGCCGGCGGCGAGTCGGCCGTCGAGTTCGACGACGACCTGCCGACCGTGTCGCTGATCTCCACCGGCGGCACCATCGCCTCGACCGTCGACTACCGGACCGGCGCGGTCACGGCGCAGTTCGACGCCGAGGACGTGCTGCGTGCTGTCCCCGAACTCGCGGGGATGGCCAACTACCGCGGCCGCGTCGTCGCGAACATCCTCTCGGAGAACATGACGCCCGACGTCTGGATGGAACTGGCCCGGGCCGTCCGCGAGGAGATCGAGGCCGGCGCCGACGGCGTCGTCGTGATGCACGGCACCGACACG
>CAZMWG010000218.1:0-3986 GCA_964569925.1 uncultured Halobacteriales archaeon | reverse complement strand
GTCGGACTCCGATATAAACGCCCTGGAGTCGGAACTCGAGGACCCCCGCTTCCAGTCGGAGTTCTGGCGCGAGCAGATCGAACTCCAGTTGGAGATCGGCAAGAAGTCCGAACAGCAGTCCCTGGCCGCGCGGGGACTCGACTTCGTCACCGACACCTACCTCCCCGAGCGGCTGACGGAGATGGGCGTGTTCTAGCGGTCGAGCGCCACCGGCACGGACCGGGCGGCCACGTCGGCGGCGAAGGCCCCGTCGTCGGCCTCCAGCGCGTCGAACGTGTTGTAGTGGATCGGCACGACCAGGTCCGGGTCCAGCGACTCCGCCAGGTCGGCGGCGTCCTCGCGGTCCATCGTGAACGACCGCCCGATCGGCGGACAGAACAGCGACACCGTCAGTTCCTCGTGGCCGGGGAGGACGTCGGAGTCGCCGGGCCAGAACACCCGGGTCCCGTCGACCGCCACCAGGAAGCCACAGCCGAAGCCCTCCGGGTGGATCGGGGTGCCGTCGGCCCGGACGTTCGGGCCGTCGGGGTCGTTGTACGCCGGCACGGTGTGGACGGGACAGTCCGCGGCCAGCAGGTCCGCCTCGTGGCTCACCGTCACCAGGTCGTAGTCGAGGTCGGCCGGCCGCTCCAGGTCCCGGTCCGAGTCCCGAACGTTCAGCCCCTCGAAGACGACGAGCGTGGCGTCGTCGTCGGCCACCCGCCGAATCCCGTCGGGGTCGTAGTGGTGGACGTGGGTGACGAACACGACGTCGCCGTCGCGGGCGTCGTAGTCGGTCGGCGCGGGGTGGCCCCCGGCCTGGCGGTCCGAGCCGGGTTCCCAGGTCCCGTCGAGGACGCCGTAGCGGCCGGGGTCGAAGTAGACGGTCGTCTCCGGGCCGGCGACCCGCAGGGTCGCGTAGCCCAGCCAGTCGACGTCGAGGTCGTCGTGTCGGACGGTCACGTCCCGCGGTAGCCCCGGCAGCGTCTTAAATCGTCGCGGTCGCCGCGATCCGCGACGGTGACCCCGTCGCCGCGGCTCACCGGACCTCGACGGTGACCGTCTCGAACCGGCCCGCCCCGGCGGCGGGGTAGGGCCGGTCCCGGTCGCCGTCGGCGTAGCCGTACCGCTCGTCGCCGTCCGTGTCCAGGTGCGGGACGAAGGTGAGGTCGCGGCCGCTCCCCACCGACCCGTTCAGGTCGATCCGGACGTCACGGTGGGTGCCGGGGCCGAGATACTCCGTGCGCCCCAGGACGGTCCCGTTGGCGTCGACCGCGTGGACCACGACGTACCCGCCCTCCGAGAGACTGACGCTGTCGACGGTCACCGACTCGCCGGCGTCGACCGGGTCGGCGACGGTCAGCGAGGCGACCGGCGAGGAGACGACCAGGAAGAGCACGTAGGCGACCCCGAGCATGGCGGCGGCGTGCTTGGCGCCGTCCCGGATCGACCCCTCGCCGAGTTGGCCGCCGATCAGCCCCGAGAAGAACGCCTGTACCAGCGCCGTGTGGAAGAACACGAGCGTGTAGGCGGCCTTGTCGACGCTGCCCAGCCGGGCGAACGAGCTCACGTCGACCCCGAGCCGGTTCGCGTTGTCCGGCGTCGGGATGTTCGAGGGGAGGTTCGGGACCAGCACCGACTGGACGGCGACGATGATGACCAGGAAGACCAGAAAGGAGATGTAGATGACCACCAAGTAGGTGAGCATCTGGGAGCGTCGGCGTCGGCGCAGCCGGAGGTCAGAGCGGATCTGGTTCGAGGCGATCCGGAGGACCGGACCGAGTTGACCGCTGGAGCGCATCGCGTTGACCACCAGCGTGACGATCCGGGAGATGGCCGTGGTCCGGACCCGGCGGCCGAAGTGGACGAACGCGTCGGCGACGTTCGAGCCGGTCTCGATGTCGGCGTGGATGCGCCGGACCTCCGGGGTGAGCACGCCCAGATCGCTCCCCCGGGTGCGCTCGATGCTCTCGACGAGGGTCATGCCGGCGTCGTTGAGGCTGGCGAGCCGGTCGAACAGCTCCGGCGTCGCGGCCTCGATCCTGTCGATCCGCCGGGTGTGGATCGTCCGGACGACGGCGTATGTCGACAGCAGGAACAGCGTCGCCCGGACGACCACGTCGTCCAGCGCGCGGACGTTGACGGCGTCGGTCCGGAACGCCGCCGGCGCCTGCAGCGCCACGTACACCAGGACGATCGGCACGGTCAGGTAGAAGATCCGGGTGGGGTCGCGCAGCACCGTCCGGGTCGGGCTCCGGAGGAGGGTGAGAAACCGCTCCGCGCGGTCGACGAAGGCGAGTTGCCGGAGCCCGTCCCCGGCGAGGCCTCGTCCGCGGCTCGCGCGACCGCCGCCGTCGGCGGGTCCCCCGTCGGTCCGGGTGTCGGAGCCGCCCCGGTCCCGACCGAGGGCGGGACGACCGATCAACGACGTCTCGAAGCTCGCGAGCGGGGCGCCGCCGCCGCGGCGCTGGGCGCCGAGCGCCTCCAGTTGGGTGTCGAGGTAGACGATGAAGCCCACGTTCGCCAGCGGGACGATCAGGTAGCCGATCCCCCGCAGCAGGTCGATGGTGTCGGTGGTGGTGAGCCCGAACACGAGCAGGATCGTCACCAGGAAGAGCACGGCCGCCACGAGCACGGTGACGTAGGCCTCGGCGATGGTGGCCAGCCGCTCGACGACCTCCTCCTGGCGCTCGGCGGCCTCCTCGCGGTAGCGTTCGTACTGCTCGTCGAGGAAGCTCGTCAGCGACTGGCCGCTCTGGAGGACGCTGGCGAGGTTCTCGACGAACGTGCTCAACGTGTCGCTGGGCGTCCGGCCGGCGGTGCGCCGGAGCGCGGTGATCAGGTCGCGGCCGAACAGGTCCATCTCCCGGACGGCGACGGACATCTCGCGGGCGTTCTCGCCGTAGATCTCCTCGTTCTCGGCCAGCGTCCGCATCGTCTCCGGGAACGGGATCCCGCCGCGCGAGAGGGCGTAGGTGAACGCGACGGTGCGGGCGAGGCCGGCGTCGATCGCCCGCCGGCGCACCTCGGCCCGACTGGACAGAAGCTCCCACCGCAGGAGGTAGGTGGCGACGGCGGCGACGATCCCCCCGGCCAGTCCGCCGACGGCCAGGACCCCGAGGATCTGGGTCTCCGAGAGCACGAGCTCGAACCCCCGCAGGCCCAGCGTGGAGACGATGGTCGAGGGAAACCCCAGCGCCAGTTCCGCCAGGGCCGGGATCACGAGCAACAGTCCCGCGAACAGGTAGGCCCCGACGATCGCCCCGGAGACGGCCGCCAGCGCCGCGAGGAGGTAGGTCCGGGCGGCGTACGCCCGGTAGGTCGTCCCGACGTAGGCCGCCTCCAGGAGCTCGGCCCGCTCCTCGTCCTCGCCGACGTACCGGCCGAAGAGGATCCGGGCGTAGCGGTCGAGCGTCCGGTCCCAGCCGTCGTCGAGGTCGGCGTAGACGACCGCGAACACCGTCAGGACCACGACCAGGAGCGGCGCCAGTCCGAGGACGGCGACCATCTACGCCTCCGGCCGGACGCCGGCGCGCTCGACCCGCTCCATCACCGTCTCGGGGTCGGCGTAGTACTTGTTGACCATCGCCGTGAACCGCCGGTAGTCGGTGACCCCCTCCGTCTGGAGGTACGCCAGGAAGCGCCGTCGGTCGCGCAGTTCGCTCAGCAGTTCCGAGCGGCTCCACCCGCGCTCGCGGCGGATCTCGTCGAGCAGGTCGCTGCTGCCCTCCCGGAACCGGTCCTCGTCGGCCTGCCAGCTGAAGGCGTTGGAGTAGTCCAGTTCGCCGGTCCGCTGGTCGATCCCCTCGATCTCGGCCAGCGTGCGGGCCCGGCGGACCCGCTCGCCCCCCGACCGGGCCAGCACCTGCACGCAGAGCACGTCCAGCGAGGAGACCATCGGCCGCGGGACGTTGATGGGCTCGTTCTCCAGCCGGTTGATCACCGTCTGGACGGAGTCGGCGTGCATCGTCGAGAAGGTGGTGTGGCCGGTGTTCATCGCCTGGAAC
>CAZMWG010000217.1:0-4091 GCA_964569925.1 uncultured Halobacteriales archaeon | reverse complement strand
CGAGGAGCACAACACCCCCCGTCACCTCAACGAGGCCACCTCGATCGACTTCGAGTCGGCCTTCTTCGACCACGAGGACGCCATGGACGCCTGCGAGCGGGTCGTCCGGGCCGCCTACGAGGGGGTGGCCGAGAACTGCGAGCGGGAACTGGAGACGCTCGGGCTGACCGAGTTCTCGGCGCCCGAGTCGGGCTTCGAGCGGATCCCCTACGAGGAGGCGATCGACCGGGTCAACGCCACCGGCGCCCTGGACGAGCCGCTGGTGTGGGGCGACGACCTCTCGACGGAGGCCGAACACGCCCTGGGCGAGGCCGTCGGCGAGCACTACTTCGTCACCGACTGGCCCAGCGAGATCAAGCCGTTCTACATCAAGGACCACGACGACGACCCCGAGACCTCGACCGGCTTCGACCTGATGCACCCGTCGCTGGAGCTCGTCTCGGGCGGGCAGCGCGAACACCGCTACGACGAACTGGTCGCCGGCTTCGAGCAGCAGGGGCTCGACCCGGAGGCCTTCGCCTACTACACCGAGATGTTCCGCTACGGGATGCCGCCCCACGCCGGCTGGGGGTTGGGCGCCGAGCGGCTCGTGATGACGATGCTCGGACTGGAGAACATCCGCGAGGCCGTCATCTTCCCGCGGGACCGCCAGCGGCTCTCGCCCTGAGTCGGGACGGGGCGCCGGGCCGGACGGTCTCGCGGACGAGACCCTCCACCGGGATTCGTAAGGAGGGGCCGCGTGGTGGAGCGTATGGACGGAGAACGCGGTGACAGCGAGCGAGAGGACCTCGACTCCCCGCTGGAGTCGCTGGCGGCGGGCGCCGGGACGCTCGCCGGCTTCACCATCGCGGGCGTCCTGCTGGCGCTGAACGTCGAGTTCTGGTGGATGGGCTTCGTCGCCATCGGCGGGCTGGTGCCGATCTTCGTCGGCGCCGCCCGGCTGTACGAGGAGCGCGGGACGGCCGACCGAACGGAGCGCCGGGACGACGGCGAGGACGCGGCGCTGGCACGCCTGCGCGAGCGGTACGCCGACGGCGAGATCACCGAGGCGGAGTTCGAGCGCCGCGTGGAGCGGCTGCTGGAGACCGAGAGCGTCGCTGACGCCCGGGACCGACCCGGGACCCGCGGTGACGCCGGCACCGCGGGATCGACCGCCGAGCGGGGGCGGGAGCCCGAACGCGGTCGGGGGCGCGACCGGGAGCGCGAGCGCGACCGAGAGCCCGAAGAGGTGTAAACCCGGACGGCCAAGGGACGCCGATGAACGACGCCGCGCGCGCGTTCGTCCCCGGACACGCGACCGCCTTCTTCACCGTCGACGAGGGGGCAGACCCCGTCGAGACCGGATCGCGGGGCTGTGGGATCGCGCTGACCGACGGGGTGACCGTCACCGTCGAGCCCGGAGAGGGCGGGGTCCTGCTGAACGGCGACCCGGTCGAGGTGGAGGCCGTCGACCGGGTGCTCGACGCGCTGGCCGCGACCGCGACCGTCCGGATCGAGACGGATCTCCCGGTCGGCGCCGGCTTCGGCGTCTCGGGGGCGGCGAGTCTCGGCGCCGCGTTCGCGACGAACGCCGCGCTGGACCGCGGGCTCTCCGAGAACGAACTCGTGACCCTGGCCCACGGCGCGGAGGTCCAGGCCGGCACCGGACTGGGCGACGTCGTCGCACAGGCCCGGGGCGGACTCCCGCTCCGGCTGGAGCCCGGCGGTCCCGAACACAACTACGTAGACGCGGTGCCCGCGCCGGCGCCCGACGACGACCGCGCCCGCGTCGAGTACCTGACGCTGGGGGAACTGTCCACCGCCGAAGTGATCGGCGGCGACACGGCGGCGGTGACGGCGGCCGGCGAGCGGGCGCTGTCGACCGTCGTCGGCGACCCGACGCCCGCGACCGTGTTCGAGGCGGCCCGCCGGTTCGCCCGGGAGGCGGACCTGCTGACCCCGGACGTGCGCGAGATCGTCGAGGACGTGGCCGCGGCCGGCGGGACGGCCGCGATGGCGATGCTCGGCGAGACCGTGGTCGCGCTGGGGACGGGGCTCACCGACGCCGGCTACGACCCGCGGGTCTGTGCGGTCGACCGCTGTGGCGCGCGGCTCGCGGCCGGCGACTGACCGGGCCCGGCGACGGACCGACGACGACTTCTCGGTCGCCCGCCGACCCCGAGTATGGACGGCGACGCCGACCACGAGTTCGACGTCCCCGAGAGCCACCCGCGCCACGAGTCGCTGCTGACACGCCACCGGATCGAGGACGGCGTGGACCGCGGGATCACGAGCCGGCAGGGGCTGATCGCGCAGGGCCGCGGGGAGGCGTTCGACTACCTGCTGGGCGAGGAGACGATCCCGAGCGCCGACGCCGCCCAGCGGGCCGCCGCGGCGCACCTGCTGGCCGCCGACCGGCCGGTCCTCTCGGTCAACGGCAACGTGGCGGCGCTGGTGCCGGGCGAACTGGTCGAACTGGCCGACGCCGTCGACGCGGACCTGGAGGTGAACCTGTTCCACCGCACCGACGAGCGGGTCCGGGCCATCGCCGACCACCTCCGCGAGCACGGCGCCGAGGCGGTGAAGGGGCTGGCCGCCGACGCCCGGCTCCCGGGGCTGGACCACGAGCGCGCGAAGGTCGACGCCGACGGGATCGCGGCAGCCGACGCCGTGCTCGTCCCGCTGGAGGACGGCGACCGGGCGGCGGCGCTGAGCGAGGTCGGCAAGACCGAGATCGTGATCGACCTCAACCCGATGAGCCGCTCGGCCCGCGTCGCGACCGTCCCGATCGTCGACAACGTTATCCGCGCCGTCCCGGGGATCACCGCTCACGCCCGCGACCTGGCGGACGCCGACGCGGCCGAACTGCGGGCGGTCGTCGAGTCGTTCGACGCCGAGGAGACGCTGGCGGCGGCCGAACGGCGGATCCGCGAGGGGGCCGGCGACGGCGAGGCCGGCACGGACGCGGACGACTGACGCCGCTCGCGAACGACTCTTTACGCCGCGAGCCCTACCCCGGACGATGGCAGGATACGCGTCGGTCCGGGACGTCGGGGTCGATCTCTGTGAGCGCGCGGGCTACGAGGTTGGAGAGCCCGAGGCCCCGCGACCGATCGCCGAGCCGACCCCCGACGCCGTCGGCCTGGTCGGGGACCCACGAGCGATCGCGATCGAGCCCCTGACCGAGGCCACTGTCGGCCCCGAGGCGGTGGTACCCCGGCTGGCCGGCGCCCTCGACGACGACCGCGACTGTCTGTTCGTCGTCCCCGCGCCGGACGGGTCGGACGCCGTGGCACAGGTGGTCGTGTCGATGCTGGCCGCGCCGACCGCCCTGGCCGCCGACGAGCCCGAGGGCCGGCGGTTCTACAGCGGCCCGGACCGCGTGCCGCTGTCGGACGGGAGCTACGCCTGCGCCCGGGCGCCCCGCGACCGCCTCCAGTGGCGCGAGATGGCCGTCGGCGCCGACCGTCCGCGACTGGAACTCTCCGTCGGCGACGAGGTGCTCGCGGTGCTCGAACACGTCGACGCGCTGGCGACCCCCGACCGGGCCTCGTTCCGGCACGCCTACGCCCGCAACGACGACGGCCGGTTCGAGGTGACCGAGCGCGGCGAGGTGATCGACACGTTCGGCGGCGTCTCGAAGATGCGCGCCGGCGGCTACACCCCCGTGGCGATGCCGCTGATCCCCGAACACCTCTTCCCCGCCGGGAGCGACCCGGGTCGCTCGTGGGGGGTGGCGGCCGTCGGCGACGACCCCGTCGTCCACCGCCCCGACGGCGCCCCCGGCGACTGGCCCTGAGAACTCGCCCCGGCGTCCTCCGTTCCGCCGACGATCGAAAGGACTACGTTTCGCTCGGGGATACCACCGGGTGGTATGAGCGAGTTCGACCAGTTCAGCGACGTCGGCGAGGCGGACGTGACCCGGGCGATCGGTCAGGAGTGGACCGAGGAGTTCATGAACTTCTCGGACTCGGACGTGATCGTCGTCGGCGGCGGCCCCTCGGGGCTGATGGCGAGCAAGGAACTCTCCGAGCGGGGCGTGAAGACGATGGTCGTCGAGAAGAACAACTACCTCGGCGGGGGGTTCTGGCTGGGCGGCTTCCTGATGAACA
>CAZMWG010000216.1:3135-4213 GCA_964569925.1 uncultured Halobacteriales archaeon | reverse complement strand
TGTCCAACGAGACCGGCTACCCACACCACAAGGTTCGGTACTCGCTGCGGGTGCTGGAGGAGGAGAACCTGATCGAGCCGTCGAGCCAGGGCGCGATCACCACCGAGCAGACCTCGGAGTTCGTCGACGACCTCGACGGCAAGGTCGACGAGATCATCGACAAGCTCGACGGGATGAAGATCGAGGACGCGGCCGAGATCCAGTCTTAGAGCTCCGGCACCGCGAGGTGGAACTCGCCGTTGCGGGCCTCCACCAGACAGAGGTGGTAGCCGGTCTTGCGCGTGAGGTTGACGAAGCTCTTCCGTCTGTCTCGACTCAGCAACCCGCCGGAGGTCGCCTCCTCGGTGGTCTCCAGGGCTCCCGGCTCGAAGAAGCTCTCCGTGACCAGGAAGGCGCCGGCCAGCGACTCGCTCGTCTCGCCGACCGCCTCGGCCCCCCGGATCAGCTCGTTCATCATCGACTCCGTCGCCGGGTCCCGGCTGTCGTTGATCGTGGCGACGGCCAGCGAGTTGCCCATCCGGTCGCGTATCACCACGTCGAACTCCGTCTGGGTGCGGTTGTCCCGGCCGTCCTCCGTCTCGACGACGCCGACCCGGCCGTTGAGTTCGATCCGGTCGATCCCCGGGAGCGCGTCGTACAGCCCCTCCATCCCGCCGGCGGCCCCCGAGTCCCGGATCTCGTACAGCAGCTCCCCGACCAGCCACCGGGCGAACCGGTACTGGACCGTCTCCTCCAGGAACTCGTCGAACGGACGGCCGTCGACGGTCGCCCCCTCGGCCTCGAAGCCGGTGTGGTACTCCAGGCGCAGGTTCTCCGCCACGGCCGCCGCGTCCGACTCGCCGGCGTGTGCGTCCTCCAGCGTGGGGTCGCTCTTCGACCGGTAGCGGACGAACAGGTTCGTCTCGTCGATCGCCCGCGTCGGGGTGAGGTCGACGCCGTCGCCGTCGGGGGTCTCCGCCTCCAGACGCTCCCGGAGCCGTTCGACCTCCGAACGGGCCTCCTCCAGTTCCTCCGCGAGGCGGTCGCGCTCCGCGATCAGCTCCTCGCGCTCCTCGGCCAGTTCCTCGCGCTCGGCCGC
>CAZMWG010000216.1:0-3035 GCA_964569925.1 uncultured Halobacteriales archaeon | reverse complement strand
GACCAGTTCCCGGCGCTCGGCGGCCAGTTCGTCACGCTCCGCCGACGTCTCCGAGAGCCGTGTCTCCAGCCGTTCGATCTCCGCCTCGCGCTCGCGGAGCCGCGCGGACAGCTCCTCGACCCCGCCGGCGCCGGCCGGTTCGACCGTCTCGCGCGTCCGCTCCTCGGCGATCCGGCCGCCCGACCACCCGCCGGTCTCCGGACCGCCCGCCGACTCCGGTTCCGTCGTCCCCTCGTCGGGCTCCGGCACCGTGTCGACCCTGCCGGCGCTCTCCGTCCGGGACGGGTCCAGCGACGGGAGCGACCGCGTCTCCAGGTCGTCCGGCGAGACCGGTTCCTCGGAGGGCGCCCCCGTCTCTCCGTCGGTCGATCCCCCCGCGACGGTCCCGTCGGGCCGGTCCTCGGCCGGGGAGTCGGTGTCGGCCCGCTCGACCGTCACGCCGTCCGTGCCGTGGTTCCCGTTGTCCTGGGGCCCGCCAGCCGGTCGCTCCCGTCGGGGTTCCGTGTCGGACGACCGCGGGGGACTCTCCCGGACCCCCGCCTCCTCCGCCGCACCGCCGCGCGCCTCGGCGGACTCCGCGGTCGAGGGGGCGTCCACGGTGTCGCCGTCGCCGGCGTCCGCGGGCCGGGAGACGGCCGTCTCGTGGCCTCGATCGGTCCCGTCGGTCGGCTCCTCGCGGTCCGGTCGGTCCGCCGGGGCGTCGGTCCGGACCGGGTGACTCCCGGGGACGCCCTCTGCCCCGTTCCGCCCCGAACTCCCGTTCTCGGTCCGCTCGTCGTCGGTCCGGACGTCGTCGGCCTCGTCGTCGGCGGCCCGACCGTCACCCGGCGCCGCCGTCCCGCGGGGAGCGTCGTCCTCGGACGTTCGTCGCCGCCCGGCCGTCCGGCGACGGTCCTCGGCCGGCCGTTCCGGCTCCCGCTCGCCGTCGGCGTCGACGACGGTCTCCCCGTCGTCGTCCGCGCCGGGCGGCGTGTCCTCGCCCGCCGGGGCCGGTTCGCGCCGGTCCGCCGTCGACGGCCCGTCCCCGCGCTCCGCCCCCGTCGTCGCGTCGCCCTCGGACCTCGTGGCGGCGTCCCGGTCCGCCGACGGGGCGTCGGTGTCGGCCGCCGCAGTCCCCGGGTCCGGGTCCGGCTCGGGCTCGGGAATCTCGATCACCTCGATCTCTGCCGGGCGGACCTCGTAGATGCCGACCTCGTCGTCGGCCGCCTCGAAGGCCTCGTCGCCGGCGGCGAACCGGCCGGCCGAGCCGATCCAGGCGACGCTCATCGAGCGTCCCTGGTGGTAGACCGCGTAGTAGTCGCCCGAGAGGACGTTCTCGGACAGTTCCACGTAGCCGGTGAAGTTGCCGTCCGAGAGCGTGCGGTCGACCTCGTAGAGGGGTGTGTCCTCGGTGTAGTATTTCGCCCGCACCCGCGTGGATCGCTCCTGCATCACGGCCAACAGCGGGAGCGCCTCGTGGGGCGCCGAACGGGCGGTCCCGTCGGCGTCCTCGAAGTCCTCGACGTCGCCGTCCAGGACCCCGACCACGGTCCCCCCGAGCATGAACAGCCGGGCCGGACCTGCGACGACGACGCCGGAGAACTCCCGCGAGGCGAGGTCGCGCAGCCCCTCGTACCCGCCCGCGAACGAAGCGCGCTCCCACTCCTCGATCTGTTCGACCGTACGCGTGGTCATTACGTTTCACAAGCCGGAACCGGGACAAATACTTTGCGGGCCCTCCGCGGGGGCGTCAGACTCCGACGCGCATTTGAGGGGGCCACCCCTACGCCGGGTATGGACGAGCAACCCGGGCTGAGCGAGGGGTACCGTCGGGCCAGCCCGTGGCCCGTGTTCGTGGCGTTCGGGCTGGCGTTCGCGGAGGTCGGCGTCTTCGTCGGCATCTTCCCGGTGGCTGTGCTCGGCCTGCTCCTGTTCGGCGGCAGCGTCGCCGGGGTCCTCACGGAGTCGGGCTACGCCAGTCGGCCGTGGTCGCCGCTCCTCTACCTCGGCGGCCTGCTCGCCGTGGTCGGGGTGGCGCTGATCGTCTGGCAGGTCCCCCTCTCCGAGGTGACGATCGCGAACTTCGGCGAGAACGGCCTGCTCTCGCGGGCCGTCGCCGTCGCCGCCGCCGGGATCACGATGGCCGCCGCCGGCGGCGTCGCCTCGCTCGCCGACGCCACCTCGGCCTGACGCCCCGCGGTCCCGGCCCGCCGCGGACCGTCACGTTATTTATCGCCCTCGTCGAAGTGCGGATATGTCACTGCTCGGGTTCGAGAGGGAGACGCTGCTCGACCTCACGGTCAACGTGATCCCGCTAGTCATCATGTTGTTCTTCGTCGTGGCGTTCGCGGTGCTACCGGTCTTCGGCGTCGATCCGGTGTTCAGCGGTCTCCAGTTCGCACTGTTGATCGTCCCGTTCGCGCTGCTGGCGATCCTCACCTACTACGCCGGCCGGGCCATCGAGAACGCCGAGAACGAGGCCGCCGAGGAGCGCCCGGAGTAGTTCGGCCCGCCGTCCACGGAACCGACCCCCGAGACTATCACGATCGATAGTCCAACGACGGTCCGCCGGTCCGGTCGTGTCGTATCCTTGCACGACCGCGCGGGCGTGAGGAACCGACCGTTTCATTACCCCCGCATCCCGAGTGCAGGATATGGCAGCAGGACAACTGGCGCTGACGGCCGTGATGGCCGTCCTGCTCGTCGTCGTCGCTGCCCTCCTGGCACGCGCCGAGGACTGGCGGTCGTACACGCCGCTCGCGGGCGGCGGGACCGTCGCGGGCTACGGCGACGACACGGGCTACGGACACGAGGAGAAACCCGGTGGGATCGTTCGCTGGCTGACCACGGTCGACCACAAGGACATCGGCCTCATGTACGGGGCCTACGCCGTCATCGCGTTCGCGGTGGGCGGGATCATGGCGATGCTGATCCGGCTGCAGCTGATCGCCCCCGGCGGCGCCATCATCGGCAACAGCTTCTACAACTCGATCCTGACCTCCCACGGGATCACGATGCTGTTCCTGTTCGGGACGCCGATCATCGCCGCCTTCGGC
>CAZMWG010000215.1:0-4225 GCA_964569925.1 uncultured Halobacteriales archaeon | reverse complement strand
CGATGAACTCCGGCGTCGACCGGCCGATCGTCCCGAACCGAGGCTGGTAGTCGACCTCCAGTTCCAGGTCGGGGTCCAGCCCCTCGGCGAAGATGCCGTCCGTGCGCGCCGCCCCGGGCAGCGGCGCCAGGTCCTCGGCCAGGTGGGTGACGAACACGCCCAGCGCGTCGTGGTCGACGGTCAACTCGACGAGCCCGTTCAGCAGGTCGGCCGCGCGACCGGGCTCGGTGATCGCCTCGAACTCGTCGACCAGCATCAGCGTCCGCCCCTCGTCCGAGACCGGCGGCACCACCGAGCGCAGCGTCGACTCCAGCACGCCGGCGTTGAACGACGCGTGCCGGCGGTGGAAGACGACGCTGTCGACCACCCCGACGCGGGCCTCGGCGGCCGGCACCGGGAGCCCCATCTGTGCGAGCAGTTGGACCTGACAGAGCGTCTCCAGCAGCGTCGTCTTGCCGCCGGAGTTGGCGCCGGTCAGCACCGCCACGCGGTCCCCGGTCGGAATCTCCGCCAGGTCGTGGTCGCCGACGGCGTAGGTCACCGGCTGGACGTCGACGCCGGCGGCGACCAGCGAGAGGTTCCGGGCGTCGCGGACCGCCAGCGCGTCCCCGTCCACGTAGGTCGGCGCCCGGAGGTCGTGGGCCTCGGCGAACCGCGCCAGCGACAGGTAGAGGCCGACGTCGCCCACGGCGTCGGCGGCCGCCTCGACGGTGTCCGCGGCCTCCTCCAGCAGTCCCTCCAGCCGTCGTGCCACCTCGGCTTCGCGCTCCTCGACGGCCGTCCGGAGGTCGTCCGACAACGTCCGCAGGGTGCCGGTCACGAAGTCCGTCGCGTCGGCGGCGCCGCCCGGCGCGGCCGCCCGGACCCGCTCGCGCTCGACGCCGGCCTCGTCGACGACGTGCCGGACGACGGTGTCCCGGAAGTCGTCGGCGCCGCGGGCGCCCGACTGCAACTCCTCGGCGAGGCTCGCGCTCGCGGCGGCCATGTCCTCGACCCGACCCAGCCGCTCCCGAAGCGCGTCAAGCCGGTCGTCGGCCCCCTCGCCGATCCGGTCGTCGGGACCGGCGAGGCCGGCCAGCGCCCGCTCGGCGTCGGCCAGCGCGTCGGGGTCCAGTTCCGCGACGGCCGCGAACACACCCGCGTCGACGCCGGTCTCCCGGAGCGCCCGCGCCGTCTGGACCGCCGCGAGGTCGCCGTCCCCGTCCGTCGCGTCGCTCGGGCTCCCGTCCTCGTCGGTCTCGCCGCCGTCGAACGCCGCGAGGACCCGCTCGCGGGTCTCCCGGTCGAGGTCGCGCCAGGCGTCCCGCGCCGCGAGGACGGCGTCGACCCGCTCCGCCATGGCCGCCCGGTCGGGCAGCGGCGTGAGGACGCGGATCCGGTCGGCGGCGCCCTCGTCGACCGCGTACCCCTCGGCGAGGTCGAGGATCCCCTTGTACACCTCGCGGGTGTCGCGGGTCCCGAGGACGTCCATCGCGGCCGCGCCGGTGGCGCGACGGAGGATCCGGGTAGCCCGTCCGCGGGCCAGCCCCGCCCGCGTCAGGGCGCGCACGTCGCCGGACTCGATGGCGTCGACGGCCCGGTCGGTCCCGAGTGATTCGGCCAGCAGTTCGCTCGTCTTCGGCCCGACGCCCCAGTACTCCTCCAGGCGCATACCGGGCCGCTCGGCCGGGGAGCGTTTAGGGGTTCCTGTCCCGGCGCGGCGTCGCCGGGCTCCGACGGGGACCGACTCGGAACGAGGTCCGGGACCGTCGGTCCCGTCCCGGGGCCGTCAGTCCCAGAAGGACTTGGTCCGTGCGTACTCGCGCTCGCGGGCCAGGATGTCGCGGTAGAAGTCGTCCTCGTCCTCGCGGTGGTTGTTGATGATCCGGGCGGCGTTGTGCGGGCCGACGCCGCGGGCCGCCAGCGCGATCACCGCCCGCTTGCCGTGGCTCTGGACCAGCGACGCCGCCCGGTAGGCCCGCTCGGTGGCCTTCTCCTGGTCCCCGTCGCGCTCGTTCGCTCGCACCGCCGTCAGCACCTCGTCGGCCCAGGGGTTGAGCGCCGCGACCCGCGTGGAGCCACAGCGCGGACACTCCGGCCGGTCGCGCACCCGGCGGACCGTCTTGCGGGTGTCCCACTCGTCACAGTGGAGACAGGCCAGCAGCACGCGGTCGTCCCGGATGCGCTCGCGGACCGTCTGGACGACGCCGGCGTCGGCCTCCTCCGGGGCCAGCAGCTCCCGCCCCGAGGAGCGGCCCCCGGAGCCGATGGCCGTGCGCTCGCCGTGGGTGGCGAGTCCGACCTCGCCGGCCTGCAGCCGGCTCAGCAGGATCGCGGTCTCGTCGACGGCCAGTTCCTCGTGGAACACCGCCCGGATCGCCTCCTCGTAGGGCGGGGTGCCCTCGAGCTCCTCCAGCAGCCGGTCCTTGCCGAAGTTGATCGACCCGCGGCCCCGCCAGCGCTTGAGCCGGCCGAACTTGGCGGCGACCTGGGCCAGCGTGAAGGCCAGCGAGTCGGCGTTCTTGAGGCTCAGTTCGATCACCGCCTCCACGTGGTCGGGGTCGGTCCCCTCGATCACCTCGACGACGTCCGCCCCCGAGAGCCCCCGCGGCAGTTCCAGTTCCACGCGGTAGGGGTCGACCTCCATCGCCACCGACGAGCCGACGCGCTGTCCCAGCAGCGCCGACAGCAGCCGTCCCAGCGTCTCGTTGATCTCGTGGCCCAGCGTCGCGTTGACCACGGCGTCCCGGCCGGCGAACTCCACCACCACCCGCTCGTCGGTGGGCAGGGGTCCCTCGTGGTCCGCGACCGGCTCCAGCCCGACCGCCAGGGCGTCGGGCGTGGCGTCGTACCGGCCGGCGAGGTCCCGGGCCACCCGCTCGACGGGCGCACCACCCGCCAGTTGGCGGCCGGCGACGCGACGGATCTCGCCCACCTCGCGGGCCACCGCCCGCGGGACCGGGATCTCCTGGCCCACCCACGAGGGGACCTCGCCGGAGGGGTCCTCCACCGGCGAGACGGTCACCGACTCCTCCTCCTCGTCGATCTCCGTGATCCGCCACATCTCCCCCCGCTGGACGAACGTCTCGCCCGGCGCCGCGAAGTTGACGACGAACTTCTCGTCCAGCGTCCCCACCCGGTCCCCCGAGGCGACGTCCTCCACGGTGTAGGTGGCCTCGTCGGGGATCATCGACAGGTTGCGATAGAAGTACTGCCAGGTGCCCCGGCGCTTCTCGATCCGGTCGTGGTCGCGTTCGAGCCACACCACGTCCGCCCGGGCCAGTTCCTCGACCACCTCCCGGAACGTCGACTCGTCGAGGTCCCGGAACGGGTAGGCACGGGTCACCAGTTCGTAGGCCGCCATCGCGTCGACCTCGCCGTGGTCCATCAGCAGGCCGGCCACCTGGTTGGCGACGGTGTCCAGGCTCCCCTCGTGGATCGCCGCGGGTTCGACCTCGCCGTTGCGGGCCTGCCGGGCGATCGCCGACGCCTCCAGCACGTCGTCCGCGTTGGTCGCGACGACCGTCCCCGAGGAGGTCTCGCCGCTGCGGTGGCCCGCCCGGCCGATCCGCTGGAGCAGGCGCCGCACCTGACGGGGGCTGTTGTACTGGACCACGTGGTCGACGTGGCCCACGTCGATCCCCAGTTCCATCGAGGAGGTACAGAGCAGACCGTCGAGCGCCCCGGCCTTGAACCGGTTCTCCACCTCGATGCGGGCCTCCTTCGAGAGCGAGCCGTGGTGGATCCCGACGTCGGCGTCGATGGCCTTCAGCCGCGCGCCCAGCGCCTCCGCGGTCTGGCGCGTGTTGACGAACACCAGCGTCGACTCGTGGCGCTCGACCAGTTCGTCGATGACGCGGGCGTGGCTGACCGCGGCGGGTTCCGTCGCGAGTTCGCTCGCCAGTCGACGGTCCCGCTCGGCCACCTCGGGGTGGACGACCTCGAGTTCGAGGTCGCTCCCGACGTCGACCTCGACGATCTCACACCCCCGGTCGCCGGTGAGGAAGCGTCCGACCTCGGCGGGGTCGCCGACGGTGGCCGAGAGGCCGATCCGCTGGAACGGGCCCGCGAGTTCGCGCAGGCGTTCGAGCCCGACCGTGAGTTGGGCGCCCCGCTTCGCGGCGGCCAGTTCGTGGACCTCGTCGACGACGACGTGCTCGACGTCCGACAGGGCCCGACGGAGCTTCTCGCCGGTGAACATCGCCTGGAGGGTCTCCGGCGTGGTGACCAGCACGTCGGGGGGGTC
>CAZMWG010000214.1:0-4243 GCA_964569925.1 uncultured Halobacteriales archaeon | reverse complement strand
ACGGTCCTCGGACGGACGATCCTCGCGAGCGCGAAGCTACATCCCCATGTCCTCGGCGGGTTCGGGCACCGGGAGCGCGTGGGCCTCGACGCCGAGCAACTCGCCGGCGTGGTCCAGCGCCATGTCGAACCCGTAGTACCGCTCCAGTTCGTCGCCGTCGGCGCCCGACCGGACCTTCAGCATCGCGTACCCCTCGACGTTCTGTGCCACCGCGGCGGTGGCCCCGTCGCGCTCGAAGGCGAGCACCCGCTCGGTCTCGGTCTCGTAGTACCGCGCCGTGATCCCGTCGGCCTCGACGGTCGTCTCGGTCCGGACCGCTGACTCGTCGGTCATCGACCGCTCTAACGGCTCGATCCAGTGAAAGCTGTCGGTCGCGACACCGGCGCCCGGGCCGGCGGCCGTTTCCGGCGGGAGGCCCGACCGGTCGTCGCCGTCCGACCCGGGCTCCGAAAGCTTCCTGTCCGCCGCCCGGCACCGACCGGCATGGCGAAGTTCCTCCAGAGCGGCCGGCGCCGGGACGCCTGTGTCCTGCTCGCCGGGGCCGGCGAACTGACGAGTCAGCGGCTCAAGACGCGGCTCGAGCGCCACTACGACGCCCGGATCGACCCGAAGAGCTTCCGCGGCACCCTCCGGGCGCTCGCCGACGACGGCTTCGTCGAGCGCCGCGCGGACGGCGTCGCCGACGTCTACTCGCTGACCGACGCCGGCGAGCGACGGCTCCGCGAGCACGTCGCCTGGGTGTCCGACCACGTCGCGGCGGACGACGCGGCCGACGCCGACGACGCGCCGGAGTCAGACGGCGACGGGACGGAGGAACGCGAGGCGTAGGCGTCGTCTCCGCCGGTCGCGACGACCGAAAGGCGCTTCCCCCGGACGGGGGTACTCGGGGGCATGTTGTCGATCGCGCTCGCCGGGAAACCCAACGCCGGCAAGTCTACCTTCTACACGGCGGCGACGCTCGCGGACGTCGACGTGGCGAACTACCCGTTCACCACCATCGACGCCAACCGCGGCGTCAGCCACGTCCGCACGCGCTGTCCCTGTCTGGACCGCGAGGAGCGCTGTGGCGCGGACGGCTGCCGGGACGGCAAGCGCTACGTCCCCGTCGACCTGCTGGACGTCG
Organism: uncultured Halobacteriales archaeon; assembly: GCA_964569925.1. GTDB lineage: Archaea > Halobacteriota > Halobacteria > Halobacteriales > Haloarculaceae > CAZMWG01. The sequence goes on along the minus strand of CAZMWG010000214.1, from coordinate 3,120 downwards.
CCGGACTGGTGCCGGGTGCCCACGAGGGCAGGGGACTGGGCAACCAGTTCCTCGACGAACTGTCCGACGCGGACGTCGTGCTCAACGTCGTCGACGCCTCCGGCGGGACGAACGCCGAGGGCGAACCGGTCGAGATCGGCGACCACGACCCCGTCGAGGACGTCGACTTCGTCGCGACGGAGATGGACCTCTGGCTGGCCTCCATCGTCGACCGCAACTGGGAGACGGTCACCCGCCAGTCCCGGTCGCCGGACTTCGACGTCGACGAGGCGCTGACGGAGCTGCTGACCGGCATCGGCGCCACCGAGGCCGACGTCGCGGCCGTGTTGCGCGGGATGGACTACCCGGAGGACCCCCACCAGTGGACCGACGACGACCGGGAACGGCTGGCCCGACGGCTCCGGGAACTCACGAAGCCCATCGCCGTCGTCGCCAACAAGGTCGACGTCGCCCCGGCGGACGACGTCGACCGTCTGCGCGGGGCCACCGACTACCTGGTCCCGGCCTCCGCCGACGGCGAACTGGCGCTGCGGCGGGCGGCCGAGGCCGGACTGATCGACTACGACCCGGGCGACGACGACTTCTCGATCCCGGGCGAGCCAAGCGACGAGCAACGCGCCGGGCTGGAGCGGGTCCGCGAGGTGCTCGCCGAACACGGCGGCACGGGGGTCCAGGCGGCGCTGAACGCCGCCGTCTACGACCTGCTCGACCACGTCACCGTCTACCCGGTCGAGAACGAGACCCGCTGGACGGACGGCCAGGGGCGGACCCTGCCCGACGCCCACCTGCTGCCCCGTGGCTCGACGCCGACGGACCTCGCGTACGCGGTCCACTCGGACATCGGCGACGGCTACCTCCACGCCGTCGACGCCCGCGAGGGCCGCCGGATCGGCGAGGACCACGAACTCTCCGAGGGCGACGTGATCAAGATCGTCAGCGCGAACGCCTGAAGCGGTCGTCTCCGGCCTGTGGCTCACCCCAGCGGCCGGAGCCACACCGCCCCGACGAGCACGGCGAGGAAGACGTAGGAGCCACGGATCAACAGCATCGTCGCGGTCTCGGGGTCGCGGCCCCTGGCGACCAGCGCCACCAGCCCGAAGGCGACGGGCGCGGTGGCGGTCCCGGTCGGCATCGGGGGGTACCACAGCGCCAGCGCGGCGACGGCGACCATCCCGGCGGCCATCAGCCCGTAGGCCAGCCGGTGGGCTCCCTCCGGACCCAGGACGACCGCGACCGTTCGCTTCGCGATCGAGCGGTCGTAGTCGTAGTCCTGTGCGTCGTCGATCACCTTGATCCCGGAGAGCACGACCAGGAACACCGCCGCAAGCGCCAGCGGGAGCGGCGCGAACGCGGTCGTCTGGACGTAGTGGCCGCCCACCAGCGCCAGCGCGATCCCCGTCGGGTAGCCCGCGGTCGCGGTGACCGGGTTCGTGTCCAGGAGCGGCGCGTGGCTGTAGCCGATCAGCCACCCCGGCAGCGACAGCAGCGCCGCGACCGGCCCGACGAGCAGGCCCAGCGCGGCGACCAGGGCGGCGAAGCCGGCCGTCGCGCCGGCCAGGGCGACCCGACACCCCCGCGCGGTCAGCGGGTGGTCGTCGTCCTCGTCCCGGCGGTGGAAGTCGACGTAGCCGTCCTTGACGTGGGCGGTGTACAGCGCGAGAGAGACCGCTCCCGCGTGGAGGAGCGCCAGTCGAGGGTCGAACTCGCCGGCCAGCGTGGCGCCGAACAGCGCCGTCGCCGTCGGCGGGAGCATGAACACGGGGTGGATCTGGGAGACCAGAGCCCCGAGGGCGGCCCGCGGGCCGGCTCCGTGACGCGCGATCGACACGTGCGGGGCCGACGCGCGGCCCCCTCAAAAGCGTCTCCCCCGGCGCTCGCCCTCGCGGCGACGAGTCCGACGGTCGTCCCGCCGACCCCGACCGCGGCCGTCGTTCCGACGGCCCCATGCTCGACCGTCGCTCTCCCGGCCCCGCGGCCGACCGTCACCCGCCCGCCCCACGTCCGGCGCCCGTCCGGTCAGTCGTGGCGGAACGCCCGCTGCCCGGTGAACACCATCGCCACGTCGTGTTCGTCCGCGGCCGCGATCACCTGGTCGTCGTTCTGTGAGCCGCCGGGCTGGATCACGGCCTCGATACCCGCGTCGGTGGCGATCTCCACGCCGTCCGGGAACGGGAAGAAGGCGTCCGAGGCCATGACGGCCCCGTCCGGTCCCTTCCCCTCGGCGTCCTCCTCGGCCTTCATCGCCGCGAGTCGAACGGCGTCGACCCGCGAGACCTGCCCCATCCCGACCCCCACGGTCTCGGTGCCGTCGGCGAACACGATGGCGTTCGACTTGACGTGTTTGATCGTGTGCCAGGCGAACAGCAGCGACGCGACCTCCTCGTCGGTCGGCTCGCGCTCGGTGACGACCTCCAGGTCGTCGGCGGTCACCGTGGCGGTGTCCCGGTCCTGGACGAGCCGACCGCCGACGAGCCGCTTCTCCGTCGACCGCTCGTCGAAGTCGAGCCCGCCGTCGACGTCGAGCACCCGCAGGCTCTCCTTGCCGAACAGGACGTCGAGCGCCGCGTCGGTGTACCCCGGCGCGACGACGACCTCCTTGTACGAGTCGACGATCCGCTCGGCGGTCGCGGCGTCACACTCCCGGTTGAGCGCCACGATCCCCCCGTAGGCGCTCTTGGCGTCGGTCGACAGGGCGTCCGCGTAGGCGTCGGCGACGGCGTCCGCGGTCGCACAGCCCGCCGGGTTGGTGTGTTTGATCACCGCCGCGGCCGGCTCCTCGAACTCCTTCACCAGGTTCAGCGCCGCGTCGGCGTCGTTGTAGTTGTTGTACGACAGCGCCCGCGCGCCCTCGTTCAGTTGCTCGGCGTGGACGACGCTGGCCTCCTCGCAGGTGTGGTCGGCGTACAGCGCGGCGTCCTGGTGGGGGTTCTCCCCGTAGCGCAGGTCCGCCGCCCGGTCGTCAGAGACGAGCCGCCGACCGGGGAAGGACCCCCCGTCGTCGCCGGCGACCGTCGCCGTCCCGGCCTCGCGGTCGACGGTCACGCGGTCCTCGGCGAACCAGCGGACCGCCCGCGGGTAGGCCTTGAACTCACACTCGTGGAGCACCCGCTCCTTCAGACG
>CAZMWG010000213.1:0-4308 GCA_964569925.1 uncultured Halobacteriales archaeon | reverse complement strand
GACGAAGCGGAGTCCGACGACGAGGCGGCGACGCCCACGGAGACCGGTGACGACGCCACCGCGACGCCCACCGAGGAAGCGGCCCCGTAGCCGGTCGAGGGAACCGACGGACGATCCCGGGTCCGGGGCTCGACGACGCGCCCCGGACGAACCGCCGGACCGTGAACGAACGACCGACCAACCTCCTTTTCTCGAAACAGTCGTGTGGTGACTATCCACAGCGCCGCACGAATGCGGAACCCTTATCCGCCAGTCGAGCCTTTGATAATTTGCAATGGCAAACGGTACGGTTGACTTCTTCAACGACACGGGCGGTTACGGCTTCATCGAGACTGAGGACGCGGACGAGGACGTTTTCTTCCACATGGAGGACGTCGGCGGTCCGGACCTCGAGGAGGGTGAGGAGATCGAGTTCGACATCGAGCAGGCCCCCAAGGGCCCGCGCGCGACGAACGTCGTTCGCGTCTGAACGCGGTAGTACACCGCTTTCTTCCGTTTATTTCCGAGCGCTCAGCGACGGCACCCGCGCGAGTGGGCGGGATCGGCGCCCGGAGCGAGTCGACGAGCGACGTCCCCGGCCGCGTGACCGACCGGCGACCGTGTGGCAGGCGTCCGCGGCGTCGCCGGCCGGAACGTCGCCGGTAGACACAGTCGCCGGCGGTCGTCGGTCCGGACGTGCTCTTGGGCGTTCCATTCGGCCGTCCGCCGTCGCCCGTCGCCGCCGCGCTGGGCGAGCGGATCCGCTCGGCCGTGACGGTCCCGCCGGCGACGATCGGGGATCCGGTCGCGCGCACGCTCCCCGGGAGCAGCGTCCTCGGCGTCCGCGAGGCGGCGGGCGGGCTCGCCGGCGGCCGCACGTTCCTCGTGGACGTCGCCGGATCGCCGGGCTACGTCGTGAAGATCGCACCCCCGGAGCCGGTCGCTCCCGACGGCCCCTTCGAGGACCTCCCGCCACCCCCCGACGGCGGGTTCCCTGGCGGCCCCAGCGGGCTGCTCGCCGGCGCGACCGTCTGCCGACAGCCCCGGGACACCACCGGCCTCCCGGTTCCGACGGTCGTCCACGCGGGCGTCGGCGACGAGCGGGTCCCCTACCCCCACGTCGTGATGGAGCGGCTGCCCGGGACGGCGCCGGGTCGCCGGTTCGGCGGACTACCGCCGGACGAGCGGTGCCGGATCGCCGACGCGGTCGGTCGGGCGCTGGACACGGTCCACGGAGCGGCCGGCTCCGCGGGGGTCGGACGGCTCGTGCCGGTCGGGTCGCGGCGGGTGACCGTCGCCGACCCCGAGCGACCGTCGTCGGTCGTCGGCCGGCAGGTGGCGTGGCTCCGGCGGACGGCGGTCGACACGCCGGCGGCGCCGGTCGTCGAGCGAGCGGTCGAGGCCGTCCTGGCGTCGGCCGGCGTGCTCGACAGGCTCCCGGGGGCGAGGGTCGTCCACGGCGACGTCGATCCGGCGAACGTGCTAGTCGCCGGCGGCCGGCTGACCGGACTGCTCGACTGGGACCTCGCGGCGGCCGGCGACCCGGCGTGGGACCTGCTGTGGGCGGCGGGGGCGTTCGCCGCCGCCGTCGGGCCGGCCGACCCGTTCCCGCTCCCGGACCTCGGCGACGGCGCGGACGCGGCGCCCGGAGCGGAGGGCGGCGCCGCGGCAGTCGCTCGCGCGGGCCGGCCGCGGACGGACGCGGACCCGACGTCCGGCCTCGGAGCCGCGGCGACGGTCGGGACGGCGGAGACCCGGGCGCTGGCCCGTGGCTACCGCGCGACGGCGCCGCCGGATCCGACACGGCGCCGGCGGCGGCGGGTGTACGAGCTCGCACAGATCGCAGGTCTCGGGCTGGCGTTCCGCGTCGGCGACGTTCCCGACCCCGCGGCGTTGCTGAGCCGAGCGGAGGGCGAACTCGCGTGTCGGCTGGCGGGGCTCGGACCCGGCGGACCGGTCTAGCCGTCGGCTACCGGCGGGCTCGACCCGCGCTCCGGTCGGGCCGACCGCGTCCCCGCGACGCGAGGCTCGACCCACACTATCAATACCCGACGGCTACGTAACCACAGGTATGTCCCACGCGGACACCGCATCCGACGACGGTTCGACGGACGGGGGGTCGGGGCTCCGTCCGACGTTACTCTCCGCGTACCGGGAGTACGTCGGCACGCCGGACGAGGAGCGCGAGGTGTACGCCGGCTTCGGGCTGTTCTTCGCGGGCGCGGCGCTCGGGCTGGTCGGGTTCGCCCTCTTCCTGTTCAGCGGGACCCAGACGCCCGAGACGTCCGCCTTCTGGACGCTCCGGGAGATCTCGCTCGTCACGGGGCTGCTCGGCCTGCCGGCGATGGTCGTCAGCATCGTCGTGTTGCTCCCGGTGGGCCGACGGACCCGCGTCGCCGCCGGGCTCGGCACGGCGCTGTGTGTCGTCGCCCTGGGCGTGTTGGTGGCGACCTACCCCTACGACTGGACGACCGCGAGCGGCGTCAGCGGGAGCGTCCTGACGATCACGATCTACGCGGCAGGGCTGGTCGCGCTGTCGGCGGCCACCGGCTCGGCGCTGATCGCCCAGTATCTCGACCGCGCCGCGGCCGCCTCGGCGGCGGGGACGGCCGCGGACGGAGAGACCGGGGAGGGAGACGGCGAGGAGACGATCGACGACGAGACCGTCCGGGAGGACATCGAGGCGGCGATGGACGACTCGACGCTGTCCTGGGGCGGGGTGGAGCAGAACCTCGAGACCAAGCGTCTCGAACTGAACACCGGCGACGAGGAGCTCGAGGTCGACCCGTCGATGCGCGAGGCGACCGATGAGATGACCCGCCGCTCGGAGAGTGACTCCGTCGACGACGCCGTCTCGCAGCTCCGCGGGCTCCAGGGCGGGGAGTCCGACACCGCCAGCGGCTCGAGCACGGACGACCAGGTGGCGGCGCTGACGGAGTTCCGCGAGGAGAAGGCCGCCGAGGACGAACCCGGCGTCGAGACCGGCGTCGAGGAGGACCGCGGACTCCTCGCGCGGCTCCGCGCGTGGCTGTCGGGCTGACCGCCGTAGGAACCGACTACCCGACGCCGGTCGCCGGAACCCCGCCGCCGTCCCCGGTTCCGCCGCCCCTCCTGTCGGCCAGAATTGTAATGACAGTGTCACGTTAAGGTAGTTTTTTCCCCCGTAAGGGAGACGTATCGTCCATGGCACAGGGCCTCGACGTCGGCACGATGAACATTCTCTCGGCTCGTCAGGACGGGACCGAGACGGTGTTCGTACAGCAACGCAACTCCTTCGTGGAGATCGAGTACAGCGACATGGCCGAACAGATGCTCTCGCGCAGCGACGTCCTCCACATCCGCAAGGGCGATCAGGTGTACATCGTGGGGGACGACGCGCTGAACTTCGCGAACATCTTCAACGAGGAGACCCGGCGACCGATGCAGGCGGGGATCCTCTCCAGCGACGAGCAGTCCGCGATCCCGATGATCAAGCTGATCACCGAGCAGGTCGTCGGCGAGCCGAAGTTCGACGACGAGCTGCTGTTCTTCTCGGTGCCGGCCGACCCGATGGACGCGGAGGTCTCGACGCTGTACCACCAGAAGACCATCGAGTCGCTGCTGGGCGACATGGGCTACCAGCCCGAACCGATCAACGAGGGGATGGCGGTCATCTACTCGGAGCTGGCCGACCACGACTTCACCGGTCTGGGGGTCAGCTTCGGCGCCGGCATGACCAACGTCTGCCTCTCGTACTACGCGGTCCCGGTGATGAAGTTCTCCATCGCCCGCGGGGGCGACTGGATCGACGAGCAGGCCGCCCAGGCGACGGGTACCCCCGTCGACAAGATCACCTCCGTCAAGGAGGAGGACTTCGAGCTGGACTTCGAGACCGACGTCGGCGGTCTCGAGGGCGCGATCAGCATCTACTACGACAACCTGCTCGACTACGTCATCGAGAACATCATCGCGGAGGTCGACGAGGAGGACGTCGAGGAGGGCCTGGACGTCCCGGTGGTCGTCACCGGCGGCACCTCCAGCCCCGACGGCTTCGAGGAGCTGTTCAAACAGCGCCTCGGCGAGTCCGAGATCCCGTTCTCGATCAGCGACGTCCGCCGCGCCGACGACCCGCTGTACAGCGTCGCCCAGGGCGCCCTGGTCGCCGCCCGCTCCGAGGAGGAGCGCTCGGGCACCACCGGGAGCCCCAGCGCCGACGGTCAGGAAGAGGTCGAGACGAGCCGATAGACGGGCCCGGTCCCTGTGGGCCGCCCGCCCCGCTCACCGCCCGACGGTCCCGAGCCGTCGGTTCAGTCCCCCCACACTCCTTCGGTTCGCCGGACGACGAGCGCT
>CAZMWG010000212.1:0-4320 GCA_964569925.1 uncultured Halobacteriales archaeon | reverse complement strand
CCGTCGAGGGGATCGCCCGGTCGCTGCGCTACCACTACGGCGACGACCGCGGGGTGTACGTCCCCTCGACCAACGACGCCGACTGGACGATCCGTGTCGAGGACCAGCCCGACGGGCGCCCCTACGTCACCGGCGCCGTCGTCCGGGGGCTGGACCTGGACGAGGCGTCCCTGGAGTCGCTGATCCAGCTCCAGGAGAAGCTCCACGCCACGATGGGCCGCACGCGGGCGAAGGGGGCCATCGGGATCCACGACCTGACGATGCTGAAAGGGGAGGGGGCCGTCGACGGCGGCGGGAAGTCGGTCCGGTACACGAGCGTCGCGCCCGACGGCGACCGGTTCGTCCCGCTGGACAGCGGCGAGGCCATGACCCCCGCCGAGGTGCTCACGGACCACGACACCGGGCGGACGTACGCGGACCTGGTCGAGGGGTTCGACCGGTACCCGGCGATCTACGACGGGATCCGGCTGTTCTCGTTCCCGCCGGTCATCAACGGGAGTCGCACCGAGGTGACCGTCGACTCGCGGGACCTGTTCGTCGAGATGACCGGCACCGACCAGTGGACGATCGACCGGATGCTCAACGTGGTCTGTTACGCGCTGGAGGCCCGCGGGGGCACGCTCGAGGAGGTCCGCGTGGAGTACGCCGACGACGCCCCCGGCGAGTACGCCGGCCGGGAGCTGGTCCGGCCGGACCTCTCGACGAAGACAAAGACCGTCGCCCACGATCGGATCGAGACGGTGATCGGGCTCGACCTCGACCCCGAGGCGGTGATCGACCACGCCCGGCGGGCCGGGCTGGACGCCGAACTCGCGGCCGACGATGCGGCCGACGACGAGCGCCGCTACGAGGTGACGATCCCGCCGTACCGCGTGGACGTGCTCCACCCGCTGGACGTGATCGACGACGTCGGCCGGGCGCTGGGGTTCGACGAACTCGAACCGCGGTACCCGGAGGTGTCGACGGTCGGCGGGCGCCACGAGCGCTCGCGGCTCGAGGACGCCGCCCGTGACGCCCTGGTCGGGTTAGGGTTCGAGGACCTGTTGAACTTCCACATGATCAACCGCGAGGAGAACTTCGAGCGGCTCCGGCTCGCGCCCGAAGACGACGCTCACGGGGCCGGTGAGCCGGTCACGATCCGCGAGCCCTACAGCGAGGCGTACACGATGCTGCGGACGTGGGCGCTCCCCTCGCTGCTGATGGTGCTCGAGAACAACACCCACCGCGCGTACCCACAGGACCTCGCGGAGATCGGGCTGGCGGCCCGCGTCGACGGGGACGAGACCACCCGCGTCGCCGAGCACCGGACCGTCGCGGCCGTCCTCGCCCGGACCGACGCCTCCTACGAGGACGCGAAGGCGCGCCTGCGGGCCTTGGTCGACACCTTCGGCGCCGACCTGGCCACCCCCGCCACCGACCACCCGACGTTCATCGACGGCCGCGCGGCCGCGGTGGTCGTGGACGGGACGCCCGCCGGCGTGATCGGCGAGGTCCACCCGGCCGTGCTCGTCGAGCACGACCTCGAACTGCCGGTCGCGGCCTTCGAGTTCCGCCTGGACGCTCTGGAGTGACCGCGGAACGCGTCCGCCGACGGCGCCGGCTCGCGCGACGCCGGTGATCCGTTCCGTCCCGCGTGTGCGCGGGCACTCCAAGAAACATGACACCCCCGGACCGGAACCCGCCGAACGCGTCGTCGTTCTCGTGAGCGACCGCCGTCCCGGCTACGCCAGGTCCGCCCCGACGGCCGCCTCGACGGAGTCGAACCCGTCCCGCTCCAGGAGTTCCAGCACCCCCTCGTTGATCTCGCGGGCGAGAGCGGGTCCACGGTAGACCAGCCCGGTGTACAGTTGCACCAGCGACGCCCCGGCGCGGATCTTGCGGTAGGCGCCCTCCGCCGAACTCACCCCGCCGACGCCGATCACGGGCGCGTCGACGCGCTCGGCGGCGAACCGCACCGCCTCGGTGGCGGTCCCCTCGATGGGGTCGCCCGACAGCCCGCCGGTCTCGGCCCGGTTCGCGGACCGCAACGAGTCGGGCCGCTCGGTGGTGGTGTTGGTCGCGACCACGCCCTCCAGGTCGAACTCGGCGACCAGATCCAGCGCGTCGGCCATCGCGGGCTCGGGGAGGTCCGGTGCGAGCTTCACCAACAGCGGCGCGGCGCCCGCGTCCCGCAGTTCGCGGAGGATCGCCGCCATCGACTCGCGGTTCTGTAGCTCCTCGAACCCCTGGGAGTTGGGACAGGAGACGTTGACGACGAAGAAGTCCCCGCCCTCGGCGACGCGCTCGTAGCTGTAGCGGTAGTCCGCCGGCGCGCCGTCGGCGTCGACGTGCTCGCTCTTGGCGACGTTGACGCCCACCGGCACGCGGGCCTCCGTCCGGGCCAGCCGACGGCCGACGGCGTCGGCGCCGTCGTTGTTCAGCCCCATCCGGTTGATCAGGGCGCCGTCCTCCGGGAGCCGGAACAGTCGCGGGCGGTCGTTGCCGGCCTGTGGCACCGCCGTCACGCCGCCGACCTCCACGAAGCCGAAGCCCAGCGCCGACAGCGCTCCCGGAAGTTCGGCGTTCTTGTCGAAGCCGGCGGCGACCCCGACCGGGTTCGGGAACCGCTCGCCCAGCGTGTCGACGCGGAGCCGGGGGTCCTCGACGGTGTACCGGCGGGCCATCGCGGCCGTCAGCGGCGTCCGTCCGGCCAGTTCCAGCCCACGGTGGACTATGCGGTGTGCGGTCTCGGGGTCGAGTCGGAAGAGGGCGGGCTTGACGACTTCGTAGGGGTTCATGCGAAGCTACGGTGTGTGACGGTCGAGCGGTTCGCGTCGCGATGGTGGCGCGGGTTCGGAACTCGGGATCAGAACTCGTGTTCGACGTCCTCGGGGTCGGCCTTCTGGATGATGATCTTGTTGTCGCGCACGCGGACGAACACTTCGTCGCCGATCTCCATGCCGGCGACGGCGAGCTCGTCCTCGTGCAGGTTGATGTGGACGTTGTGGTACTCGCCGTTTTCGTCCTTGGCCCCACTCGGGCTGAGCTTCTTCTTTCGCACCATCGCGGTGTCCTATTCCGGTCTTCGCCGGAGGACGTACTTAAGTCTACCGTGCCGGTTCGACGGTGACGGGACCCGTTATCATCGTGGAGAGACGAAAACCCCCGGACGTGGCCGGATTCGGGGGGTATATTTATAACGAGTCGTGTGCTGAATTGACACGGAGCGGTGGAAACGATGGCACGCGACAACGACAAACGGAACTTCGCGCTACGGGCGGAGGACGGTGACGAGACGAGCGTCTTCTCGGGCGGGACACCACGACAGGCGGCACTGAAAGCCGCCAGACGACTGGAACCCGCCGACAGCGAGGACGAGGCAGACCCCACGGAGCTCAGGCTCCGGGAAAAGGGCACCCACAAGGTCCACGTCTACGAGGGGTGGGCCTGGGAGGAGACGGCCCCCGACGACAAACCCGACTGGATGCCCGGCGACATCACCAAGGGCAACGTCTCCAAGCAGGGCGTCGAACACCTGGAAGAGATCTGAACGGTGCCGTGACGCCGACGGTTCTTTGTGCCCCGTCGCCGAGGTGCGCCTCGGCCGACCGAGACCCGCGTCGCTCCGTCGTCCGCCCGCCCCGCGGAGCACGCTCCATCGACCACCCGCCCGCGGAGAGATCGTTTCGCCGACCCGTCGTCGGTCCCGTGGTGTGATCGGGGGGTTGGACCCTCGAGCGGAGACGACGACCGGGCTCCCACCGCGAGACGCCGTCCCGTGTGATCGCCTGCCGGAGAGGCGATCGAACGACGAGTTTATCCGTATCACCCCTCTCGTAACGTAATGCGAACGCCGCGCCGGGGCGCACCCGGCACGGTCGAACCCGATCCGACGCCCTTAAGTGTAACAGGGCACTCGGATGGAACGCGAAGGTCGCTTCCCTCGTGTGGTTCGAGGGAACGACGATCCGACGCCCTTAAGTGTAACAGGGCGTTTCGGGTGAACACGAACGCGGTCGGCTGGGGCGTCGGGCCTCGGTCGTCTCGGATCACGACGGGGTCACGCCCGTCGAGGGGAGATCCGAAGGGCTTATGACCCCTTCGGACGAACCAATAGGTCCGAAGTGAATGAGGATTCCACCCCTGCGGTCCGCCGTACAGATGGGATCTGATGTCAGCCTTGGTAGTTCGGTGACACCCGGCCGACGGGTGTCGTCGGACGCTCATCGATAGCGATAACACACCCTTTGGGTGTGTTCCCGCCTAACCCTCCCCACTCTCGGGGAGACATTCCGGTTGATCCTGCCGGAGGCCATTGCTATCGGAGTCCGATTTAGCCAT
>CAZMWG010000211.1:0-4345 GCA_964569925.1 uncultured Halobacteriales archaeon | reverse complement strand
CCGTTGAGGTCCTCGTAGTAGCCGTCGCCGTCGACGTCGGTCGCGCCCTCGGGGAAGGTCGGTCCGTCGCCGTCGGAGCCGTCGCCGGCGTCACCCCCGCCCGTGTCGTCGTCCGAGTCGCTCTCGTCCTCACCCTCGTCCGCGTTCTCGCCGTCGTCTGGCCCCGGCCCGGGCGGGGTCTCCCCGAACACCCGCTCGCCGTCGACGTACACCGGCATCTCGGGGACGACCGACCCCTCGCGGGAGATCCCCGCCCGACTCGGGTCGGTGCCGGGATCGAACCCGCCGGTGGTGTACTCCGCCAGCGCGAAGCTCAGCTCGTAGCGGCCGTGGATCTCGACCCCGGAGTAGTCGAACTCGACGTAGTAGATCCCCGCGGCCTCGTCCCAGGGCTCCGGGCCGACGACCGACACCGAGCCGTCGAGTTGCGCGCCGACCTGGTCGTAGGTGACGTCGACGGTGAGGTCCTCGACGGAGCCGCCGTTCTCGATCAGGCCGCTCGCGTCCAGGAAGTACCGGACGCTCAGGCCGTCCTCGTACTCCGCGGGGTGGAACGACTCGTTGTGGACGAACGCTTTGTAGTCGATTCGGTTCTCCGAGGCGTCGCTCACCGCGGCGGTCGCGTAGAAGGGACGGTCGTCGCCCACGGCGGTGAGAAAGTCCTCGCGGGGGCCGGGATCCTCGCCGTAGGCGTCGTACAGCCCGGCCAGGGCGCCCACGAGGCCCGCGTTGAAGTCGATCGCCACCTCGTTGAGCACGTAGTTGCCCGTCTCGTCGACGTGTCCGTCGTTCGCGTCCGGGCCGCCGACCAGCGCACCCCACAGCGTGTGGCGGTGTTCGGTCGGGGTCGACGGCTCCCCGCTGAGCGACCCGTGGGCGGTGTCGTGGTGGGGCCGCTCCGCGTGGTCGTCGGTGAACCCGACGATCAGCGAGTAGCCGAAGGGGTTCGACCCCATGACGTACTCCATCTGTCCGAGCGCCCACTCGCCGATCCCCGGGAGGCCGAAGGCGTCGCGGTGGGCCATCGCGGTGAGTTGTGCCGCCGCGTTGTACCGCGCCGACCCCCACCGGTTCAGCCAGGAGAACCCCGCCGGCGTGGTGTCGATGTAGCCGCCGCTCCCGTCGCGGTGCTCGACCGCGCCGCCGCTCCAGTAGGAGAGGTGCCAGCGGCTCAGTCCCCGGAAGTAGTCGTCGCCGGTGAGTTCGGCGAGCTTCAGCAGGACGCCCCCCCAGACGGAGTCCCAGGAGTGGACCCACCGGTTGCGCCAGGTGTCGGACCGCGAGGTGACGATCTCGGAGACGTGGCCGGTGAACCGGCCGTCGGCGGTCTCGCCGACCACCTCCTCGAGGTAGCGGTCCTCGCCGGTGGCGACGTGGAGCCAGATCCCCGCCCAGCAGCGCTCGTCGGCCGAGCCGCTCGGGTCGTAGAACGGGGCCGCGTAGTCGGTGACGCCCGGGTTCTCGACCGCGAACTCGTAGAGGTCCCGCGCGGCCGATACCGACCGGTCCGCGAGGTCGTCGTCGACTCCCTCGAAGACCGCGCCGATCGCGGCGAGCGCCGCGGCGGCGCCCGCCGTCGCCGCGCCCGCCTGGTCGTCGGGCGTCGCAAAGTACGCCGGCCGGGTCGACGTCGCCGTGGTCTGCAGTTCGGCGGGCCCCCAGTAGTCGTGGTCGAACGCCGATCCCCCGTTCCCGACCTGGTGACAGAAGGTCACCACGCCGTCGTCGTCCCGGAACGTGCAGTTCAGGAAGTACTCGGCGAACCGTCGCAGGTGCGAGCGGACGTGGTCCAGGCTCCCGACCGCGCGGAAGGCGTCCTCGAACTCGTGGACGGACCAGGCCAGCGTCGAGGCGGCGTACGCCTGTGGCACGCCGAACTTGACGTGGTCGCCCGCGTCGTGGTACCCCCCCGAGAGGTCGACCGTCCCCGTCCCCTCCGGATCGAGGACCTCCCGGTGGCGCTCGACGAAGCCCGCCGAGAGGTTCGTGCCGCTCTCCTCGACCGGCGCCTCCAGCGGGACCGCGGTGTCGTGCTCGTCGTGGCAGTCCCCCCGCCAGATCAGGCGGCTGGCCTCGCCGGCGTCCTCGCCACAGACGTTCGCGTCGTAGAAGTACAGCGACTTTCGTAGCGCCGCCGCGAGGTCGTAGTCGGTGTCCCCGGCGGTGCGGGCGTCCGCGACGGCGGTCCCCGCGGCCCCCGCGCCGGCGAGCAGCGCGCCGACCCCCGCGCCCGCCGTCCGCAGGACGCTCCGGCGCGACCAGTCCGCCCGCGGTCGCCCCGGACGCGGTCCACCGCTCGGCCCGTCGGTCGCCGCGTCGTCCGTCGATCGATCCGCCGGTCTCTCTCCCCCGTCGTCGTGATCGCGTGTCATGGATGGTCCCCCCGGCCGCGACCGATCCGCGGCCGTTCCGCGTATTTTCCACTTTCTGTCCCTTGAATCTTACCTGCCGAGTTCCGACGGCCGCGGTCGACCCTCGTCCCCCGACTCCGTGGGACTGGTCTTTTTGCCCGGACGCGACGACCTTTCGAATATGCAGACCCACATCGTCCCGGTCGGCTTCGACTACGACCGGCTGATCGCGCCGCTGGTGCGCGAGCGGCTGGACGTCGACCGGGTGATCCTCCTGGAGGGGGCGGTCGGCAGCGAGGCCAACGTCGAGTACTCGCGCAACCTCGCCGAGAAACTGGAGACCGACTACCGCAACCTCTTGGGCGCCGAGACCGAGCGCGTCGTCGTCGAGGACGTCTACGACTACGACGAGGCCTTCGAGCAGGCGTTCGCGCTGATCAACGCCGAACTGGACCGCGGCGAGGAGGGAGAGGTGTGGGTCAACGTCTCCGCGATGCCCCGGACGGTCTCTTTCGCCTTCGCCACGGCCGCCCACTCGATCATGGTCGAGCGGGAGGGCGACCGCGACCGGATCCACACCTACTACACGGTGCCCGAGAAGTACTTAGAGACCGAACTGGCCGAGGAGCTCCGGCGGGACGCGGACCTGCTGGCGGAGCTCCGGGAGGCCGTCTCGGGGGAGTTGCGCGAGCGGGTGAGCCGGCGGCTCGACGCCGCCCGGGACCTGCTCGACGAGTTCGACGAACGGGGGACCACCATCGGCGCCAAGGAGATCGACGGCAGCCACGTCGTCGAGTTGCCGGTGGCGTCGTTCTCGAACGTCAAGCCCTTCGAGGAGGTGATCCTGTTCACGCTTGGCGAACACGGCGAGTTCGAGTCCGTCTCCGAACTCGCCCAGGCGCTCGCCCGGGACATGGGCGAGGAGTACACCGACTCATTCCGCTCGAAGGTGATCTACAACGTCGACCGGCTCGGCCCGGGCGGGAAGGGGTACATCGAACAGGAGGAACAGGGCAAGTCCTACCGGACCCGCCTCTCCCGCATCGGCGCACTGTGGGTGCGGGCCCACGGCAACGGCGAGCACGAACCCGACGGCGACCTCGTGTAAGGCTCGGTCCCACGAGGAGCGGGACTCAGTCGGCGCCGCGACGGACCTTCTCGATCCGCGTGGCCAGCGCCAGGAACGTCGCCGCCAGGGTCAACACGACCGCGGCGGCGGCGGCCAGGTCGTGGGCCGCGGTCATGTGGTCGAACCCGCCGCCGGGGAGGATCGGCTCGCCCCGGAGCCAGGTGTGGTGGGGACCCCCCAGGACGGGGACGAAGTAGTCGACGAGGTCGTTGCCGCCGTACCAGACGAGCGCGACGAGCACCGAGGGGACGGTGAAGCGGGCGTAGCGGTGGATCAGGAACGCCTCGGCGGCCATCCCGAGGTGGCTGACGATCAGGAAGTAGTAGAGCCACGCGGCGATCCCCTCCGGTCCGTTGATCACCGGCTGGACGAACGGGGTCCACAGGCCCAGTTTGATACAGCCGAAGAAGGCCAGGACGTGTAGCGTGTCGGCCGTCCAGCCCCGTTTCCAGGCGACCAGCGAGAGCCCGATGAACGCCGTCGCGACCGGGGAGTCGGGGATCAGCGGCCAGGCGGAAAGCGGCGCGGCGCCCAGTTGGCCCTCGACCAGCGGCGGCGCGGCGTTCAGCGGGCGGCCGGCGTAGTACCAGAAGCCGAAGACCGTCCCCACGAGGTTGACCAGCGCGATGGGGTAGGCAAGCCGCAGCGCGAGGTCCTCCAGCCACCCCGGCAGCGGCGCGACGTAGCGGGGAAGTCCCTCGGCGGCCGGCAGCGGCCCGTCGAAGTAACGGGCGACGACTCCCTCCAGGCGGCGCCCGGCACGGTCGAGAGCGGACACGTCAACCCCCTACCGTCTCGCGGACATAACGGTAGCGGTCGCTTCGGGCGGGCGACGACGGAGCGGAGCGCGCGAGCGGAGAGCGCG
>CAZMWG010000210.1:0-4363 GCA_964569925.1 uncultured Halobacteriales archaeon | reverse complement strand
GAGCGCCCGGGAGCGGGCGGGCGCGATCACGCCCGTCCCCGGCGGCGTCGGTCCGATGACCCGCGCGATGTTGCTCTGGAACACCGTCAAGGCCGCCGGCGACCGGGCCGACGTCGCGGTGGAACTGCCCTGATCAGGCCTCGGAGATCCCCTCGAGCCAGTTGTCCGCGGTGACGTAGGCGTTGTCGTCGCCGTTGACGTACTTGCCGAGGTCGCGGGCCGCCCGGACGAGCCGGTGGGCGTCGGCGGGGTCCACGTCGCCGTCCAGCGCCTCGATCCGTTTTCGCTGGTCCCGGATCCGACCGCCCAGCCGGCGCCCCTCCGGGTTGGGGTGGTCCTCCAGGTACCGCCGGAGGTCCCGCTGGAAGGCCTCGACGGCGGCCATCATCGCCAGCCCGTACGACTCCCGCAGCGACGGCGGCACGTCCTCGGGGTCGGGACGCTCGCCGACGTCCGCCCCCCGGAGCAGTTCCAGGAAGTACAGCTCCTCGCGGTCGCCCACGCGGAGCCCGCGGGCGATCTCCTCGGCGGCGTAGCGAAGCTCCGTCGCGGCGACGTAGGTCTCGTCCAGCGGCGTCAGCTCCCCCGCCGAGACGAACCCCCGTCGGCGGACGTACTCGCCGGCGGCCTCGGCGGCGTCCTCCGCGAGCTCCTCCGTGACGACGTCGTCGACGCGCCTGCGGACCGGCGTCAGGTCCAGTTCGACCGGGGCGTCCGTGTGGCGGGTGCGGTCGTCCAGCCCGACGCTGCGCAGGCTCCCACACTCCGGGCAGGCCACCTCGCCGGTCTCGTAGTACGACCACGTGGCCCCGCAGGACTGACACTCCCGGCGGCCGCGCACCTTCATACCACCTCTTGGGGACCGGCGGTCCAAGACGGTTGCGCGACCCGCCGCCGGGACACCCACCGACGGAGACGCTGCCGGGCCCCGCTGGAACCCCCGAAGTCCGACGGCGGTGGTGTGCCGAACACGCCGGACCGCACCGCCGTGTCGTCAGCGGAGACCGATCTCCAGATCGTCCGTCCCGGGGTCCAGGCTCCCTATCCACGCCCTGACGAACCCCATCGGAACCAGGTAGAGAAAGAGGAGGGGCCGTGCGTTCAGATCGGTGTCCAGCGCGAACGCCACGCCCGCGAGCAGAAGCGTGACCGGGACGACCACGTACACGATCATCAGGAACAGTTCGACGGCCGGAGCGAACGCGAAGTCGACCGCGTCCGCCGGTGACTTCTCCCGGTACGCTCCGTCGGCGACGAAGTGTCGCCGGACGCGCGTCAGTTGGAAGAGGACGACGCCGGCGATCGCGAGTCCGATCGACGGGGAGAGCGCCGAAGCGAGATCGTACTCCGAGACCACCGACCACAGGACCACTCCGCCCGGGACGGTGGCGGGAAGGGCCTTGCCCCCGACGAACCTGACGTTCCGCCGGTAGACCGGCGGAACCGAGCCGATCGGCTGGAACGGTGTCGGCTCCCCGTCACGGGAGCCCCCGTCGGAACCGTCCACCGGCTGTGGCGTGAACAGGCCGACCGAGAGAAAGAGCAGGTTGACGACCGCCACCTCGACGAGGTAGACGACGGCGATCTCGGCGAGGTTCCACCCGAACACCACCACCCCGACGACGAGTGCCAGGTTCAGAACGAGCCCGGAGACGAACTCACGGGACTCCCGGAGCGCTCCGAGAACCGCCTCGGCGGCCCGGTTCCGCCCGTCCCCTCTCATCCGTCCGCTCGTTCGCCCGCCGACCGTTCGGATCGTCTCGCCCGATCCGGTACCGAAGGGGACGCGCGGCTCCTCACGCGCCGTCGACGAGGCGTCGGAGCTGTTCCGGCGGGACGGCTCCCCTCGCCGCCTGACCGCCGTGGACGAAGGTCGGGACGCCCGTCACGCCGCGGCGCTGGGCCTCCGTGAACCGCCCCCGGACCGCCTCGCGGAGCGTGTCGTCGTCGAGGGCCGACCGGACCTCGTCGGCCTCGGCCCCGACGTCGGTCGCGAGTTCGACCAGGAGGTCGGCGCCCCCGATGTCACGGCCGTCCTGCCAGAGGGCGTCGAACACCGCCTCGTCGAACGCCAGCCACGTCTCGTAGTCGTGGTGTTCACGCAGGTAGTACGAGACGACCTGTGCCGGGAGCGAGTCGACGTCGGTGGCGACGTCGAGGTCCATCTCCACGCCGTACTCCTCGGCGAGCCGACGGACGTTCCGCTCGGCCTGCTCGAAGTACTCGTCGTCCTTCCCGTCGTCCACCGTGTGGTCGACGGTCCCGTCCGGACGGCGCTTCCCCGAGCGGAGGTCGAACGGACGCCAGTCGATCCGTAGCTCGTCCCCGCGTGTCCCCTGGTACTGGGACAGGGACTCCCGTCCCAGATAGCAGAACGGACAGACGTAGTCCGAGTAGACGGCGATCGTCGGGGTCTCCGAACTCATACGCTCTCGTAGAGGCTACCGACACAAAACCGTGTTTCACCGGCTCGCGGCGACACGCGGTGCCGGCGTCACCGAGTGTCGACGTTCAGGTGCCGAGCGCGGACGTGGGAACGGCGCCCGTGGGGCGGGGGTCCGGTCTGGCGGCCCGCGTACCGAACCGCGAAACGGGTATCACCACGAGAGCCGTACCTTGGAACGCATCGAGCAACGAACTCGACGACGTGACCGGCCTCCCGGAGGAGGTCGGGATCGACGACGACCTCGCCAGAGCACAACAGCGCGTCTCGATCGACGTGGAGTCGCGGGCATACGGCAAGCCGACTACGGTGGTCTCGGGATTCGACGGGACGACGGACCTGGAGGCGCTCGCGTCGACGCTGAAGCGGGCGCTCGCGGTCGGCGGCACCGTCGCCGACGGACGGATCGAACTCCAGGGCGAGCACGGCGACCGTCTCCGGGGGGCCCTGATCGACGATGGCTTCCGGGTCGAGGGCTGATCCGGCGGGCGGATCTGAGCGCCGTCCGACACGCTTAAGTGATACCGTCTCCTCCCACCGTGTGACGCTTCGCTTGGAGGGCCGAAGCGTCAGCGGGGACCAATTCAGGGCGGCAAGCGCCCGCGCATTTTCCGCGCGGGCGCTTTCCACTCGCTTTCGACACCACTCGCCGAGCGTCGCGCCCGCCGTTCGCCCGTCGCGTCGTGGGCCTGTCTGCGCGACCCGGAACGGAGTCACGCGCAGCGACGCGTCCGAACTCGCGGGCGCCGTGACACGCCGACCGCGTCGAGCGGGCACGGAACGCGGCCCGGCCGCGAACTCCTGTCGTGTCGTGGACCTGTCCGCGGGTCCGCCCGGCGGACGACAGGTCGGACGGCCGCGACGACCCGTCCTCTCGTAGTGCCATGAGATATGATGACATGGCACGGGTAGGTCCCGTCCCGGATCGACCGGGGACGGCGACCTCGTACATGTCGGGTATCCGCCAACCGGCGGGAAATCTCACCGATATTACCGGTCGGCACCCCCTGCCGAGTGTTCGATAACGGGCCGTGTCGACGGTTTCGTTCGGGGAGGCGATATATTTATGAGAATCCGACAATAACGGAACCGTAGGGATACTCGATGTACGATCTGACCGGCTTCCAGCGTGACCTCCTCTACGTCATCGCCGGGAAGGACGAGCCACACGGCCTGGCCATCAAGGAGGAACTGGAGGAGTACTACGAGAAGGAGATCCACCACGGGCGGCTCTACCCCAACCTCGACACGCTGGTCGACAAGGGACTCGTGGAGAAGGGACAGCGCGATCGGCGGACGAACTTCTACAGCCTCACCCGCCGCGGCCGCCGGGAGATCGAGGCGCGCCGGGACTGGGAGGACGACTACGTCGCGGTCGGCGCGGGCGCCGAGTAGCCGCCCCGAACTCTTCTCGGACGGACGGGCACCGGATCACGGTCGGCGCGAGCGTCCTCCAGCTTCCCGTCCCCCGGACTCGCCGGCACCGACCGGCCGCCGCGATCACCGGACGGCCGCCGCGGCATCGCGCATGACGCCGAGCGCCTCTTTCAGCGTCTCGACGTCGGTCGCGTAGGAGATGCGCGCGTGGCCGGCGCCGCGCTCGCCGAACGCCTCCCCGGGCACCACCACCACGCCGCGGTCGACGACCTCGTCGACGAACCCCTCCGGGACCTCGGGCATCGCGTAGAAGGCACCCTGCGGAACCGCACAGGGGAGCCCGGCGTCCTCGAGCCCGTCGAGAACGACGTCACGGCGCCGCTCGAAGGCCTCGACCATCTCGCCGACGCGGTCCTGCGGGCCCGACAGCGCCGCCTCGGCGGCGTACTGCGCGGGCGCGGAGGCACACGCCTGGCCGTACTGGTGGACCCGGAGCATCCGCTCGATCCGCTCGGTGGGGCCGGTCACCCAGCCCAGCCGCCA
>CAZMWG010000209.1:0-4446 GCA_964569925.1 uncultured Halobacteriales archaeon | reverse complement strand
GCTTCCGGATACGCCCGGCCGCGGTACCGGGCTTCGGATGAGCGAACACGGACCCGGAGACGGATGTCGAAACCCCTCTACACGCTCCCGGGATTCTGTGACGGATACTCCCTCCGCTCGGATAGTGCCACAGCACTCCAGAGAGCCTCGCCCCGTCATCCACCAGGGCTCATGCCGTTCGACAGCCGAATCCTGGCGGACCGAAAGGGCGAGCGCGGTTGCACAAGTCCGGCGACCTAAGCGGCGAGGCGGCCTCCCCGAGGCCGCCTCGGCCCGTGCGAACGGCCACCGACGGCGCCCGTGAGCAGCCACCGCAGGCCGACGGCCGAGGAGCGCAGCGAGCCGCGGGACCGCAACCCCGCGAGGGCTTTCGGTGCGTAGCGACCGATCTCTTCGCGTTCCAACCACGATACCGTCCGGCCGCCGAAAGCGTTAGATGCGGGCCGTGGGAACCGCTCGGCATGGTACAGACTGGCAGGGTCGCGGCCCTGACGGGCGCGGAGTCGACGACGCTGCGGGAGTACGCCCTCCCCGAACCGGGGCCGGGCGACCTGCTGACCGAGGTGGTCCGGGCGAACGTCTGTGGCTCCGAACTCCACATCTGGCGGGGGGAGCACCCACACATCGACGACGGGGTGTTGGGCCACGAGGCGCTGTGTCGGGTGGTCGAGACCGGCGGCGAGGTGCGGGACTCGGCCGGTCGACCGCTGGCGCCGGGCGACCTCGTCGTTCCGACCTACTTCGCGGCCTGCGGGGAGTGTGCCCAGTGTGGCCGCGGGGACCGGCAGTTCTGCGAGAACGCGTTGCGGTACTGGTCGCGCGGTCCCGACGAGTCCCCGCACTTCCACGGCACCTTCGGGACCCACTACTACGTCCACGACGACCAGTACGTCTACCGGGTGCCCGAGGGGGTCGACGAGCGGGCCGCGGCGGCCGCCAACTGCGCGCTCTCGCAGGTGTTACACGGGCTCGACGAGATCGGACTGACCGCCGACGAGACGGTCGTGATCCAGGGCGCCGGGGGGCTCGGGCTGAGCGCGACCGCCGTCGCGACCGAGCGCGGCGCCGAGACGGTCGTGATCGACGGCGTCCCCGAGCGGCTGGAGCGGGCGACCGACTTCGGCGCCGACCACACGATCGACATCGGGGAGACCGACCCCGCCGCGCGACGCGAGCGGGTCGAGGCGCTCACCGACGGGCTGGGTGCCGACGCGGCCGTCGAGGTGACCGGCGTCCCGGCGGCCATCGACGAGGGGATCGGACTGCTCGGTCAGGGCGGACGCTACCTCGTGATGGGGACGATCATCCCGGGCCAGGAGGCGACGATCGACCCCGGGCGCGCGGTGCGGACGTCGATCGAACTGACGACGACAATGCGGTACCCGCCCTGGCGGCTGGGGGAGGCCGTCGACTTTCTGGTCGCCCACGGCGAGGCCTACCCCTTCGGCTCGCTGATCGACGCCGAGTACCCCCTCGACGCCGTCGGGACGGCGTTGCGGGACTCCGCCGAGCGGCGGGTGACGCGGGCGGCGCTCGTGCCCGGGCTCGACGGCGAGTGACCGGGGCCGGTGCGGACTGCCCGGCTCCGGCGTTTCGGGTCGAGCTCAGGGTTGCCGGTCGACACCCGGAGGAACCGGGCGGCGACCCCGTCCCGGCCAAAGAGCTAATCCACGGGCCTCCGTACCGGGGTGCGTGACGGAGAGACCCAGCCGACGAGACGAACCGCTCGCGGGACAGGCGGCGGTGGTCACGGGCGCGAGTTCCGGTATCGGGGCCGCCGTCGCGCGCGTCCTCGCGGAGGACGGCGCGGACGTGGCGGTGGCAGCACGCCGAGCCGAGCGCTTAGAGGAGGTCGCCGCGGACGTCCGCGACGCCGGCGGCGACGTGGAGATAGTCCCGACGGACGTCACCGACCCCGACGCCGTCGAGGCGCTCGTGGAGACGACGGTCGACCGGTTCGGCCGGCTCGACGTCGCCGTCCCCAACGCCGGCGTCGGGTACAACAAGCCCGTGACGGAGATGCCGATCGAGGAGTACGACACGATGCGGGCGGTCAACATCGACGGTATGTTCTACACCGCCCGGGCGGCCCTGCCCCACCTGGTCGAGTCGTCCGGCCATCTGGTGTTCATGGGCAGCATGTCCGGCAACCACCCGCGACCGAACGACGCCGCCTACGCGGCGACCAAGTGGTGGACCCGCGGGTTCGCCGCCTCGCTCCAGGGGACCTACGGCGACGAGGACGTCGCCGTCTCCTGTATCAACCCGACCGAGGTGCGCACGGAGTACGGCTCCGAGGACGGCACCGCCGCGAAGGAGGCCCACGAGCCCGGCAGCGTCACCGAGCCGATCGAGGTCGCCGACGCCGTCGCCTACGTCGTCCGCCAGGAGTCGCCCAACGCGATCACCTCGCTGGACATCTACCGACGCGACAAGCTCACACACTTCTGAACCGCGGCCCGACGGCGAGTTCGGCGGCCCCGACGGGCGACGGACCGGCACTCCCCGCCGTGTCGGGTGCGGTCGGCGCGGCTCTCACGCGTCCGGTCCTGCGTCTGCGGCCGATCCCGCGTCCGCGTCGCTCCCGCCGTCCGATCCCGCCTCCGACCCCGCGCCCGTCTCGACCGCGCCGTCGGCCCCGACGCGTTCCCGCAGTTCGTAGTGTCGGACGTGGTCGTCGTACCGGGCGAGCAGTTCCCGGGCCGCCGGCGGGACGTGCGCCCGCCGGTGGTCCTCGCCAGCGAACTCCCGGACGCCCGAGAGCGAGGCGAACCGGAGGACGGTGACGAACTCCACTTTCTCAGCGTCGCCGTCCACGGCGGCGCCCACGCCGCCGGACGGACGACGCAGAACCCGTCCGCCCTCGAACCCTTCGACGTCGATCCCCGGCAGGACCTCCGTCCGGAGGAGTCGTTCGTACGCGCCGGCGTCCTCGGGGGTCGTCCAGCCGTGCCAGATCCGTTCGATCATCTCCGGGTCGTCGGCCCGTCGACGAGTAAAAGCTGGGGGTGGTCGCCGGTCAGGCCCCCTCGGTGGGGAACGACCGGCCCTCGGCGAGCACGCCGGTCACGAGGTCCGTCGAGACCGAGCGGACGGTCGGGTCGGTCGAGAGCCCGCCGACCCAGCCACACAGCGCGTCGCGGTCGGCCACGGTGACGACGGCCAGCAGGTCGGTGTCGCCGGTCACCTCGTAGACCGTCCTGACCACCGGGTCGTCGACGAGTCGGTCGCGGACGGCGTCGACGGCGTCGTCGTCGACCCGCAGGCGCGCGACCGCGGTGGCCCGGTAGCCCAGCGGCCCGTAGTCCAGCCGGGGCTCGTACCCCTCGACGACGCCGACCATCTCGAGTCGCTCGAGCGCGTCGATCACCTGCGGGACGGTGAGGTCGGCCGCGGCGGCGATCTCGCGGGGTCCGGCTCGTCCGTCCCCGACGAGCACGTCGAGGACACGCAACGCGGTCGCGTCCAGGTCCATCGCCTACACGGCGTCCGCCCCGCTGTCGCCGGTGCGGACGTCGACGGCGTCGGAGACCGGCATGACGAAGATCTTGCCGTCGCCGGGCTCGCCGGTGTAGGCGGCCTCCCGGATCGCCTCCACCACGTCCTCGGTCGGCGTGTCGGCCACGACGCACTCGACCTTGATCTTCTGGTGGAGGTCGACGACGTACTCCTCGCCGCGCCACTGGCCGGTCTTTGCCGTCTGGCTCCCCCGGCCGGAGACGTCGGTCACGGTGATCGAGGGCGCCTCGGCCTCCGCGACCGCCTGCTTCACGTCGCCCAGCGCGTCCGGGCGCACGATGGCCGTCACCATCTCGATGTCACTCATCGCCGGTCACCTCCGTGGCGGCCGCCCCGCCGTCCGTCCGGACGTCCCCGCCGTCGGCGCTCATCGCCGGGCTGCTGTCGCCGGCGGTGAACTCGGGGTAGACCGCGACGCCGTGCTCGCTCTGGTCGAGCCCGTCGCGCTCCTCGTCCTCGGAGACCCGGAGCCCGAACAGGACGTCCGCGATCTTGAACGCCACGATGGTCATCACGACGGTCCAGGTGCCCACGACGACGACGCCGACCACCTGCATGATCAGCTGGTTCACGCCCAGGAACGTCCAGCTCCCGGTGCTGGTGACGCCGAACACCGGGATCAGGATCGTCCCGATGGCGCCCGCGCTCCCGTGGACCGCGAACACGCCACAGACGTCGTCGATCTTCAGCGAGTCGACGACCCAGCGGTAGACCAGCGGCGTCTGTGCGCCACCGACGATACCGATCACGAGCGCACCCGGCCAGCTGACGTGGACACAGGCGCCCGTGATCGCGACCAGTCCGGCCAGCAGCCCGTTCGCTGCGAACAGTGGGTCGGGCTTGCCCTCCCAGACTGTCGTCACGAGCGTCGAGGCGAGCATTCCTGCCCCCATGGCGAGCGTCGTGTTCAGTACGACGCGCCCGAGC
>CAZMWG010000208.1:0-4485 GCA_964569925.1 uncultured Halobacteriales archaeon | reverse complement strand
GCAGCGAGCCGCGGGAGTGCAGCCGGCCGGGGCTTTCCAGGCCGTCTCACCAGCTCCGGCATCATCATCACCGTGGCTAAACACGGCCGCTTTCCGGGCTTCGCTCGCCCGGCCGACGCCGACGAGTCGCCCGTCGCTCAACAGACCGGCTTCGGGTCCAGCCCCATCCCCTCCAGCCGGTCGGCGTACTCGCGGTAGGCGGCGTCGACGGCCCGCTCGGCGGCCACCAGGGACGACTCGCGGGCGCCGTCCCGGAGCGCCCGCTCGCCGGCGTCGGCGTCGCTCCGGGCGTCCTCGCGCAGGTCCCGACAGCGGTCGGCCGACCGCTCGTCGGCCTCGTTGACGAAGAAGTTCACCGCCTGGAGGTACGTCCGGTCGGCGACGAGGCCGGCCGCCACGAGCCCGCCCGGTCGCTCGTCGGGGTCGAGGTCCGAGAGCGCCGCCGCGAGGGCGTCCGCCGCGTCGTCGGTCCCGTCGGCGTCGTCCTCGTCAGCGACGGCCACCCGGAGTCCGTCGCGCCGGTCGGCCGCCCGGTCGGCGGCGTCGGCGTAGACGTCCGCGGCGTCGCCGCCGTCGTCGGCCCAGCCGGCGTAGACTTCCTGCAGGGCGGCCTCGCGGGCGGCGAGGCCGCCGAACACCGCCGCAGGCTCCAGGGTCGCGTCCGTGAACGCGATCAGCGCCTTGTCCGAGCCCAGGCGGTCCAGTTCCGTCCGCTTCGCCGCCTGCACGGCCGCCACGAGACCGTCGTCCTCGTCCGTCATGGGGCGGGCTACGGGCGGATCGGGTTTAGACCCCGGGGCCGGCGGGGATCGGACCACACCCGCGGCCCTCCGGACGGCGCCCGGCGGTCACCCGGTCGAGGGGTCGAACCGGACGGCGGCGTCCTCGCCGGGGACCGTCGCGCCGGGCAGGTCGGCGAACGCCGCTCGGAGGCGGTCACAGCTCTCGTCGACCGCCTCCACGATCACCTTCGTGTCGCCGACCACGGGCATGAAGCTCGTGTCTCCGCCCCACCGCGGGACGACGTGGGTGTGGACGTGGTCGTCGATCGACCCGCCGGCGACGGCGCCGCCGAGGTTGGTCCCGGTGTTGAAGCCGTCGGGGTCGAAGGCCGCCCGCATCGCCTCCAGGGTCCGTGCCTTCAGTTTCGCGTGGGCGAGCATCGTCCCCTCGTCGAGCGCGGCGTAGTCGCCGGTGTGCTCGCGGGGGATCACCATCGCGTGGCCCGGGTTGTACGGGTAGTTGTTCAGCAGGACGAACGCCTCGTCGGTGCGAGCGACGATCCGGTTCTCGCGGTCCTCGGAGACGTCCGCGGCCGGGAGGGTGCAGAACGGACAGCCGTCGCCGCCGTCGCCCTCCCGCTCGACCCACTCGATCCGCCAGGGGGCGAACACCTGATCCATGTCCCCCGCTCCGACGGCTCGCGGATTAAAGCGTCGGGCTCGGCGGGAGGCGGCGTCGGGCCGGGGCTCGACGGGAGACGGTGTCGGATCCGGCGGCGGCTCCCCGCCCACAACGGTTTTACGATCGTCGTGAGGGACCTCTAGCATGGATCACACGATCGAGCACCGACCGTCGTACGCGCTGCTCACAGTCGACCTCGAACGGAGCGAGGACCTGGTCGCCGAGGCGGGCGCGCTGGTGCGCCACGGCGGGAACGTCGACATCGAGACCGGCGCCCGCGGCGGGATTCTCTCGTCGCTGAAGCGGACCGCGCTGGGCGGGGAGAGCTTCTTCATGAACACCTACACCGCGACCGACGACACCACGGTGTCGCTGGCGCCGGCGCTGCCCGGGGACATGATCGCCGAACCGCTCGACAGCCGGCTGCTGGTCCAGTCGGGGTCGTTCGTCGCCGCGCCGGGGGACGTCTCCGTCGACACGAAGTTCGGCGGCGGGCGGAGCTTCTTCGGCGGCGAAGGGCTCTTTCTGCTCGACATCGAGGGGAACGGCGACCTGTTCCTGTCGAGTTACGGCGCGATCGACCGGATCGACCTGGCGAGCGGGGAGACGACCACCGTCGACACGGGCCACATCGTCGCGTTCGATCCGGAGGTGGACTGGTCGGTGCGACAGGTCGCCGGGCTGAAGTCGACGCTGTTCAGCGGCGAGGGGCTGGTCTGTGAGTTCTCCGGCCCCGGCACCGTCTGGACTCAGTCCCGTAGCTCCGACGCCCTGCTGGCGTGGCTCGGACCGAAGCTCTCGACGGGCAACGGCGGCGGATCGGACAGTGGCTTCTCCGTGAACCTCTGAGGCGACCGCGTCGGGCGTCGTCGGCTCCGGCCCGGCGACGGCCGCCGGTGACGACCGCGGCCATCCCGACGGCCACAACCCTTCTCCGTCCCGACCCCCCAGGGCCGGTATGCGCCGCCGCAGGTTCCTCGCGACTCTCGCCGGCGGGGCGGCCGGGACAGCGGGCGTCGGTGTCCGTGCTCGCGCCCGCTCCGCGGCGTCCGCTCACCCCTCCGACGCCGACGCCGACGGCGGGTCCGCTGCCACCGCGACGCCCGCCACACCGACGCCGACGGACACGACGACACCGCTCGCCCGTCTCGGGATCGAGGGGGCGCGGGAGGCCGTCGTCGCCGGCGACACCGTCCACGTGGCCACCCTCGACGGCTTCGCGACGGTGGACGCGAGCGACCCGACCGACCCGACGCTGCTGTCCCGTCGGGCGCCGGTACTCGAGGACGCCGAGGACGGCCCGCTGGGCGGGATCCAGGACTGCTCGGTCGACGGTGACCGGCTGTTGATCGCCGGCCCGGCGAACTTCCACACGGACCTCGCGGCCGCCGTCCTGTTCGACGTGAGCGACCCCGCGAACCCCGAGCGGGTCGGCGTCCACCGGACGACCTACCCGATCCACAACTGCTATCTGGCCGACGGCGTCGGCTACCTCACCGGCAACGGCGCCGCCGGCAACCCGCTGGTGACGATCGACCCCGCGGCGGGCGATGAACTGGGCCGGTGGACGCTGCTCGACCGGGACGAGCGGTGGACGACGGTACCGGGCAACCTGCGCGCGCTCCACGACGTGCAGGTGCGGGGCGACCGGGCGTACCTCGCCCACTGGGACGCCGGCACCTGGATCCTCGACGTGAGTGACCCGGGGACGCCGACGGTCGTCTCGCGGGTCCGTGGCCGTTCGGCCGCGGAACTCGCGGACGTGCCCGACGACGAGACCGGCGTGGAGGGGGTCGAGACCCCCGGCAACGACCACTTCGTCACCGTGAACCCCGCCGGCGACCTGCTGGGGGTCGGGATCGAGGCCTGGGACGCCGACGGGGACGGCGAGGGCGCGCCCGGCGGGATCGAGCTGTACGACCTGGGCGACGAGACCGACCCCGAGCGGGTGGGCCGGCTCGACCCGCCACCGACCTCGGACCCCGCGCGGAGCGGCGTCTGGACCACCGCGCACAACTTCGCGTTCCGGGACGGGCGCTGTTACGCCGCCTGGTACCAGGGCGGGGTGACCGTCCACGACGTGAGCGACCCCGCCCGGCCCCGCGAGGTCGCCGCCTGGCGCGACACCGACCGGACCCGCTTCTGGACCGCCGTGCCCGGCGACGGCTGGTTCGCAGCCGCCAGCATGCCGATGGACGAGGCCGAGGCCGGGCTCTACCTGTTTCCGGGGCCGGGCGCCGGGGGGGTCACAGCGGGGTCGGGCGGCGAGTCCGGGGCGGGCACCGGGACGACCCGGGGCTCAGGGACGGCCACCTCGACCGCGGCGCCGACCGACGAGCCGGACAGGCCGACGTCGGTCACGAGCGAGCCGTCGGTGATCGGCGGCGTGGCGGCGGCGGCCGCGGCGGCGGCCGCGCTGGTGTGGCGCTACCGGCGGTGAGTCCGGCGGCGACCGGCCCCGGACCGTTCGTCTCCGGCGGCCCGCGGGGAGCCGGAACGGTCGTTTTATCCGCCGGCCGGGCCTCTCCTCGTGTATGAACGTCACCGCCCGCCACCACCTCCGGGCCGACGGGGTCGACGAGATCCGGTCGGGGATCGCCGACCGGCTGGGGGTCGAGATCGACGCCGACGCCTTCGAGAAGGTCGAGTTCGAGGACGCCGACTGGAACGTCGTCTTGGTCGACGGCGACCCGCTCGTGCTCTACCTCGACGGCCAGCCGTGTCTCACCGTCCGGGGGGCCAACGCCTTTCCCCCGGAGCGTCGCGTCGTCACGGTCGACGCGGGCGCGATCTCGTTCGTGTCGGACGGCGCCGACGTGATGCGCCCGGGCATCGTCGAGGCCGACCCCGACATCGCGGAGGGCGACCTCGTCGTGATCCAGGAGGAGTCCCACGGCAAGAGCCTCGCGGTCGGCCGTGCGCTCACCGGCGGCGACGACATGGTCGGCGAGTCCGGGCGGGTCGTGGAGTCGCTGCACCACGTCGGCGACGAACTGTTCGAGTTCTCCGTGTAGCGGCCGTCGGCACGCTCCGGCGGCCCGGCGGCG
The DNA here is from genome assembly GCA_964569925.1 of uncultured Halobacteriales archaeon. Classification (GTDB taxonomy): domain Archaea; phylum Halobacteriota; class Halobacteria; order Halobacteriales; family Haloarculaceae; genus CAZMWG01. Next base: position 34 of record CAZMWG010000208.1, on the reverse strand, counting down.
CAGCGGGCTCAGAAGATGTTGGCCTGTTCGTAGA
>CAZMWG010000207.1:0-4497 GCA_964569925.1 uncultured Halobacteriales archaeon | reverse complement strand
GTCGCCGGTCAGGCCAGGCGGCCGCGCCGCCAGTCCTCGGTGTCGGGGGTCTGGTTGAACGTGTAGATGTGGACCCCTTCGAGACCGTACTCCTCGTCGTCGACGTACGGCGCGAGCCCGTCGATCAGCTGGTCGGGCTCGTACTTGCCCCGGGAGCCGACGAGTTGCTTGACGAAGCCCAGGACGCCGGTGGTCTTCCGGAGGAACTTGATCGAGTCGCCGACGCCGACCTTCTGGGAGATGTCCATCAGCCGCGAGTACTTCATGACGCCGGGGACGCCGACCTCCACGGGCAGTTCCACCCCGCGGGCGCGGATCTCACGGATCCAGTCGAGCACTGCCTCGGGATCGTAACAGAGCTGCGTGACGATGTAGGTCGCGTACGGGGCCTTGCGCTCCATCGCCTCGGCGAGTTGCTCCTCGCTGAGGAAGTCGTGGCCCTCGGGGTAGCCCGTGATGCCGACCTCGTCGAAGGAGTGACCGATCTCGTCCATCGCCACCAGCATGTCGTGGGCGGACTCGAACTCGCCGGCCGGCTCCTCGCGGTCGCCGCCGGGGACGAAGACGTCGGTGACCCCCGCCTCGGTCAGCCGCTCGACGATCTCCGCGAGCTGGTCGCGCCCCTCCACGTACCGGGCCGCCACGTGGGGGACGACGTCGAACCCCTCGGCCATGGCGAACTCGGTCTTCTCGACGGTCCGCTCGATCCCCAGCTGGGGCGAGGTGGTGATCGCGATCGTCGCGCCCTCCGGCAGGTGTCCGATCTCCTCGTCGAAGCTCTCGAACGGCATCAGCTCGAACCGCGCGTTCTCCAGGAGGTGCCGGGCGCCCTGGCTACCCCCGGCGATCTGTGACGTCGAAGCCATAACGGAACGTCAGGCGTCGGAGCCACTTGCCTTTGGGGGTGACACACACAACCCGTTTATGAGTCGGGGGTCGATACTGTGGGTCACGACCCGAGTCAGGCGTCGGCGGAGGGGTCCCCGGCGGCACACTGCCGGATCCGCCGGACGACCTCGTCGCGGGTCACCTCGCCGTCCCGGTCCACCCGGTGGAGCAGCAGGTCGAGGACGTTCAGCCGCCGGAACAGCCGCCGGGTCCGGCCCTGTCCGAGGTCGAGGCGTCGTCCCGCCTGGTAGACGGTCGTCGAGGCCGTCGCGGCGTCGACGACGTCCCGCACGCCGAGTCCTTCGGGCAGGCCGAGACCGTCGGCGATCAGTTGCTCGTCGGCGGCGCCCCCGGACCCGGTCGCCGACCCGACGTCGGCCCCGACCCGCTCCGGTCCGCTCTCCTCCCCGCCGTCGATGCTGCCGTCGTCGCCGATATCTCCATCATCGCCGGCACCGTCGCCCGCGGTCTCGTCGTCGGCCGCGGTGTCGTAGGAGGTCGGGTCGTGGACGCCGGCCTCGATCATGTACCGGCGGACCGTCTCGGCCGCCACGTCCATCGGGATCCGCTCGCTCATCTCGGCGAACGTGTCACAGCAGTCGTACAGCACCCGGAGGTACGCCGTGTCCTCGTAGGGCGCGAGGTCCTCGGAGCGGGCCGCCGCCAGCCGGTCCGCGACGTCGTCTCCGGCCTCCCCTTTCGGCTCTCCCGCGCCGCCGTCGGCTTCCTCGTCCGCGTCGGCGTCACCGCCGTCGGGACCGCCGGAGTCCGCGCTCTCTCGGGCCTTCGCGGTCCGCGTCTCGGCGCCGGCGGACGTTCCGCCGTCCCGGACCGGGCCGGCGTCCGGGTCGATCGCGAACTCGACCGTCGCGACCAGTTCGCCGTCCACCACCCGGACGGCGCGGTCCTCGACTCCGACCGCCTCCCGGGCCGGCGCCGGGAGCAGGTCCGGCGCGGCGAACTCGACCGAGAGGGTCCCTTCGTCGGTCAGCGACGCGCCGTCGGGCGTGATCCCGGGATCCGTCGTGGAGCCGTCCGGTCCGGCCGACCCGTTCGCCGCGGACAGCGACACCGACAGTTCCATGCTGACCTGCAGGCGGTCGCCCGTCGCCGGGTCCGTCGTCGTCTCGACGCTCCGGACCGGCCGGCCCCGCGACTCGCAGCGCTCGATCGTCTCGGAGAGCACGTCGAAGGAGTCTCGCAGGCCCATGAGCTTGTGTGATTGTGACACGTTGTGTCTCATAGTGGTTCGTGGGGAATACCCAACACATTGAAATACCCCGCAGGATTCGGGGTGGCGAGGGACACCCCGGACGGCGACGCCCGGGGCGTCAGACGGGGGCGGCGACGGCCGCGATCCGCTCGCCCGCGACGACGGCCGATCCGCGAGCCAGCGTGCGGAGCACGCCCGCCGCCTCCGCGCGGACGGTCAGGAGCCGCTCGAACGTCGACGGACGGTGGACGGCGCCGAGCCGTTCGCCGGCCGCGACGCTGTCGCCGACCGCGAGGTCGGGCCGGGGCTCGAAGAGGCCGGACTCGGCGGCGACCGTGGGGGCGGGATCGTCGGACAGGAGCGTCCGGTCGGGGGCCGGCTCGGGCGACGCCGCGAGGACGTCGAGCGAGCCGAGCACGCCCAGCACGCCGTCCAGGCCGGTCTCGACGGCTGCCCGGCTCACCCGCCGGCTGTCAGACAGCTCCGCGGTGACCGCCGGGATCCCGGCCCGGGCACAGGCGTCGCGGAAGGTGCCGGCGTCCGTCCCGGGCTCGCCGTCGTCGGCTCCGCTCCCGCTCGCCGATGTCGCGTCGCCTCCGTCGGCGAGCAGGTACGTCGTCCCGAACGCCTCGGCCAGGTCCCGTGCAGCGGGCCGGTCGGCCCGGAACCGGACGTGTTCGAGGGTGTGGGCGAGGCCGGTGTGGAGGTCGACGGCGGCGTCGGCGTCGCTCGCGAGCCCCCAGAGCCGTGCGACGACCCGCTCCTGGAGGCTCCCCCCGTCGTCGCCGGGCCAGACGCGGTTGAGGTTCGGGTTCCGGGCGTCGTAGGCGGTCGGGCTCATGTACGACCGGTGGTCGAACGCGGGCGGGTTGACCACCGGTACCGCCACGACGGTGCCGGCGAGGTCGGCGTCCCGCAGCCGGTCGTGGAGCCGCCGCAGGGTCGCCGGCCCGTTCAGTTCGATCCCGTGCTGGGCGGCCTGGACGTACACCGTCGGCCCGTCGGCGCCGACGTACCGGTGGACCGTCACGGACAGTTCGGCGCCCGACGGCAGGCGTCCGAGGCGACGGTCGGTCGTCGTGTGTGTGGCCGGCGCGCGCTCCATACCTCCCGGGCCGGGCGCCGGCCGTAAGTATCGTCGGACGGCCGCCGAACTCGGCGGCCGCTCCGGTGACACCCGTTCGGCGACGGTCCGAGACGGGCCGTGCCGCGCGGGCTTTATCCGGGTCGCCGGCGAGTCGTCGCCATGCACCTGGAGACGACGACCTGGACGGAGGCGGCGGAGGCGGACGCCGACCTGGCGCTGTTGCCGGTCGGCAGCACGGAACAGCACGGGCCACACGCGCCGCTGGGGACGGACACCCTGAACGCGCGGGCCGTGGCCGACGCGGCCGCCGACCGGTACCCGGAGCAGGTGGTCGTCGCGCCGGCGGTGCCGGTGGCCGTCGCGGAGGAACACAGGCGGTTCGCGGGCACGCTGTGGGTCTCGGAGGGGACCTTCCGGGCGTACGTCCGCGAGACCGTCGCCAGCCTCGCGAGCCACGGCTGGGACCGGGTGGTGCCGGTCAACGGGCACGGCGGCAACGTCGCCGCGCTGGGCGAGGTCGCCGCCCGGATCGTCCGCCACGACGACGCCTACGCCGCCCCGTTCACCTGGTTCGACGAGGTCGGCGACGACGCCCCCTCGATGGGCCACGGCGGCCCCCTGGAGACGGCGCTGCTGTGGCACACGAACCCGGACCTCGTCCGCGAGGACCGCCTCGAAGCGGCCGCGGAGGGGGGAAGCGACCGGTGGGGCGAGTGGGTCGGCCGGACGAACCTCGCCGTCGACTCCCACGAGTTCACCGAGAACGGCGTCGTCGGCGACCCGCGCGAGGGCGACGCCGAACTGGGCGGACGGCTGCTGGAGACCGCCGCCGACGCCCTGGTCGACCTGCTCGACGCCGTCGCCGAGCGCGACCCCGGGCCGCGGGCGTAGACCGACCGTCGGGACGGTCGACGGCGCGCCGAACGAGACCTCTCGGATCGCCGACGGGTCGTGTTCTCGCGGACGGACGATAGGTATATGCCCGCTCCGTCGCCAGTAACGGACAGATTCATGCAGCCCACAGAGAGCCTGCCGGACCGGGCCGACACCGTCATCGTCGGCGCCGGCATCGTCGGGTGCAACCTCGCCTACCAGTTGACCGAGATGGGCCGGGAGGACGTGCTGGTCGTCGACCAGGGGCCGATGCCCACGACGGGCGGCTCCTCGACGCACGCGCCCGGGATCATGTTCCAGACGGCCGAGCCGAAGGTGCTCTCGCAGTTCGCCGACTACAGCCGACGGCTGTACTCGGACCTGGAGGGCGCCGACGGCCAGCAGGCGTACAACGAGACCGGCGGCATCGAGGTCG
>CAZMWG010000206.1:0-4526 GCA_964569925.1 uncultured Halobacteriales archaeon | reverse complement strand
ACGGCGCTGTCCGACCTCGCCGAGCGGGCCGAGCAGCGGCCCTGATCGGTGGGGGCGAGCGGAACGACCGTCACCCGCCGGGCGCGGACGGTCGGTGACGGCGTGGCACGTGTGGCGGGGACGGAGTACACGCACGCGGTGTGGGTGGTCCCGCCGGACGCGGTCGGGATCCCGCCGGAGGTGCCGTCGGCGGCGACGTCGGACTAGCATCGATGTTACCGGACCGGCATCGACGCTACCCGGCTAGCACCGACGGTGTCGGGCTAGCATCGGCGAGGGCGAACCGGTAACGACGGCGGGGGACCGGCAGCGAAGGTGGGCCGACGGCGAACGACGTTTCCTCGCCCTGAAGCGGTGGACTTCCGCTCGCTACGTGTCACCACCCCCGTACGGCGCCATCCGGTCCCCCCAGTCCGGACGAGCGCGACCTCGCGTTCGCCTCGGCCGGGACACCGGCTCCGGCGTCCGTCGTCGCCCGCGACGTCCGGTTCCCCACCTGTCGGGGAAGTGGGAGGATCGGCGGGGTACTCGAACGTCGACGGGTCCGATCGCGAAGGGGTCGGGCCCCCGAATCGCCGACGGAGCGACCGACGGGACGTGGAGACGGACCCGGGAGTGTCACGATCGAAGGCGGTGGTTACCGACCGGTATCCACTAGCTATAAGTCTCGGTACGTTTTCACTACGCTCGTGAGCGGCGAGCCGAGGTGGGCGGTCGGTGCGAGCTGTCCGTCGAGGGGCACCGACCGCGACGGCGAGCAGGCCCGGGGCGACCGGGACGACGGCGTGGTGACGGAGACCGGCCGGCGTCCGGGCCGCGGCGGCGAGCGGCGAACGGATCACACATGGCATCAGTAACCGACGGCACCGACACGGGACCAGGGGCGACGGCGGAGCCGGGCTCGGATCTCCTGATCACCGAGGACGGCGACCAGCAACCGGCGTTGAGCTTCGTGCTCCCGACGCTGAACGAGGAAGCGGGTATCGAACACTGCATCCGGCGGATCTATCGGGCCGTCGAGGAGCTCGGGCTGTCGGCCGAGATCGTGGTCAGCGACTCCTCGACCGACCGGACCCCGGCGATCGCGCGGCGGATGGGCGCCCGGGTGGTCACACCCGACGAGCCGGGCTACGGCTACGCCTACCGGTACGGCTTCGCCCGCGCCCGGGGCGAGTACGTGGTGATGGGCGACGCCGACACCACCTACGACTTCGCCGAACTGCCGCGACTGCTGGAGCCGGTGCGGTCCGGGCGGGCCGACATCTGCATGGGCGACCGGCTGGGCGGGACGATCGAGGACGGCGCGATGCCGCCGTTGCACGAACACGTCGGCAACCCGCTTCTCACGCGGTTTCTCAACGCCTTCTACGACGCCGGCGTCTCGGACGCTCACAGCGGCTTCCGGGTGTTCCGGCGGGAGATCCTGGCCGACCTGGAGCTGTCCTCGACCGGGATGGAGTTCGCCAGCGAGATGATCATGGCCGCCGGCGAGGCCGACCTCACGATCGAGGAGGTGCCGATCACCTACCACGAGCGCGAGGGGGAGGCGACGCTCGACTCCTTCCAGGACGGGTGGCGTCACGTCCGGTTCATGCTGGTTCACGCGCCGGACTACCTGTTCTCGCTGCCCGGACTCGTCCTCGGAGCGCTCGGCGTCGCGTTGCTGGGGCTGTCGGTCGCCGGGGTGCCGGTCGCGGGGCTGCGGTTCGGGACGAACTCGGCCATCGCGGGGAGTCTGCTGACGCTGACGGGCTTTCAGGTCGGTAGCTTCGCGGTGCTGGGGTCGATCGCGGCCGACCCGATCCGGACGCCCGACGGGTCGGTCACCGGCTGGCTGCTCGAAAGCTTCCGGCTCGAACACGGGGCGACCGCCGGGCTGGTGTTGCTGGGTGCCGGCGCCGGGTTCACCGCGAACGCGTTGCTGTCGTGGCTCGCCGGCGGGGCCGCGACGTTGCCCGTCGTGCCCGTGAACATGGCCGCCTTCACCGCCATCGTCCTCGGGGTGCAGGTGGTGTTCACGTCGTTTTTCTTCAGTCTGCTCGCCGGGGAGTGAACCGTCGGCCTTCGGGGCCGACGGGCGTGTCGCGTTCGGCGACGCGGCTACCGTCGGCGATACACCGCGGCACACTGTCCCCGACGACGACCGAGCGCTCGCCGATATGTACGATGTCTTCCAACCGCTTTTCTCGAAGACGGACGCACCAGTCGTGGAAACGGACACGTGGACTGCAAAGATGATCAAGTACGCGAACAACAGTTTCCTCGCTACGAAGGTCTCACCCATCAACGACATCGGGAACATCTGCAAGGAACACGGTATCGACGCCTACGAGGTCGCCGACGCCATCGGTCTCGACGACCGCATCAGCGAACGATTCCTTCGTAGTGGTCTCGGCTGGGGCGGGTCCTGCTTCGGAAAGGACGTTGCTGCGATCACAGCTGCTGCGCAGGAGCGTGAGTACGACCCTGCGATGCTTCGCGCTGCAGTCGAGGTGAACGACCGGCAACCGGATCGACTCCTCTCGCTCATGGACGACCACATCGATGTTTCGGGAGAGCGAGTCGCCATGCTCGGGCTCGCGTTCAAACCAGGCACCGACGATATCCGGGACTCGCGTGCGATTGCCGTCATCGAGGGACTACAGGAACGCGGCGCTACCGTTGTCACCTACGATCCGGTTGCGGCCGAGAATATGCGGGAACGCTCTCCCGACATTAACTACTGATCGAGCGCACCAGCCGTCCTCGATGGTGCTGCTGCCGCGCTCGGGTCGTATGTTCCGTGTGCAGATCCCGACCCGGAGAGACTCGCCTCGTGCTGCCGGCGGAAGCCGACGAAGAGGCACCTCCGGACGATGCTGTGACCGTGGTCGAACGGCCACATCACTTACTCCAGAAACTTGAGCCGCCGATCGACGGGTACCGACGAGAGAACGACAGGGTCGGTGGACCGCCGCGTCCGTTCAGTCCGTGCGGCCACCGAGCAGCGCCCGCAACAGCGCCAGTTCCTCCTCACGGGAGACGTAGTCGGCCTCGAGACAGGCGTGGGCGACCTTGTGGACGAGTTCGGGGTCGGCCGCGGCGCCATCCAGTCCGACGGCCATCGACCCAGGCTCCCCGTTCTCCGGTGACGGCCCGCCCGCCGTCGTCGCCCCGCTGTCGGTCGCTCGACCCCCACGGCCGGCGACGGACCCGTCGGCCGAGACCGCCTCGGCCAGGGCGTCGACGCGGTCCGACAGGTCGTCCACGCGCTCGGCCAGCCCCGCGACCTCGCCGGCACCGACGCCCCGACCGCTCTCTGCCGTCCGATCGTCGGCCCCGGCCCCGTCGATCGTCGGGTCCGCTCCCGAGCGGTGCTCGCCGCCGTCGACGGCCGCAGCGCCGTCGCTGGCGCCGTCGGACGACGAGCCCCTGAGATCCGGCCCGGGGACGTCGCCGAACACCTCCCGGACAAAGGCGACCCGCTCCGACCACTCGAACCCGTCGAGGTCGTCGAGTCGCTTCCAGACCGTCGCCCGACTCACGTCCAGTTCCTCGGCGATGGCGGACTGTGTCGCCTCGGGCCGGCGCGCGATGGCACGGATCACCCGCAACTGTCGCTCCGACAGTTCGTCGGGACCCGGAACGCGCTCGGCCGGCGACGCCCCGCTCGATCCGTCCGACAGGTCCGTCGTCTCCACCCCGGACCCGGTCTCCGTCCGACCGGGCGGGGACACGCTCGCCGCGCCCTCTGGGCCGGCCGCGTGCTCCACGTCCGCCGCGCTCGCCGCGCCCTCCGCGTTCGCTACGTTCTCTTCACCCTCCTCGGCGGAGGTCCCGTCCGCCTCCTCGGTCGGCGCCCCGGTCGTCGCCGTCTCGGCGGACGTCTCCGGGTCCGAGGCCACCCCGGCGCTCTCGCCGTTCCCGGACGACTCCACGTTCCCGGACGGCTCTCCGCTCTCCCCGGCGTCGTCGCCGGTCCCGTCCGACTCGTCGTCGGCCTCGTCGGCGCCCGGATCGCCGTACTCCTCCAGCACGTCCTCGACGAGGTCCGGGGTCGCGCCGCTCACCGCCTCGGCGATGGCGGCCACCGAGGCGTCCGGGTCGGCCTCGGCTTCCTCCAGGATCTGCTTGTGTACCAGCGCCCGGGGCGTCCGGCCGCGGCGCCCGCTCGTCGCGTCGTCCCCGTCGCCACCTGCGGTCATTCGTATCAGACTGTCTTATCGTTTCGACTTGAATCACTCGGTCTCTGTCATTTTCCGCCCGACGGCGGGACGATCCGGACGCGGCGTCGAACCGCCGGACGCCGGACCGCCGTCCCCTCGGGGGACCGGGACGAACGGGACACGCACACCGGGTACTATCGGAAGGGCACGGATGCGATCGTCGGCGGAGTCCCGCCGGAGACGGCTCGAAGTCCGGGTCGATCGATCACCCCTCGCCGAGATCGGCTCGTCCACTCACGGCGTGTCCGGCCTGTGGCGGCGTCCGCGGCGGGATCCGTCCCGGTCGGAGCCACTCGCCGGCGTCACGGTCGGTCCGGGCCG
>CAZMWG010000205.1:0-4555 GCA_964569925.1 uncultured Halobacteriales archaeon | reverse complement strand
CGCTGTTCGTCGCCGACGGCTACCACACCCAGGAGGACATCCCGGAGGACATGGGGCTGACCGACGACTACCGGACCGGCTGGGACACCCCGGCCGAGGTCGACGGACGGCGGATCTGGTACTCCGGCGCGGTCGGCACGGAGCCGCTGATGGCCGACGTGGTGCTCGAACGGGCGGCCGACGCCGGTGCCGACGTCGGCGACGCCGTCGAGCGGGTGCGCGCCGAGACGCGCTCGGCCGGCGGGGCCGCCGGCGACTGACCGCCTGCGACGACGAGCGTGCCGTCGAGTTCGTGACCGTCTCCGACGAGGGCAGGACGGCCGGACCGACCGGCTTCGCGCCCGGCGATCCGGATCGCCCCCCGGCGGCGCCGCCGGGGGGTCGACCCCCGTCGTTAAGTGGTCGCTGGGTCTACCTGTCCGTATGACAGACCGCGAGAGCGCCGAGGACGGCACCGACGCCGTCGTCCTCGACTTTCTCCCCCACGGTCGCAGCGAGGACGACCGTCCCCAGTACCAGAAGGAACCCCTCGCGTACGCCCTCGGGGTCGAGGAGTTCCGGCTGTTCGAGGTGATCGTCACGGCCGACGACGTCTCGATCGGCGACCGCGTCACCCTGGAGGCGATCGGCGACGCCCACGAGATCGACCACGACGACCTCACCGGCGGCGCCGGGTCGGAACTGGAGTACGCCGTCGAGGAGCTAGTGGAGGCCGAGACCGACCGGTTCGTCGACTTCTACAACGAGGCCCAGCCGATCACGCTCCGGCTCCACCAGCTCAACCTGCTGCCCGGCATCGGCAAGAAGCTGCGCAACACGATCCTCGACGAGCGCAAACGGGAGCCCTTCGGGAGCTTCGACGACCTCCGCGAGCGGGTCGACGGCCTCCACAGCCCCGAGGAGGTGCTCGTCGAGCGGATCCTCGAGGAGCTCCGCGAGGAGGACCTGAAGTACCGCATCTTCGCGCGCCGCGAGGACGAATGAGCGACTGGGGCGGGGGCCGGGACCCGGACGCGCTGCGCCGCCGGGCGGGCGTGCGGGGCGACCCGGACGAGGACCAGCACTTCCTCGTCGACGACCGCGTGCTCGACCGACTGCCCGGCTACCTGCCCGAGGACCTCGTCGGGGACCCGGGCTCCGATCGCGACGCCGGTCCCGGGTTCGACCCCGAGTCCGCCCCGGACCGCCGACCGGTCCGGATACTGGAGGTCGGCGCCGGCACCGGCGCCCTGACCGACCGGCTGCTCGCGACGGCCGACGAGGTCGTCGCAGTCGAGCGCGACCCCGATCTCGCCGCCTTCCTCCGCGAGGAGTTCGCCGACGCGATCGAGGCCGGTCGGCTGACCGTGATCGAGGGCGACGCCCTCGAAGTCGAGTTGCCGCCGTTCGACGCCTCGGTGTCGAACCTGCCCTACGGCATCTCCGGGGAGATCGCCTTCCGCCTGCTCTCTCGCGGGCGGCCGCTGGTGCTCACCTTCCAGCGGGAGTTCGCCGACCGGCTGGTCGCCGAACCCGGGGACGACGACTACGGCCGGCTGTCGGTCGCCGCGGGCCACCACGCGGAGACGGAGATCGTCGAGCCGGTGCCCCCGGAGGCGTTCGACCCGCGGCCCCGCGTCGACAGCGCCGTCGTCCGGACGACGCCACGGGACCCCGACTACGAGGTGCCCGACGACGACTTCTTCCTCGCCTTCCTGAAGGCGGTGTTCACCCAGCGCCGGAAGACGATGCGCAACGCCGTCCGTAACACCGCCCACATCTCCGGGCTGGGCGACCCCGACGCCGTCGTCGACGCCGCCGACGAGGCGCTGATGAGCCGGCGGGCGGGGAACGTGACCCCCGCGGAGTTCGCCGACCTGGCGACGCTCGCCTGGGAGGTCGGCGAGCCCGATGGGTGAGCACGACCACGGGCCCGGGAGCCCGGACGGCGGCGAGGAGGCCGGGACCGGCCGCCCGTCGCTGGCCGAGCGCCGGGACACGCCGGCGGTGTACGACCCGGCGGAGGACTCACACCTGCTGGCGACGGCCGCCCGCGAGGCCGTCGGGCCGGGCGAGCGGGTGCTCGACGTCGGCACCGGATCGGGCTACGTCGCCGCGGCGCTCGACGACGCCGGCGCGAACGTCGTCGGCTCGGACCTGAACCCGCTGGCCTGCCGGCGGGCCCGCGAGGCGGGGCTCCGGGTCGTCCGGGGAGACCTGCTCGACCCCTTCCGTGGCCCGTTCGACGCCGTGACGTTCAACCCGCCGTACCTTCCGACCGACCCGGACCACGGGTGGGACGACTGGATGGAGCGGGCCCTCTCCGGCGGCGAGGACGGCCGCGCGGTCGTCGAACCGTTCCTCGACGACGTCGCCCGGGTGCTGGCGCCCGGCGGCCGGGTCCTCCTGCTGGTCAGTTCGCTGACCGACGTCGACGCCGTCCGGGCGTACGCCCGCGACCGGGGTCTGGCCGGCGAGGTCGTCGCCGAGCGGTCCCACCCCTTCGAGACGCTCGTGGTGCTCGATCTCGGGTGCCGGACATAACTCGTGCGCATCAGAGTGGATAGGAAATATTAAACCGCGGTATATCCTACGTCGGAGCGATGACGGAGGTACTCTCGGCGACGCCCGGTCTGTTCCCGTTGCCCGACCGGGCCAAGGACGAACTCGCGGACCTGAAGGGACGACAGAAAGGGGGGCTGATCGACGGCGACGAGGGCCCGGAGGTCGCGGCGGCCTACGACCGCGCCCGGACGGCGCTGCTCGACCGGCAGGTCGAGGCCGGACTGGACGTGGTCGTGGAGGGCCAGTCGCGCTGGGACGACATGCTCGCCCACCCGCTGTCGGTGGCCGACGCGGTCGAGACCGGCGGCATCGTCCGCTACTACGACAACAACAACTTCTACCGGGAGCCGACGGTGACCGGCGCCCTCGAGGCGACCGGCGACGTCGCGGCGGACCTGGCCACGGCGGCCGAACACGTCGGCGACCCCGCCGGCGTGTTGCCCGGCCCGTACACACTCGCGGACCTGGCCCGCGACGAGCACTACGGCGACGACGCCGCCCTCCTGTCGGCCGTGGCGGACTTTCTGGCAGAGGAGGCGAGCCGGCTGGAGGCGGACCGGCTGTTCCTGCTGGAGCCGTCGCTGATCGAGTCCCCGCCGGGCGACGGCGCCGACGAGCGCGCGAGCGAGGCGGTCGACACCGTCGCGAGCGCGACCGACGCCGAGACGGTCGTCCACACCTACTGGGAGTCCCACGGGGGCGAGGGCGGGATCGACGAGAAGGTGTACGCCCACCTGCTGGACGCCGACGTCGACGCGGTCGGGTTCGACCTGGTCAGCGACCACGAGGAGAACCTCTACGCGATCAACGAGTACGGCTGTACGGACGCGGTCGCGTTCGGGGTCGTCGACGGCCGGAACACGCTCGTCGAGAGCCCCGAGGAGATCGACGAGCGCGTCGAGTGGGCGCTGGACAACACGTTCACCGACTTCGAGACCGTCTACGCGACGGTGACCTCGCCGACGTTCTACCTGCCGTCGGGCAAGTTCGGCGAGAAGCTGGACGCGCTGGGCGCGGCGACCCGGACGGAGGTGACGGCATGACGCGCGAACAGTTCCGCCCCGAGGGCCACGACAACGACCACTTCCTGCTGACGACGGTGGTCGGCAGCTACAAGAAGCCCAAGTGGCTGGACCGCGCTCGCGAACTGTTCGAGGACGAGGACGCCGACTTCGACGCCGGCGAGTGGGAGGAGGCAAAGGACGACGCCTCGCGGCTGATCACGGAGGAACACGAGCGGGCCGGCCTGGACGTCGTCTCGGACGGCGAGATGCGGCGCAAGGAGATGGTGGAGTACTTCGCCCACCGGATCGAGGGTTACGAGTTCAACGGCCGCGTGAAGGTGTGGGGCCACAACTACTTCGACAAGCCGAGCGTCGTCGACGAGGTGGGCTACGACGAGGAGTGGCTGGTCTCGGAGTACGAGTTCACCAGCGACGTCGCCGACAGCCCGGTGAAGGTGCCGATCACGGGGCCGTACACGCTGGCCAACTGGACGTTCAACGAGGCCTACGACGACGACGAGGCGCTCTCCTACGACCTGGCCGACCTGGTCAACGAGGAGATCGAGGCGCTCGTGGAGGCGGGCGCCCGCTACATTCAGATCGACGAGCCCGCCTTGGCGACCACGCCCGACGACCACGCCATCGTCGGGGAGTGTCTCGAACGCATCGTCGAGGACATCCCCGAGGACGTCCGGATCGGGCTGCACGTCTGTTACGGCGACTACTCGCGGATCTACCCCGAGGTGCTCGACTACCCGGTCGACGAACTGGACCTGGAACTGACCAACGGCGACTACGAGCAGATCGACGTCTTCCGGGAGCCCGAGTTCACGCTCGACCTGGCGCTGGGCGTCGTCGACAACCACACCGCGGAGGTGGAGTCGGTCGAGCAGATCAAGCGCAACATCCGCCAGGGGCTGAAGGTGGTCCCGCCCGAGCGGCTGACGATCTCGCCCGACTGCGGGCTGAAACTGCTCCCCCGCGAGGTGGCCTACGAGAAGATGGCG
>CAZMWG010000204.1:0-4670 GCA_964569925.1 uncultured Halobacteriales archaeon | reverse complement strand
CGCCGACGACGCGCTGCGCAACATCGACAACGTGTACACGATGCGGGACGGCCGGGTGCTGTGCTGTGAGGACGGCTTCGGCGGCCCCGCCCGCTCGTACCCCAACGACGGGCTGTACGTCTACCGGCCCAACGTCGTGGTCGACGTGGACTCGCTGGCGGTCGGCTCGGGCGCCACCGGCACCGCGCGGCTCCGGATGAACGGCGCGCCGGCGGGGCTGTCGGGCGCCGAGATCACCGTCTCGCTGACCGACCCCGATGTGGCCAGGATCGCGGACGTCGACTTCCCGGACGCGTTGGGACTCACGAAGCTGTCGATCGCCGACGACGGCTCGCAGGCGACGCTGCGGGTCACCGACGTCGACCGGTCGGTCCAGCCCGGCTCGACCGACGTCACGCTGGCCGAACTGTCGGTCCGTGGCACCGCCACCGGCACTACCGACGTCGAACTGTCGGCCCACCGCGCCGAGGACGAGAGCGGGGACGACATCGCGGCCGAGGCCCGCACCGGCCTCGTCGTGGTCGGTCCGCCGCGGGTGCCCGGCGCCGCCGGCCCGCCGACCGACCCCGACGGCGACGCGGAGTTCGAGGACGTCAACGGCAACGGCCGGGTGGACTACGACGACGTCGTCCTGCTGTTCGAGGCGATGAACTCGGACGCCGTCCGGCTGAACGCCTCGGCGTACGACTTCAACGACAACGGGAAGCTCGACTTCGACGACGTGGTCGAACTGTACGAGGAGGTCTGAGGCACCGATGGCCCGAGGAACCCGACGCCCGGCCGCCGCGGCGCTCGCCCTGACCTGTCTGGCCGCGCTCGCGGTCACGGTCGGCGCGGCGAACGTCGCCGGACAGTCGGCCCCGAACGCCACGCTGTCGGTCGGCGACACGACCGTCGCGCCCGGCGAGAACGGGACGGTCCGGCTGGCGGCCGACGAGTTCCCGAACGGTCTCGCCGGCTTCCGGGTGACGGTGGCCTTAGAGTCGCCCGGCGCCGCGGAGATCGTCGGCGCGAGCTACCCCGACCGGCACCGGCCGACCACGGAGCCGGCGATCGGGTCCGACGGCCTGACGGTCGACCTCGAGGGCAGCGACCTCTCGAACGAGACCGTCGCCGGCGCCGAGAACGTGACGCTGGCGACCCTCGACGTCCGCGGGGTCGAACCGGGCTCGACGGGCGTGACGGTGCGAGCGGGGCAGGTCGACGACGACGACGGCGGCCGGGTCCGACCGGCGGTCGAGGACGGAACGGTGACCGTCGCGACCCCCACGGCGACGCCGACGGCCACGGAGGACGGCGGGTCCGGCGAGGGCTCGACGAGTGACGGAGGGGCGACCGGCGACGGCGGCTCGGCGGGCGACGACGGCGGTTCGACCGCGGGGACGGGCGACTCGACGACCGGCGGCGCCGCGACCACGACGACGGCGGGCTCGGGCCCCGGCTTCAGCATCGAGGCGGCGATCGGCGCCCTGTTCGTGGTCTCGACCCTGCTCCGGCGGCGCTGAACGGCCGGCCGACCCCGACTTCTTCTCCCCCGGCGGCGCCGGCGACGGCGTCGGCCCGACGGTCAGTCGTCCGCGGGCGCGGCCGACGGGTCGTCGACGGGGTCCGTGTCCCGCCACCCGCCCCGGAGGAACCACCCGGTCGCGATGATCGCGCCGAGGGTGTTCGAGACGGCGAACGCGAACCAGATGCCCCGTTCCTGCAGGTCGACCGCGAGCGCCCGGTCGATGACGCCGCCGGCGAGAGACTCCCCGGAGACCGTCCCGACGACCGGCAGGTTCACCGCGAGCGTCGAGACGTCGACGACGCGGGAGGCCGCAAGCGCCACCGGGATCCGGACCACCCACAGCATCAGGACGACGATGGTCGCGGCGGTGAGCGTGCGACCGGCGCCACGGAAGCCGCCGGAGTAGGCACGGAGCACCCCGATGAACCCGAACGTGGGGGCGACCCACTGGAGGAAGTCCGCGCCCACGCGGACCACCTCGGGGTTGTCGTCGAAGACGCCGACCACGGTCGGCGCGGCGAAGAAGACCACCACGCCCAGCACCGCCAGCACGACGAACGAGGCCTTCGCGGCGAAGTGGTTGGCCCGCGCGGCGCGGTCGGGCTCGCCGGCGCCGATGTTCTGGCCGGTCATCGTCTCGACGCCGCGGTCGACGGCGATCGCCGGCATGAAGATCAGCGAGAAGATCCGCACGCCGACGCCGAAGGCGGCGACCACCGGGACGGAGAAGGTCCCGACGACCGCGAGCATGACGTTGACCGAGATCGACCGGGCGGTCACCTCGACGGAGGAGGGGCCGCCCAGGCGGGCGATCTTGCCGAGATACGAGAGGTCCGGCACCATCTTGCGGGGGTCGATCGAGGCTCCACGGTCCCCGCGGAGCAGGATCCCGATCCCGAACAGTGCCGCGAGCCCGCGCGAGAAGACGGTCGCTACCGCCGCGCCCTCGACGCCCATCCTCGGGAGCGGCCCGACGCCGAAGATCAGGAACGGGTCCAGCGCGACGTTCAACACGACGGTGCCGAACATCACGAGCATGGGGGTGATCGTGTCGCCGGCCCCGCGCATCAGCGAGGTGAACACGATGAACCCGAAGATCGACACCAGGCCCAGCGAGACGATCCGGAGGTAGCCCGCCGCCGCCGGCAACACCGACGGGGCGGCGCCGATCAGGCGGAGGAACTCCTCGACGAACAGGAAGCCGGTCCCGCCCAGCAGGACGGCGGCGATCAGCGAGTACGACAGCACCTGCGAGGCGGCGTACTCGGCGCGCTCGTGCTCGCCGGCGCCGGTGTGCTGGGCGACGAGCACGCTCCCCGCGACGGAGATGCCCAGTCCCAGCGAGATGAGAAAGAAGATCATCGGGAACGAGAAGGTGATCGCCGCGAGCGCCTCCGTGCTGTACTGGCCCAGCCAGAAGGTGTCGGCGATGTTGTACGCCACCTGCAGGAGGTTGGTGACGATGATCGGCAGGGAGAGGTAGAACAGCGGCTCGGCGATGGAGCCACTCGTCAGGTCGAGTTCGTCCTGGCCACGAAACACCGCGCTCACCCGGTCGCGGAGGCGACGGTCGCTCACCCGTCGGCCCTCCACGGGGGACGGACGCGGTGCTGAAGGGGGACCCGCATCGGTCTAACTGACTGATCGGTCAGTCAAGTATCTTCGGGATCGCGCCCGCCTCGGGAGAGGGTGACACGGGAGTCCGAGCCACACGACACGGGAGACCGGGCCGCGGCGCTCGCGGGCGAGGTCGTCGTCAGGAGAGCGGTCGAGACCGCCAGGGATCGAGCCGTCGGCGTCCGGGGCCGTCGGTCACTCGGGGACGTCGAGGCGGAACTGTTCGTGTTCCTTCGCGGGGTTGAGCACCACGCTCGTGTTCGACTCCCGGATCTCGGGGTCGGTGAGCAGTTCCTTTATTTCGGCGTTCATGTCGTCGGTGTCGGTGAACTTGCCGATCGCGATGACGTCGTAGTCGCCGGTCACCTCGTAGACTGTGACCATCTGTTTGTGTTCCTGGAGCGAGTCGGTGACCTCCGGCAGCGCCGACCCCTCGACCTTGAGTTGGAGGATCGCGGTGACGTCGTACCCCAGGGCGCCGTAGTCGACCTTGGGGGTGTAGCCGCGGATGATCCCGTCCTCCTCGAGCGTCGAGAGGTGGTTCGAGACGGTCGTGACCGAGACGTCCAGGTCCTCCGCGAGGCTGCGAAGGCTGGCCCGTCCGTCGCCCAGCAGCGCGTTCACCAGCTTCCGATCGAGATTTTCGTACGTCACTACCCTCGGAGACGGACCCTGGGGATTAGAATTTTACGGGCGTTCAGAAATACATGTCGGGGACGGAATCTTTGCTGAAAGGGGCAGGGTTTTAGTATAGGGGACTCTCTTTGCCGGTGGCTAAAGATGACAAGCGAACTCTCGGAGGCGGCGGAGGACGTGCTCGACGAGATCGACGAGAAGAACGTCGACTTCCTGCGACTGCAGTTCACGGACATCCTGGGGACGGTCAAGAACGTCTCGATCACGGCCGACCAGGCCGAGAAGGCGTTCACGGAGGGGATCTACTTCGACGGGTCCTCGATCGACGGCTTCGTCCGGATCCAGGAGTCGGACATGCGTCTGGAGCCCGATCCGGAGACGTTCGCCGTACTCCCCTGGCGCAACAAGGACGACCTGGACGGCGGCCAGAGCGCCCGGCTGATCTGTGACATCCACGACACCAGCACCGGCCAGCCGTTCTCGGGCGACCCGCGGCGGATCCTGAAGGACGCCCTGGCCCGGGCCGACGACCTTGGCTACACCGTCAACGCCGGCCCGGAGCCGGAGTTCTTCCTGTTCGAGGAGGACGAGAACGGCCGCGCGACGACGGAGTTCTCGGACACCGGCGGCTACTTCGACCTCGCGCCCAAGGACCTCGCCAGCGACGTCCGGCGTGACATCATCTACGGGCTGGAGGAGATGGGCTTCGACGTCGAGGCCTCCCACCACGAGGTCGCCCAGTCCCAGCACGAGATCGACTTCAAGTACGACGACGTGCTGACGACGGCCGACAACGTGGCGACGTTCCGGTCGGTCGTGCGGGCCATCGCCGCACAGCACGACCTGCACGCGACGTTCATGCCCAAGCCGATCCCGCGGATCAACGGCTCGGGGATGCACACCCACC
>CAZMWG010000203.1:0-4689 GCA_964569925.1 uncultured Halobacteriales archaeon | reverse complement strand
CTGCGCGACTACGCCGACGGCGTCGAGGGCCGCGAGCAGCTGGCCGTCGAGGCCTTCGCCGACGCGCTGGAGCTGATCCCGCGGACGCTGGCCGAGAACGCCGGCCTCGACCCGATCGACTCGCTGGTCGACCTGCGGGCCGCCCACGAGGACGGCCAGGTGCGGGCCGGCCTGGACGTGTTCACCGGCGACGTGCGCGACACCTACGAGGCGGGCGTCGTCGAGCCGGCCCACGCCAAGAGCCAGGCGATCGCCTCGGCCGCCGAGGCCGCCAACCTCGTGTTGAAGATCGACGACATCATTTCCGCCGGCGACCTCTCGACCGACCAGGACGTCGACGAGGGCGCCGGCGGCCCCGGCGGCGGCATGGGCGGCATGGGCGGTATGGGCGGTATGGGCGGCGCGATGTGAGGTAGGCCCGATCCGTCGCCGTCCGTCTCCGACGCGGTACTCCCGACCCGCTCGACCGACGCGCTCGGTTTTCTCTTCCGCCGCCGCGATGCGCTTTCCCGTCCCGCAGAGAGGCGTCGGTCCGTCGTTCCGTCCTCGGCCGCATAGATCCGTCCTCGGTCTCCCGGGGCAGTCCTTCCGTCCTCGGTCACACGGGGCTGTCGCCGTCGACGGCGTCCGTCGGCACGGCCGGCTCCTGTCGGGTTCGTTATCGGTCGTCCCGGCGGTCATCGACGGTTTTATTCGGGCAGCCGCGCTGCCTGTCGCTATCGCACGCCGGCGCGCCGGCGGGACCTATCATGACTGTCACTATCGGGATCATCGGCGCGGGCAACCGCGGCCGGAAACACACGAAGGCGTACCGGAACGTGGAGAACGCGAGCGTCGTCGCCGTCGCCGACGTCGACGAGGACGCCGCGGCGTCGCTGGCGGCCGACCTCGACGTCCCGGCGACCTACACCGACTACCGGGAGATGCTCGACGCGGAGTCGCCCGACGTCGTGAGCGTCTGTGTCCACAACAACCTCCACGAGCCGATGGCGGTCGACGCGTTCGACGCCGGCGCCCACGTCTTCTGTGAGAAGCCCCTGGCCGGCAGCTACGCCGACGCCGAGCGGATGATGGCGGCCGCCGACGAGGCCGACAGGCGCCTGGGCGTCCAGAACATGTACATCTTCGAGGACTCGACGTTCGCCGCCGAGTCCTTCGTCGAGGCCGGCCGGCTGGGCGAGGTGTCGTTCGCCCGGTCGGTGTACTCGCGCCGGCGCGGCCGCCCGTACGTCGACGGCTACGGCACCCCCTCGTTCGTCTCGAAGGAGTCCGCGGGCGGCGGCCCCGTCTTCGACATCGGCACCTACGAGATCGGTCGGATGCTCTACCTGATGGGCAACCCCGACGTCGAGCGGGTCAACGGGCAGACGTTCACCTACCACGGCGACAGCACCGCGCCCGAACTGACGGGTGACAACGCCGAGGTGTACGACGAGCGACTCGCCGAGTCGGGCTACGACGTCGAGGACGCCGGCACGGGGGCGGCGCGGCTGGCCGACGGCACCCGACTGGAGATCCAGGCCGCCTGGCACGCCTACAAGCCCGACGAGCGGGGCGTGCTGGTGGGCAGCCAGGGCGGGCTGGCCTTCGACCCGCTCGAGTTCCTGACCACGATGGAGGACTACGAGACCACCGTCGAGGTCGACGTCGACGAGTACGAGCGCCGCCAGGGGCTCATCGAGGGGGAGACGGGCTACGACGTCGCCGACCGACACGACCAGTTCGGCCACTTCGTCGACTCGGTCCGCGGGGCTGTCGACCCGATCCCCACCGGCGAGATAGCGCTCAACTCCATGCGCGTGATGGAGGGGATCTACCTCTCGGACGAACTGGGCCGGGAGGTCACCGCCGAGGAGGTCGCCGAACGCTCGGAGTCGCGCTCGGCGGACCTGTAGGCCGACCGTCGGGACCGGCCGAGACAGACTTTTGACGGGGGCCGCCCAGCCCCACGCCATGTCCGACAGACTCGGCGTCGGCTTCGTCGGCGCCGGCTTCATTACGAGCACGTTCCACGCCCCGACCTTCGAGCGGATCCGCGACGCCGACGTCGAGGGCGTGATGAACCCGACCGTCGAGAAGGCCGAGACCGTCGCCGCGGACCTCCGGGAGGCCGGCATGGACCCCTTCGCCACCGACGACGTCCGCGAACTGGTCCGGGACGAGGCGGTCGACGCGGTGTGGGTCACCCCGCCCAACGACGTCCGCGTCGACACCGTCGCGGCGGTCGTCGAGGAGGTAGAGCAGGGCCGGGCGGAACTCGAAGGGGTGGCCGTCGAGAAACCCCTCGCCCGCACCGTCGACGAGGCCCGCGAGGTGGTCGACCTGGTCGAGGGCGCCGGCCTGCACCACGCCTACCTGGAGAACCAGGTGTACATGCCCGGCGTCGAGCGCACCCGGGAACTGCTGTGGGACTCCGCCGAGGGGTCGGGACGGCCCTACCTCGCCCGCTCGGCCGAGGAGCACTCCGGCCCCCACTCCGGGTGGTTCTGGGACGGCGAGCGCCAGGGCGGGGGCGTCGCCAGCGACATGATGTGTCACTCCCACGAGGTCAACCGCCACCTGCTGTCGGCGCCCGACGAGGACGCCGGCGACCTGGAGCCCGTGGCCGTGTCGTGTGACCTCTCGACGCTGAAGTGGGGCCGCGAGGGGTACGCCGACGAGCTGGCCGAGGAGTACGACGTCGACTACCGCGGGTCGCCCGCCGAGGACTACGCCTCGGCGTCGGTGTTCTACGAGACGCCCGACGGGGAGTTAGTGGTCGGCGAGGCGACCAACTCCTGGTGTTTCGTCGGCTCCGGACTGCGGATCACGATCGAACTGCTCGGCCCGGAGTACTCCGGCCGGATCGACACCCTGGAGTCGGGGACCACGGTGTTCTTCTCCGACCGGGCCGCCGAGGACGCCGGCTACGTGGTCGAGAAGCAGGAGGCCGACCGGGGGTCGATGCCGGTGCTCCCCCAGGAGGGATCGACCTACGGCTACCTCGACCAGAACGAACACGTCGTCGACGCGTTCCGGGCCGGACGGAACGCCCGGGAGGACCTCCACGACGGGCTCCAGGTGTCGGAACTGGTCGCGGCATCGTACCTGGCGGCGGAGCGCGGCGAGCGGGTGACCCTCGACGACGTCGATCTGGCGGGGTACGTCCCCGAGCCCGCTCGCGGGGAGTTCGAGGCCGGTCCCGACGGGGTCCTGTGAGCGGCCCGTGACCGCGTCAGGGTCCGGGGGCTCGCGGTCGCCGGCGCCGTGGTCTCCACCCCATGGGGTGGTCCCGTCCCGTCGCGGATCCGGAGAGACCGTCAGGCGGTCGCGCCGGCGAAGTCGACGTCCTCGAACTGGTTCGGACGGCGACCGTCGACGGCGTAGACGTACAGCGCGGCCTTGGCGATGCTGCCCAGCGCCGACCCCACCAGGTATGCGCCCAGCACCACCAGAACGGCGACGGCGAGACCGCCGATCCCGCCGGCGGCGCCCCCGAAGCCGAAGAACACGACCGCCGCGACCGCCAGCCCGACCAGCGTGAACAGTACCGTCACCAGACCGACGCCGAAGCTCGCACCCGCGGTCTCACCCCAGGTCTGCTTGAACGTCCGTCCGGACCGCTCGAACGTCTCCCGGACGGAGACGTTCTCGAAGACGATCACCGGGACGACGAAGTACGTGAGGATCCCCCAGGCGACGCTGAACAGCGCCGAGACGACGTCCGCGACCGGGTTGTCGGCGCTCTCGATCGCCCGCAACACCGTCCCGACCGTCGCCGAGAGCAGCGCCCAGGCGAACAGCGTCCGCTTGTTGCGCCAGGCGGCGGCCATCCCCTCCGAGAGGGTCGGGTCCCGTCCCTCGAACACCTCGCGGGCGTTGTAGGTCAGCGCCGCCGAGAAGAAGGCGGCGACGAAGGAGGTCCCGAGGTACGTCGCGAACAGCGCGGCGTACAGGATCGGTCCCGAGTCCGGTCCCGCGACCACGACGGCCCCGCCCAGCAGGAGCACCACGTAGATCGCCCCCGCGAGCCCCGAGATCGCCGGGAAGGCGGTCAGGCTCGGTTCCTCGCGCAACACCTGGACGCTGTCCCGGGCCAGCGCCCACCCTGTCTTCAGTCGGCTCAGGAAGCCCATACCGGGCGTGGGCCCGCCCTCGCTGATAAACTCTCGGCCCGATCTGCGGGGCGCGAGACGCTCCCCGCGGCGGACGCGGAGCGCCGGGACGACGCCCGGCGCCCGGTTCTACCCGAAACGTCGGGCTTTTGCCCGCCAGCCCCCAATCGTGGGCCGATGGCCCGGTACCACATCGAGACCTACGGCTGCACGTCCAACCGGGGCGAGAGCCGCCGGATCGAGCGGGCGCTCCGGGACGGCGGCCACCACCCCGCCGACGGGCCCGCCGACGCGGACGTGGCGATCCTCAACACGTGCACGGTCCTGGAGAAGACCGAGCGCAACATGCTCGGCCGGGCCGCGGAACTGGACGACCGGACCCCCGCCGATCTGGTCGTCACGGGCTGTATGGCGCTGGCACAGGGGGAGGCCTTCCGGGAGGCCGACGTCGACGCCGAGGTGTTACACTGGGACGAGGTCCCCGAGTACGTCCGCAACGGGGAGTGTCCGACGGCGACGCCCGACGCCGAACCGGTGCTCGACGGCGTCGTCGGCATCCTCCCGATCGCCCGGGGCTGTATGAGCGACTGCTCGT
>CAZMWG010000202.1:0-4870 GCA_964569925.1 uncultured Halobacteriales archaeon | reverse complement strand
GCGAGGAGGAGATCGTCTTCCCGCCCTACGACGCGAACCAGCTCCGGGACATCCTGGAACACCGCGCCGAGGTCGCCTTCGAGGCGGGGGCGCTCACGGACGACGTGATCCCGCTGTGTGCCGCCTTCGCCGCCCAGGAACACGGCGACGCCCGCCGGGCACTCGACCTGCTGCGGACGGCCGGCGAACTCGCCGAGCGCGACCAGACCGACGTCGTCGAGGAGACCCACGTCCGGAAGGCCCAGGACAAGATCGAACTCGACCGCGTCGTCGAGGTGGTCCGGACCCTCCCGACCCAGAGCAAGATCGTCCTGTTCGCGATCATCCTGCTGGAGAAGAACGGCGTCCACAACGTCAATACCGGGGAGGTGTACAACATCTACAAGCGGCTCTGCGAGGAGATCGACGCCGACGTGCTCACCCAGCGCCGGGTCACCGACCTCATCTCCGAACTCGACATGCTGGGGATCGTCAACGCGGTCGTCGTCTCGAAGGGCCGGTACGGTCGCACCAAGGAGATCAGTCTCTCGGTCCCCATCGACGAGACCGAGGCGGTGTTGCTGTCGGACTCCCGTCTGGGCGACATCGACGACGTCCAGCCGTTCGTCCAGGCCCGCTTCGACAACTGAGCCACGGACCGCCCGGGAGCGGTCCGGCCCGCTCCCCGTCGACCGCCGGATCCAGACGGTCAGGTGGTATTACATGTGTGGCGGTCGGCGGTTCGCTCGATGTCCGAAGAGACAGTCCACGAGACCGAGGAGAAGCGCACACGACGCGGCATCGGATCGTTCCTGCGACGCGTCGCCGACGCCTTCCGCCGCGGCGAGCCGATCCCCGTCGACGACGAACAGTCCGTCACCGTCGAGCCGGCCGCCGAGCCCGAGATGGAGATCGAACTCGTCCAGGAGGGCGAGACCGTCGAACTGGAGATCGACATGTCCTGGGAGGCCGACGACGAGGAGACGGTCGTCGACACGGACGCCGTCGCGAGCAAGGCGACCTTCGAGCGCTTCGAGGACACGGCCGGCGAACACCGCTTCCGGCTGCGCCACCGCAACGGCAACATCATCGCCGACGGCAGCGACGGGATGGAGACCGCCGAGGCGGCGACCGACCGGATCGAACGGGTGCGGGACGTCGCCCCCGGCGCGTACGTCGTGGACACCGCCAGGGACGAGGAGCCCGAGGAGGAGGGCGGGAGCGGCGCCGTCTTCGAGATCTTCGAGGACAACGAACAGCGGTGGCGCTGGCGGCTCGTCGACGACGACACCGTGATCGCGGACAGCGGCCAGGGGTACGCCTCGAAACAGGGCTGTCGGAAGGGGATGCGCAGCGTGACGAAGAACTGCCGGGGCGCGCCCGTCGAGGACGTGGAGGAGTAGCCGACGCCGGGCCGCCGCGGCCGCCGTCCGGCCGATCCGAGGCCGTCTCAGGGGGCGGCCGTCGCGTTACCGGCGAGCGCCTCCCCGGACTGGAGCCTGATCCGGCCCAGCGCCGGCACCCGCGTCTCGGCGGTCCCGACGACCCAGTCGGGCCGGACCGGGCCGGAGATGGTCGTCCCCCCGACCTGGTCGTACCGGTTGTTGTTGTCGCCCTTGGTGATGAAGCCCGCGTAGGGCGCCGGACAGTTGCGCATCTCCTCGCAACTGTCCGCGCCGCCGACGTGGGAACCGTTGGCCCGGTCGTACCACCGCTCGCCGTCCTCCACCCACAGCATCGCCCGGTGGATGATCGGCGTGGCGGCGTCGTTGCCGTCGGGCGCGTAGACGATCACGTCGCCGTGGCCCCGGAAGGTCCGGTAGCCGTTCTCGACCCCGGCCTGCGCCGTGACGACCCCCGAACGGGCCCCCTGCCCGTCGAACCGCCCCTCCTCCATGACGAACACCAGGTCACCCTGCTTGATGTGGGGGTCCATGCTGGGGCTCTCGATCGCGACCAGCGGCGGCCACACCCCGCTGACCGCGAACAGCAGCGCCCCCACCAGCAGGACGGCGACGACGCTGCTGACGAAGTCCCGGACGTACGTCCGCCAGGTCACCTCGCCGGTGTCGGTGTCGCCGGACTCCCCCGGTCCGGAGGATGTCGCTCCGGGGTGATCGACGTCGCCGGACTCCCCCGACCCGGACGGTGTCGCCCCGGCGTGGTCGGCGTCGGATCCGGGCCCCCTGTCCCGCTCCTCGCTCATCACACGTGCCTGAGTCGGACGCTCGTATGAACCTTCTGTCTCGCCCGTCGCGACCGCGCCGGACCACCCCGTCCCGGGGCGACGGCGTCGCTACCGCTCCAGTTCGGCACGTTTAAATACAGGTGTTACATATTGTCATGCATGGTGTCGGACACGGTCGCCGGTCGGGAGGCTGCATCGGGGAACGTGATGGGGTCCGTCGAGTCCGGTCCGACAGACCGGTTCGTCGTCGCCGACGTGACCCGTGACGGCGCGTACCTGACGATCCCGCTCGCCGAGGCGGCCTCGCTGCCCGCCTGGCGGTAGCACCGCGCCCGGGACGGGTATTCGAGGCGCGGTCGGGGACGAGGAGTCCGGGACGGCGCCGGAGAACAAGGGTTATGCCGTCAGCCCGCGAGCGAACGCTCATGAAGGTGCTGGTGACGGACCCGATCGCGGACGCGGGCCTGGAACGGCTCCGCGAGGCGGGCCACACCGTCCAGACGGCATACGACGTCGAGGGGGAGGCGCTGTACGACGCTGTCGCCGACGCACACGCCATGATCGTCCGGTCGGGGACGGACGTGACGGGGGCGGTGTTCGAGGCCGCGCCGAACCTGGTGATCGTCGGGCGCGCGGGGATCGGGGTCGACAACATCGATATCGAGGCGGCCACGGAGCACGGCGTGATCGTCGCCAACGCCCCCCAGGGCAACGTCCGTGCGGCGGCCGAACACTCCGTCGCGATGGCCTTCGCCACCGCACGGTCGATCCCGCAGGCCCACGAGCGGCTCTCGGCCGGCGAGTGGGCGAAAGGCGACTACCTGGGGACGGAACTCAACAACAAGACCCTCGGCGTCGTCGGCTTCGGCCGCGTCGGCCAGGAGGTCGCAAAGCGGCTGGGCGGGCTGGGGATGGACATCGTCACCTACGACCCCTACATCAGCCAGGAGCGGGCGGACCAGTTCGGCGCCGAACTGGTCGACTCGCTGGCGGGCTGTCTCGAGGCCGCGGACTTCCTCACGATCCACACGCCGCTGACCGACGAGACGGCAAACATGATCGGCGAGGAGGAACTCGCCCAGCTGGAGGGCGGCTACGTGGTCAACTGTGCCCGCGGGGGGATCGTCGACGAGCCGGCCCTGGCCGAGGCCGTCGAGGACGGTGTGCTCCGGGGCGCGGCGATCGACGTGTTCGCCGACGAGCCGGTCGACGCGGACAACCCGCTGCTCGACGTCGAGGACGTGATCGTCACGCCCCACCTGGGCGCCTCGACGGAGGCCGCACAGGAGAACGTCGCCGTCTCGACCGCCGAGCAGGTGCTCGCGGCCTTCGCCGAGCAGCCCGTGGCCAACGCGCTCAACGCGCCGTCGATCGACGCGAGCGCCTTCGACGCCATCCGGCCGTACATCGACGTCGCCGAGACCGCCGGCCGGATCGCCGTCGAACTGTTCGACGGCCACATGTCCGGCGTCGAGGTCACCTACGCGGGCGACATCGCCGACCGCGACGTGGAGTTCGTCACCGCCAGCGCGCTGAAGGGCGTGTTCTCCCCCTCGGAGTTCCAGGTCAACGCCGTCAACGCCCCCCGGCTCGCCGACGAGCGGGGTATCGACGTCACGGAGTCCAAGACCCGTCGGGCCGAGGACTTCCGGAACCTGCTCACCGTCACGGTGTACGACGACGAGGAGTCGCTGTCGGTCTCCGGGACGCTGTTCGCCGACGACGACCCCCGGATCGTCCGCATCGACGGCTTCCGGGTCGACGCCGTCCCCCACGGCCACATGATGGTCTCGCGCAACCGCGACGAGCCCGGCGTGATCGGGTACATCGGCTCGACGCTGGGCGAGCACGACGTCAACATCGCCGCCATGTTCAACGCCCGCGAGACCATCGGCGGCGAGGCGCTGACGGTGTACAACCTCGACGACCCGGTCGACGCCGAGACCCGCGAGCGGCTCCTGGCCGACGAGCGGGTCACCGACGTCACCCACATCGGCCTCAACGGCCGCTGAACTCGCCTTTCGGTTCGCTCGACCGGTCCGGCGCTCCCGGCGGACGACGGACGGAGCGGAGAACTCGATCCCGGGGAGTCGCGACTCAGTTCGCGAGGTGTTCGATCACGTCGTCGGTGTCGTCGGGGACGGGCTCGGGCTCGCTCCCGGCCGCGGCGGCCTCGTCGGGGTCTTTCAGCAGATGGCCCGTCGTCAGACAGACGACCGACTCCTCGGCGTCGACGACGCCCCGCTCGCGGAGCTTCCGGAGGCCGGCGACGCTGGCGGCCGAGGCCGGCTCCACGCCGACCCCCTCCTCGGCGAGCGTCCGCTGGGCGTCGGTGATCTCGTCGTCCTCGACGGCGACGGCGGTGCCGCCGGTCGCGCGGATCCCGGGCAGCGCCTTCGGCGCGTTGACCGGGTTGCCGATCCGGATCGCCGTCGCGCGGGTCTCCACGTCCTCCCAGCGCTCGATCCCCTCCCAGCCGTGCTCGACGGCCTCCACCATCGGCGCCGCGCCGGCCGCCTGCACGCCCGTCAGCTTCGGCACGTCCGACTCCTCGATGGCGCCGCTGCGGACTAGCTCCCGGAAACACTTGTACAGCGCCGAGGTGTTGCCGGCGTTGCCCACCGGCAGGACGATCCGGTCGGGGTAGTCGCCGTGGTCGGCAAGGAACTCCTCCATGATCTCCAGCCCGATGGTCTTCTGGCC
>CAZMWG010000201.1:0-4871 GCA_964569925.1 uncultured Halobacteriales archaeon | reverse complement strand
AACGAGTCCCTCCGACTCCCGTGCTGAAAGCCCCTGAGAAAGTCCCCGATCAGAAGGTCGGGGACGTGGGACTTTCGTGTGGGAGCGCGACACTCGGGAGTCCCACCGACAAGCCCACGAGTTTACTCCTGGGCAGCTGACGCAGATCCACCCACTTCTCGCCGAGCGCTCGTCCGACGGCCGCGGGGCCGTCGCCGCGTCCGTGGAGCGATCCGCGCTCGCCCGTGGCCCGTCGCGCGTCGACCCAGCCCTATTCCGGCGTACGCCCCGCTCCCGCGCCGCGAGTCCGGTCCCCGTGGCGCCGGCTCACCGCTCCAGGAAGTCGGGCGGGTCGAGCGTCTCCGTGCCGTCGGGCTCGAACCGCTCCAGCAGTTCGGCCGGGTCGAGCGCCTCGGGGAGACCGTCGCGGCCGCCGGTCGGGAGTTCGTCGACCTCGAGACCGACCGCCCCTTCGACCAGCCGCGACCAGACCGCGGCGCCGTCGTCGACGTCGCGGGCCACCTCCGCGGCCTCCGTGCGCCCCTCCCGGTAGGCCAGTTCGACGATGCTGCGGTCGTAGGCCGACTCCGTCTCGGCGTAGATCGCCTCCAGTTCCTCGCGGTCGTTCTCGCCGAGCCGCTCGGCGACGCCGATCGCGTAGGCCCGCTCGGTCGCCTCGTCGCGGTCCAGTTCGTCCCAGTCCGACCCGAAGGCCGCCTCGTAGCGGCTCACGCGTCCACCGTCCGTTCGGGGTGGACGGCCAGTCCGTCGTCGGAGAAGCCGATCCCCCGGATGTCACAGTCGATGACGGTGCCTCGCATCTTGATCACCTGGACCCCCCGGCTCATGTTCCCGCCGTCGAGGAAGTGATGGAAGAAGATCACCCCGTGGGCGAGGTAGTGTTCGTCGCTGTAGGAGGTCGGGTCGGTCATCTCCGAGATGAGCAGGACGGTCGCGTCGGTGCGTTTCAGCGCCGAGAGAAAGCCCGTGATCTCGCTCTCGACGTCGGTCATGAAGTGCTGGAGCAACATCGTGGAGTCGACGACGACCCGGTCGACGCCGTTCTCCTCGATGAACGCCACCAGCCGGTTGGTGAGTCCGCCGTCGCTCCCGTAGCGGGTGATCGTCCGCTTGCCTCCGTCGGTCACCAGGTTCAGGAAGCGGACGCTCTCCGAGCGGACCGCCCGGTCGAAGCCGAAGTCGAAGCCCGACATGTCCTCCAGCAGCTCCGACTCGGTCTCGTGCATCGTCACGTACAGACAGTCGTCCCCGTCCCGCGCGCCCCGCGTGACGAACTGGGCACAGAAGGTGGTCTTCCCGCTGCCCGGCGGCCCGCTGACGACGTAGAGCCGGTCCGCCAACAGCCCGC
The DNA here is from genome assembly GCA_964569925.1 of uncultured Halobacteriales archaeon. GTDB lineage: Archaea > Halobacteriota > Halobacteria > Halobacteriales > Haloarculaceae > CAZMWG01. The sequence goes on along the minus strand of CAZMWG010000201.1, from coordinate 3,523 downwards.
CCTCCACGAGCTCGTCGAACCCCGGGACGCCGGTCGACAGACGCATACCCCACCATCCCTCGATCCGTGCATACCCCTTTCCCTCCCGTTCTCAGGAGTGATAGCGGAGCGTCCGGGGACGGGTCCCGACGACCGCCCCGAACGGGCCTACCGGAGCGCGCTCGCACACTCCCGACAGTACGTGTAGCCGCCGTCGGCGTCGTTTCTGGCCCCACAGTCGCCACAGCGGACGACCCCCTCCTCGGGGTCCGCCCGCGGCTCGTCGACGGGCCGCCCGCTCGTCCCCGAGTCGACGGGGTTGGGGGCGGCCTCGACCGACGGCTCGTCGCCCCGGAAGTACCGGTACAACAGGAGTTGCAGGAGGCCGAAGCCGAGCACGTACGCCAGCAGCCAGCCCCAGGCGTTCATACCGTGGGTTTCGGTACCAGCCCACTTGGGCGTTCCGACGGTTCAACGACCCGCCACGTCGGACGGCCCCGGTAGGGGCCGACTCGGGGCGGTCAGGCGTCGGGTGGGGCCCGGTCCCGGCCGAACTCGTCGAAGGCCGCCAGGTCGTCGGGGACCGGGTGCTCGACGACCCGCTCCTCGCGGCGGTCCGCGTTGGCGTCCTCGAGGGGGGCCGCGACGGACTCCCAGCCGTCCTTGACGGCGACGGACTTCGCGGGCGTCCCCGCCGCGATGTGGTGGGCCGGCACGTCGCGCCCGGCGATGGACTTCGCCGCCAGCACGGAGTTCTCCCCCATCCTGACCCCCGCCCGCACCATCGAGTCGTAGGTGAGCCGCACGTCGTCCTCGATGACGGTGTGGTAGTTGGTCACCGCGGTCTGATCGACGACGTCGTGATCGTGGCTGTACACGTGCGTGTCGTCGGAGACCGACACCCGGTCGCCGATCGTGAGTCGACCCCGGTCGTCGAGGTGGACATCGTCGTGGATCACGACGTTGTCCCCGATCGTGACGTTGTGGCCGTAGGTCATCGAGATGCCCTTGAAGAAGCGGCAGTTCTCGCCACACTCCTCGAACAGGTGATCGGCGAGCATCGCGCGAAAGCGCAGCGCGAAGGCCACGTTGTCGGCCATCGGCGTCGCGTCGAACTGTCGCCAGAGCCACTGGAGGTGTTTCGAGTGCTGGAACCGCTCGTCCTCGGCGGCCGCCTCCGCGTAGTACTCGCTCTCCAGGGTCGCGTTGCAGGGGTCGTACCCCTGCAGGCGCACCCGCTCGGCCGGCGAGACGTCACCCCCGGACTGCCAGCGCTCGTAGGCCTCCCGGTCGCCGTGCAGATCGACCAGCACGTCCTCCACGACGTCGCACGTGTCCTCGTCGCCGGCGAGCCGCTCGTCGACCTCCGTGAGGAAGGCTCGCAAGCCCTCCTCGGCGAGGGGCGGCAACGAGACGTGACGCTTCGTCATACACCACCGTCGCCGCCCGCGGGCATATGGGTTTCCGTTGTGCGAGCGGCGCGCGCCGGCGGTCGACGCGTCGGCCGAAGGGGGCGGTCCGCCGGCCGCCGGAGCTTTCATACCGGCCCGGGCGGTGCCCCCCCGTGTGCGCTCGCTCCGACGGTACGTGTGGAACCGCGAGCAACGCCGGCTCCGGACCCCCTGGCGCCTCGTCGCCGGCGGCCTCCTGTCGGGGGTTCTCCTCGCCGGGATCGGCGCGGCGACCGCGCCCCTGCCCGACGCGTCGGCGATCGCCGACCCGGCCGTCGCCTCCGTCTACGGGACCGCCGTCACGCTGCTCCTGACGACGCTGCTGGTCGGCGCGGTGCTGGTGACGAGCCGGACCGTCGACCGCCGGGAGATCGGCGACCTCGGCCTCCGGGTCGACCGCCGCTGGTGGGTCGACTGTGTCGTCGGGACGGCGGTCGGCCTCGCCGTGACGGCCGCGATCGCGGGGCTGGCGGTGCTCGCTGGCCTCGCGCGGGTCACCGGCGTCCTCGTCGCCCGGCCGGTCGACTCCGCCGTCCCGATCGTCGACGGCACGCCCGCCGCCGTGGGGGTCGTCCTCGTCGCCGCTTTCTTCGTCGGCGTCGCGGCCTCCGAGGAGGTCGTCGTCCGGGGGTACCTCCTGAAGAACCTCGCCGAGGGGCTCGCCGGCCCGCTCGGCACCACCGGCGCCGCCGCGGCCGCCGGCGGGGCCACCGCGGCGCTCTTCGGTCTCCTCCACGCCACCAACCCGTCCGCCACGCCCGCCGGGGTGGCGACCATCGCCGTCGCCGGACTGTTCCTGGCCGCGACCTACGCGCTGACCGGCCGTCTGGGGCTGCCGATCGGCTTCCACCTGGGGTGGAATTTCGGCCTGGGCGGCGTCCTCGGGCTGCCGGTCAGCGGCTTCCCGGCCGACGCCGCGCTCGTCGCCGTCGAGCTCTCCGGCCCCACCGTCCTCACCGGCGGCGAGTTCGGACCGGAGGGCGGGCTGTCGGGCCTGTTCGCGCTCCTGCTGGCCACCGCCGTCTCGCTGTGGTGGATCCGCCGCGAGTACGGCCTCGCGGTCGCCCCGACGCTCGTCCGACCCGCGCTCCGGGTCGACCCCCCGTCCGACCCGGCTCCCGAGTCTCCCGGAGCGACCGACGGGGGCGACGACCCCGCGAGAGACGGATCCGACGACTCCGCGAGGGACGGACCCGGCGACACGGGCGACCCCTGACTCCGGCCATCCGGGCGGCCTAAGTGCGCTCACGACCAACGCGGGGGTATGGACGAGCGCGAACTCGGCGACTCCGGCGTCTCGGTCTCCACGGTGGGCTTCGGCGCCTGGGTCGTCGGCACGGACTGGTGGGGCGACCGCAGCCGCGAGGACGCCGTCGGCATGGTCGAGACGGCCATCGACGAGGGCGTCACCTACTTCGACACCGGCGACGTCTACGGCCACGGCGACTCCGAGCGGATCGTCGGCGACGCGCTCGCCGGCCGCCGCGACGAGGTCGCCGTCTCCACGAAGGTGGGCTACGACTTCTACAACAACCCCCAGGCCGGCCACGGCGAACTGCCGAAGCGCGTCGACGGCGAGTGGATCCGCGAGTCGCTCTCCCGGTCGCTCGACCGGCTCGACTTCGACTACGTCGACCTGCTCATGCTGCACAACGCGAACGTCGACGAGGTCGACGCCGACGTGCTGGAGACGCTGGACGAACTGCGCGAGGAGGGGCTGGTCGAGGCCGTCGGCTGGGCGCTGGGCCCCTCGATCGGCTGGCTCGCCGAGGGCGACGCCGCCGTCGAGGACGAGTTCGACGCGGTCCAGACCGTCTTCAACGTCTTCGAGCAGACCCCCGGCCGGCACTTCGTCGAGACCATCCGGGAACTGGACGCCGACACGAGCCTGATCGCCCGCGTCCCCCACTCCTCGGGCCTGCTCAACGAGCAGGTCACCCCCGACACCGAACTGGGCGCCGGCGACCACCGCGCCCACCGGCCCCAGGAGTGGTACGAGACCGGCTGGGAGAAGGTCGAAACCGTCCGGTTCCTCGAGCGTGACGGTGCGCGAACGCTCGGGCAGGCGTCCATCCAGTATCTCCTGTCGTTCC
>CAZMWG010000200.1:0-4928 GCA_964569925.1 uncultured Halobacteriales archaeon | reverse complement strand
GCTCGCAGATGCACCGCCTGCGCAAGTGGCAGGAGCGGATCCGGACGAAGGACGCCGGCGAGCGCAACCTCCAGTTCGCCCTCTCGGAGGTCGACCGCATGGCCTCCGCGCTGGGGGTCCCGCGGTCGGTACGCGAGGTGGCCTCGGTGATCTACCGGCGCGCGCTCGACGAGGACCTGATCCGTGGCCGCTCCATCGAGGGCGTCGCCACCGCCGCGCTGTACGCCGCCTGCCGTCAGGAGGGGATCCCCCGCAGCCTGGAGGAGGTGTCGGACGTCTCCCGGGTCGACCAGAAGGAGATCGGCCGCACCTACCGGTACGTGGCACAGGAGCTGGAGCTGAAGATGGAGCCGGTGGACCCCAAGCAGTACGTCCCCCGCTTCGCCTCGGAGCTCCAACTCAGCGAGGAGGTCCAGTCCAAGGCCAACGAGATCATCGACGTCACCGCCGAGAAGGGGCTGCTGTCGGGCAAGTCCCCGACCGGCTACGCCGCGGCGGCCATCTACGCCGCGTCGCTGCTGTGCAACGAGAAGAAGACCCAGCGGGAGGTCGCCGACGTCGCACAGGTGACGGAGGTCACCATCCGGAACCGGTACCAGGAGCAGATCGAGGCGATGGGGATCCACTGACCGGCCCGCCTCACACGCCGTCCCGGCCGTCCGGTCCCCCGGGGCCGGCCACCACAAGGACCATTGACAGGGGCCGGCAACTGTCGGCGAACCGATGACCGAGGAGACGGGCCTCCCGGGCCCGATCCGGGCGGCGATACGCGACCCCGACGAGGGGCGCCGCCGGCTGTCCGCCGTCGTCGACCTGCTCGACGACGACGACCCGGCGACCCGGATCGCCGCCGCGTGGGCGGTCTCGCTGGTCGCCCGCGACCGTCCGGACGCCGTCCCCGACCTGGTGCGTGCTCTGGAGGAGCGGTTGCGCGAGGAGCCGTCGCCGGCGGTCTCGCTCGCCCTCGCCGACGTCACCGACGTCGACCCCGAGACGGCCGCGGCGGAACTCGCCGCCATCGAGCGCGGGGACGACGCGTCGGCCCGACCGGCGCCCGGCGACGCCGAGCGGATCGCCGGCGTCGGAGGGCCCCAGGCCGGCGACGATCCCGCCACCGACCGCGGCTCCGATGCCGACCGCGTGGGCGGGGAGGGCGACCGTGCGGTCGCCAGTGACGACGGTCCGGGAAGCGTCGACGCTCGGACGGATCACGACCGTGACCGCGAGGGGCCGGGGGACCACGGATCGGCGGATCACGGTCCGGCGGACCGCGGACGGACGGATCACGAACCGGCGGATCACGGTCGGGCGGACCGCGGACCGACGGGGAGCGACCCGGGACGGACCGGCCCGTCCGGGGGCGGACCCGTCGAGACGGGCGTTCGCGACAGATCGACCGCGAGGGGCGCCCGCGACGGGTCGGACGACGGGAGCGTCCGCGGGGAACCCCGGGACGGCGCGGAGTCGAGACGCGACGCGCTGACCCGCGCGACGCGGCGGCTGTCGACGGTCGCCGCGGAGAGCGGCTTCGACCGGCTGGTCGCGCTCTCCCGGCGCCGCCGCGGCCGGTACGCCGACCGCTACCGGACGCTGGGGGCCGTCGACGGCGGCGAGGTGCCGGTCGACGTGGCGCTGTACCACCGGCCGTCCGGGGACGACGGGGCCCACGTCGCCGACCTCCGGGAGCGGCTGACGGCCTGGCGGTCGGCGGGCGACCACCGGAACGTGGTGACCGTCTACGACCACGGCGTGCGGCCGGGGCCGTGGTCGGTGACCGAGTTCGCGGAGCTGTCGCTGGCCGACCGGAACCGGCTCTCGCCGGCCGACGCGGCGTGGAACGCCCGGGGGCTGGCGGCCGGGCTGGCCCACCTCCACGAGCGGGGCGTCGTCCACGGCGGGATCGACCCGCGCAGCGTCGTCTACTACGGCGACGCCGTCGCGGACGACGAGCGTCGCCAGCCGCTGCTCTCCGACGTCGGGGTGCTCGCGGCGCTGCGCCGCCACCTCGACCCGACCGGCCGGCTCGACCCCCGCTACGCCGCGCCGGAGTACTACGACCGGACCTTCGGCCGGATCGACGGCGCCACCGACGTCTACGCCCTCGGGGCGGTCGTCTACCGGCTGTTCACCGGCCGGCCGCCGTACACGGGCGACTACGCCGAGGTCCGCTCGGCGGTCCTCGGGGCGCCCCCGCCCCGACCGAGCGACGTCGCCGACGTGCCCCCGGCGGTCGACGCCGTGGTCGAGAAGGCGATGGCGGCCGGGAAGCTCGCCCGGTACGAGTCGGCGGCGGGACTGCTCGCGGACCTCCGCGAGGTGACGGATGGTTGAGATCGAGGTCGGTCTGGCCGGCGCGCCGGGCAACCCCAGCCTCGCCTTCATCGCCTTCGTGGGGCTGGCGCTGCTGGCGGTGCTGTCGGCCCGGTTCACCGTCTACGCCGCGCTGGTCCGCCGGGCGAGCGAGCTCCCGACCGGCGACCGGATCTGGGCGACGCTCGTCGGGGTCGGGGTCGCCGCCGGACTGTACGCCGTCCTGGGGCTCGTCGAGGTGGTCACCTCGCTGGCGACGCCCTACCGGCTCGGCCTCGCCGTCGCCCACGTCCTCCTGGTGACGGTCGCCGTGTGGCTGCTGACCGACGCGACCGCCCCGGGGGCCGCGACCGCGACGGGCACGGGATCGGGCGCCGGTGGCGGGTCCAGGACCGCGACCGGCACCGGTGCGGGGACCGCGGGGACGCGGGGACGGGGAACGAGCGCGACCGACGGCGGCCGTGACCCGCTCCGGCGGCTCGCCGCCGCGGGCGCCGCGGCGAGCGTGCTGGTCTTTCTGGGCGGGGTCGTCCTGGGCGATCACCTCGCCGTCTCGGCGGTGGCCGGGCTGTCGGGCGTCGGACTGGCCGCCGTCGGACTGGGCGTGGGCTACCGGGGCGTCGGGCAGCGCCGCGTCCGGGGGACCGTCGTCGACGCCCTGCTCCGGCACCTGCTGCCGGTCCTGCTGTTCGCGTCACTGCTCGTGGTCGCGGAACTGGCCGTCGTGGCCGGGGCGCTGGTCGGCGTGGCGGCGCTCGACCGGGCGGTCGTCCTCCACGTCCGCGTCGTGTTCGTGCTCGTGGCCGCCACGGCGCTGATGACCGCCACGATCAAGCTCCGCCAGACGCTGGCCGGGCTCTGACGGCTGCGGCGGGCGGACGACAGGGTTCAAGCCCGGCCGACCCCCCGGGAGAGACGTGAACGATCGACCGCGGTTCGTGTTGGCGGCTGGCTCGACCGCGACGGCGGAGGTGGAGGGCATCAGCGCCGCGGGCGCGGCCCCGGACCTGCTCGTCCACACGCCGGCGGCCGACGCCGAGGTGGTCGCGTACGGCGCCCCGGTCCGCGCGCCGACGGTCCCGCGGAGCCCGAGCGGCTGTCCCACCCCGGCGGTGCTCTCGCGGGCGGCGCTCGAACTGCTCGACCTGCCGACGACGGTCGTCGACGCCGGGCTCGCAGAGCCCACCGGCGCGCCGACCGTCACCGTCGGCGCCCGGCCGGGCGGCGACGTCAGGGAGGCCGACCCGGTCCCGACCGCGCCGGGCGCCTTCGAGGCCGCCCGGCAGTTCGGCCGCGCGCTGCCGGACGACGAGATACTGGTCGGCGAGACGATCCCCGGCGGAACCACCACCGCGCTGGGGGTGCTCCGGGCGCTCGGCGAGCGGGGCGCCGTCTCCTCGTCGCTGCCGGACAACCCGGTCGACCGCAAGGGCGCGGTCGTCGAGGAGGCGCTCTCGGCCGATGGCCTCTCGCCGGGAGCGGCGGCCGGCCGACCCAAGCGCGCGCTCCGCCGGGTCGGCGACCCGGTGCTCGCGGTGATGGCTGGGATCGCCCGTGGTGCCCGCGAGACCGACACGGCGGTCAGGCTGGCCGGCGGGACACAGACCCTCGCCGCGGCGGCCGTCCTGCGCCACCGCGGCGACGACGCGCCGCTCCGAGTCGCGACCACGAGCTACGTCGCGGACGACCCGACCGCCGAGGTCCGGGGGCTGGCCGACGACCTGAACGTCGAACTGACCGTCACGGACCCGGGTCTCGACGCCGCACAACGGCCGGGCTTGAGACGGTTCGCCGACGGCGAGGCGAAGGAGGGGGTCGGGGCGGGCGGGCTCCTCGCCGTGGCACGGGAGGCCGGCGTCGGCCCCGCCGCGGTCCGGGAGCGCGCCGACGCGGTGTACGGGCGGCTGTTCGACGAGGCCTGAGCCCCGGGGACCGGACGGCCGGGTCCCGCCCGCGACGGAAGCGAGCCGGAGGGGCGCTGGGGACCCCGCAAAGCCTTTGCGTGCACACGGAGACGGTGACGACGATGACCGCCTTGCGGGATCTGTTGGAGGAGTTCGTCGCCGACGCCGACGCCGCTTTCCTGTTCTCCCCGACCCCGGCGCTGTACGACCGGTTCGACTCCTACGAGGGGCCGACGGTGGTGGTGGGGGCGGACAACCACGTCGACGCCGACTCGTTCGTGGAGTTGCCCCTGGAGTTCACCGACCTCTCGGGGCGGGTGCGGTTCGGGATCGAGGGGGCGCTCCAGCGGGGCCTCGTCGAGGACGGCGACGAGGTGGTGTGTGTGCTCGACGTGTTCGGCGACGCGTCGGACACGATCTCACGGGTGAACACCGGCGAGTTCTCCCCGTCGGGGGTGTACGACCTGTTCGTGGACTCGCGGGCCGAGACGGCCGTCATCCGGGACGTGCTGGAGGTGGCCGTCGAACTGGGCCGGAAGGGACAGAAGGGCAAGCCCGTCGGCGCGCTGTTCGTCGTGGGCGACGCGGGGAAGGTGATGAACAAGTCCCGCCCGCTCAGCTACAACCCCTTCGAGAAGTCCCACGTCCACGTCGGCGACCCGATCGTGAACGTGATGCTCAAGGAGTTCTCCCGGCTCGACGGCGCGTTCGTCA
>CAZMWG010000199.1:0-4948 GCA_964569925.1 uncultured Halobacteriales archaeon | reverse complement strand
TCACGGAGCTGTCCCGGATCATCGAGGACCGCTCGGGGATCGACGTGCCGGCGAACAAGCCGGTGGTGGGCACGAACGCCTTCTCCCACGAGAGCGGGATCCACGCCGCGGGCGTGATCGAGAACTCCGACACGTTCGAGCCCGGCGTGATGACCCCCGAGATGGTGGGCGCCGAGCGGGAACTGGTGCTCGGCAAACACACCGGTCAACACTCCGTCCGCGAGCGGCTCGTGGACGCGGGCTACGACCCCAGCGACGAGCAGGTCCGGGAGGTCACCCGTCGGGTGAAGGAGTTCGGCGCCGAGAAGCGCCGGGTGACCATGGAGCAGTTGCGGCGGTTCGCCGACGAGATCGGCGTCCCGGACGAGGAGGTCGGGGCCTGACGATGGCCCCCGTCCCGCGCTCGAACCGGCCACAGCGGCCGGTGTCCCCCCGAGGGTCATCCGCCGGCTACGCCGGTCGGGCTCCCGCTCGCGACCCCGCGGCCCGTCCGGTCGGAGCGGCGTGTCCGGCCGTCTCACGGAACGTTTATACTGGGGGCGTCACAGAGAGACGTAGTGATGAGGGCGAGCGCCGGCGGAGGGATCGACCCGGCCGCCAGCGCCGCCGCACTTCTCCGCGGGATCATCGTAGGGGCGTCCTAGCCCCGCACACACGCACACACCCGACGGCCGGAACAGTTCTCGATCGTTCGCGGGGGAACCCGCGCGACGACCACGACCGCCGCCAGCGACGGGCGGATACCACACCACACGCGGACACGATGCACGGAACACGACACGACGGACGGCAGCGACGGACAGCACGCAAGAACGGGAGACGGGGTGACCGGCGATGAGCGAGCGCGCCGTCGCCCAGGACGAGAGCGAGGAGAGAGACGACGAGCCGACGCCGGTGACCAACGGCTCGGCGTCGGTGATCCGGGCCCTGGAGAACGCGGGCACGGACTTCGTGTTCGGGGTCCAGGGCGGGGCGATCATGCCCGTCTACGACGCCCTGTACGACTCGGACTCGATCCGGCACGTGACGATGGCCCACGAGCAGGGGGCGGCCCACGCCGCCGACGCCTACGGGATCGTCTCGGGCGAGCCCGGGGTCTGTTTCGCCACCTCCGGGCCGGGCGCGACGAACCTGGTCACCGGGATCGCCGACGCGTCGATGGACTCGGACCCGCTGGTGGCGCTGACCGGCCAGGTCCCCACCGACTTCGTCGGCAACGACGCCTTCCAGGAGACGGACACGGTGGGGGTGACCCAGCCGGTGACCAAACACAGCTACTTCGCGTCGGACCCGGACACCGTCGGCGACGACGTCGGCGAGGCGTTCGCGCTGGCCGACGAGGGCCGCCAGGGGCCGACGCTGGTGGACCTCCCGAAGGACGTCACCCAGGGCGAGACCGACGTCGAGCCCGGCCTGCCGGAGGCCCCCGAGACCCACGACCCGCCGACCACCGCGGACCCGACGGCGGTGCAGGACGCCGCGGAGACGCTGGCCGCGGCCGACCGACCGGCGATCCTGGCCGGGGGCGGCGTGATCAAAGGCGAGGCGAGCGACGAACTGCGGGCGTTCGCCCGGAAACACGAGATCCCGGTGATCACGACGATGCCGGGCACCGGCGCCTACCCGGAGGACGACGACCTGTCGATGGGGATCGCCGGGATGCACGGCACCGGCTTCGCCAACCTGGCGATCACGGTGACCGACTGTCTGCTGGGGATCGGCACCCGGTTCGACGACCGGCTCACCGGCGACGTGGCCACGTTCGCCCCCGACGCGGACGTCATCCACGTCGACATCGACCCGGCGGAGGTCAGCAAGAACATCAAGGCCGACCACCCGCTGATCGGCGACGCCGAGCGGGTGCTCGAACAGCTCGACGACGCGCTGTCGGAGTCGCCCGACTGTGCGGAGTGGCTGGAACAGTGTGCCGAGTGGAGAGAGGAGTACGCCCTCTCCTACGACACGCCCGACGACCGGCCGCTGAAGCCACAGTACGTGGTCGAGGCGTTCGACGACGTCACGCCCGAGGACACCATCGTCGCGGCGGGCGTGGGCCAACACCAGATGTGGGCCTGGCAGTACTGGACCTGGACCGAGCCCCGGACGTGGGTCACCTCCCACGGGCTGGGGACGATGGGGTACGCCGTGCCGGCCGCCATCGGCGCGAAGCTGGCGGCCCCCGACAAGGAGGTCGTGGCGTTCGACGGCGACGGCTCCTTCCTGATGACCGTCCAGGAGCTGTCGGTCGCGGTGCGGGAGAACCTCGACGTCACCTACGTGGTGCTGAACAACGAGGCGGTCGGGATGGTCCGCCAGTGGCAGGACGGCTTCTACGAGGGCCGCCGGATGGCCTCGGAGTACTCGTGGATCCCGGAGTTCGACAAGCTCGCGGAGGCGTTCGGCGCCCGCGGGTTCCGGCTGGAGGACTACGACAACGTCGAGGAGACGATCGCGGAGGCCCGGGCGTACGACGGGCCGTCCGTGATCGACGCGATCATCGACCCCGGCGAGGACGTCTACCCGATGGTGCCAAGCGGCGGAGACAACGGGCTGTTCGCCCTGAACGAGGACCACCTGGAGATGATCTGAGATGAGCGGTGGCATGTCCGGACCGGCCCCGGACGAGCGGACCCGTCCGGAGGGCCGGCGCAACTCACAGGGGATCAGGATCGACCCGGAGGCGGAGGTCACCCACGAGCCACGGCAGGCGGTGCTGTCGGCGCTGGTGAGCCACGAGCCGGGCGTGCTGGCGGAGGTCTCGGGCCTGTTCTCCCGCCGGCAGTTCAACATCGAGAGCCTCACGGTCGGGCCGACGGCCGACGGCGACCTGGCCCGGATGACGATCGTCATCGAGGAGCCCGAGCCGGGGGTCGACCAGGCGAAGAAACAGCTCCGGAAGCTCGTGCCGGTGTACTCCGTCACCGAACTGGAACCGGAGGCTTCACGTCGCGAGCTGGCGCTCATCAAGGTCGAGGGCGGCCAGCCCGACGACGTGGGGGCGGTCGCGGAGATGTACGGCGGCTCGGCGGTCGACATCACCCCGGAGACGATCACGGTGGAGGTGACCGGCAGCCAACAGAAGATCGACGCCGCGGTGGAGGCGTTCGGGCAGTTCGGCGTGAAGGAACTGGCCCGGACGGGCGTCGCGGCGATCGAACGCGGACCGGAGACCATCGACTCATGACAGAGGAGTTCACGACGGACGTCTACTACGACGACGACGCGGACGTATCGATGCTGGACGACGAGACCGTGGCCGTACTGGGCTACGGCAGCCAGGGCCACGCGCAGGCCCAGAACCTCGCCGACAGCGGGGTGGACGTGGTGGTGGGGCTGCGCGAGGGGTCGGGTTCCCGCGAGGCCGCCCGCGAGGACGGCCTGCGGGTTGCGACGCCGGCCGAGGCGGTCGCCCAGGCCGGAATCAGCGTGATGCTGGTCCCCGACACCGTCCAGCCGGCCGTCTTCGAGGCGGTCCGGGACGGCCTGGAGCCCGGCGACACCCTCCAGTTCGCCCACGGGTTCAACGTCCACTACGGCCAGATCGAACCCCCCGAGGGAGTGGACGTGACGATGATCGCCCCGAAGGGACCGGGCCACATCGTCCGCCGGAACTACGAGCGCGGCGAGGGGACGCCGGGGCTGATCGCGATCTACCGGGACGCCACCGGCGAGGCGAAGGCGGAGGCGCTCGCCTACGCCCGCGCGGTGGGCTGTACCCGGGCCGGCGTCATCGAGACCACCTTCCGGGAGGAGGTGGAGACGGACCTGTTCGGCGAGCAGGCCGTGCTCTGTGGCGGGGTCACGGAGATGGTGAAAGCCGGCTTCGAGACGCTGGTCGACGCCGGCTACGCCCCGGAGATGGCCTACTTCGAGTGTCTCAACGAACTGAAGCTCATCGTCGACCTGATGTACGAGGGTGGCCACCGCGAGATGTGGGACTCGGTCTCCGACACCGCCGAGTACGGCGGGCTCACCCGCGGCGAGGCGGTCATCGACCGCGAGGGGATGGAGGAGATCCTCGAGGGGGTCCAGACCGGGGAGTTCGCCCGGGAGTGGATCTCCGAGAACCAGGCCAACCGCCCCTCCTACCGCCAGTACCGCCAGGCGGAGAACGAACACCGGATCGAGCGGGTGGGCGCCGACCTGCGGGAGCTGTTCGCCTGGGACGAGGCCGACGCCGACGAGGCCGAGGACGCGGAGGTGCCCGCCGATGACTGACGGCGTACCGGCGGACAGTCGAGGTGAGCCCGTATGAGCGAGAACACGCTGTACGACGACGTGTGGGAACGGCACAAGGTGACGGAACTGCCCAACGGCCAGGATCAACTGTTCGTCGGCCTCCACCTGGTCCACGAGGTGACCAGTCCGCAGGCCTTCGCCATGCTGCGCGAGCGGGAGATGGAGGTTGCCTTCCCCGACCGGACGTTCGCCACCACCGACCACATCGTCCCGACCGAGGCCGACAAGCGCGACCGGCCCCTGCCCGACGCGGAGGCCGAGGAGATGCTGTCGGCCCTGGAGCGAAACACGGGCGAGAACGGGATCACCTTCTTCGGGTTCGACTCGGGCAGACAGGGGATCACCCACGTCGTCGCCCCCGAACTGGGCCTCTCCCAGCCCGGGATGACCGTCGCCTGTGGCGACTCACACACCGCCACCCACGGCGCCTTCGGCTCGATCGGCGTCGGCGTCGGGACGAGCCAGATCCGCGACATCCTGGCGACGGGCTGTATCGCGGCGGAGAAACAGAAGGTGCGCCGGATCGAGGTCGAGGGGTCGCTCGGCGAGGGCGTCGGCGCCAAGGACGTCATCATGAAGATCATCGGCGACCTGGGCGTGGACGGCGGCGTCGGCCACGTCTACGAGTACGGCGGCCCGGCGATCCGCGAACTGGACATGGAGGGCCGGCTGGCGGTCTGTAACATGTCGATCGAGGGCGGCGCCCGCG
>CAZMWG010000198.1:0-5080 GCA_964569925.1 uncultured Halobacteriales archaeon | reverse complement strand
CGAACGGGGCGGTGAACTCGCGCTTGTCGATGTGGTAGCGGTCGTCGGCCGGCGTGAGCACCTCGCTCTCGTCGACCATGTCGGCGCCGGCCGCCTCGAGGATCTGAGCCTCCTTCGTGTGTCCGATCCGGGACTTGCCCATCACCGGGATCGACACCTCGTCGATGATCGACTTCAGCGACGCCGGGTCCGCCATCCGGGCGACCCCGCCGCGCTTGCGGATGTCGGCCGGCACCGCTTCGAGGTTCATCACGGCGACCGCGCCAACGTCCTCGGCGATCCGAGCCTGCTGTCGGTCGACGACGTCCATGATCACACCGCCCTTCTGCATCTTCGCGAAACCGCGCTTGACCAGCTCGGTCCCGCGCTTGAGATCCTCGAGTTCGCTGTCGGACATCGATCCGACGTAGGTGTCGGAATCACTTAACGGGTCGCTTCCGCGCAGGTGTGCGTCCGCGGGCCCGGACCCGCCCACCGGGCGATCGACCTACGCCCGCCCTACGGCCAGCGGGACGTTCGCCGGATCGACCAGCACCTTCTCGGCCTCGACGTCCTCGAAGACGGCCCCCCAGCCGCCGACGAGGTGACGACGGTCGCCGTCGTCGACGACCAGCGTGAGCCGGCCGGCCAGTTGGCCGTAGCTCGGCGGGTCGTCGTCGCCCGGCTCCATCCCCGGGTAGAGCACCTCCGCGAGGACGCCCTCGATCTCGCGCCGCTCGCCGGTCGCCGGCGCCTCGCCGATCACCGTCACCGGGATCGGGACGCCGTCGCGCCAGACGGGGTAGACGTCGCGGACGAACTCCTCGACGCTGACGTAGGTGAGCCGGTCGCCGGTCCGGCGGTAGACCGACTCGTAGATCGACCAGAGACAGGTCTGGTAGTACCAGTGGAAGACGAAAGAGAGGATGGAGTCGTCCAGCACGATGCCGTAGGACTCGGTCTCGCGCTCGTTGGGGGCGAAGCAGGTGATCGTCCGGTCGACGATGGCGACGAACGGACCGGGGATGGTCCGACGACGCAGTTCGGTCACGGGCTGTTCGGAGTCGATCGCCGTGTCGGGCAGTCCCTCGACGGAGGCCCGGACCACGACGCCGTCGTCGGCGGCGCTGCGGAGCGCACCCTCCAGACGGTGGTACTGGCCGGTCGTCGCCGCCACGTCGACGAGCGAGTCGGCCTCCCGGACCAGCCGCTCGGCCTCGTCGACGGCGGAGTCGGCCTCTCCCCGGAGAGTGATCCGGTGGTCGGGCAGCGGCGCCCGCTCCCAGCGGTCCTCGATGGACTCGGCGGTCTCGGAGAGCCGGTCGCTCGTGTCGCGCAACTCCGTGACGACCGCGGAGGGCTCGGCCGCCCGCGCGTGGCGCTTGTCCTCGCGCTCGAACGTCTCGACGTACCCCTCGCGTTCCAGCTCCGCGAGCACGTCGTACACCCGTGAGCTGGGCACGGAGCTCCGCTTTGCGACCTCGACGGCCGGCAGCGCCCCGTGTTCCAGCAGCGTCGTGTACGCCCGCGCCTGATAGGAGTTCAGTCCGATCCGTTCGAGACCCGCCCGCAACTCCCCCTCGTCGGTGCCGCCGCCGGCGTCGTCGGGTGGCTCCATGTCGGCTCGTGTCACGGGAGACAGCGCCCGCGGACAACTAACCGTTCCGGTCGACGCTCGGCCGCCGCGGGACGTGCGACGACGGAACCGACAGTCGACCGTCGGGTCGACGCGCGGCGACACGACCGGCGTTCGACTCCACGGTCGAGAGGCGGGACCCACGGCGCGACGGGATCGGGGACCGCCGCGACCTCGACCCGGCCGGCCAGACCCCGGCGGACGGCACCGTCACGATCGTTTACCACCGTCGTGGTGACCGATCATAATAGCGCTCCTCCCCGCCACGTGAGCAACCCTATCGGTCTGTGGTCGAACTGGGTGCCGAGTGGGGAGTTCCCGGCGAGTGACGACGGGCTCCCGGCCGGCGCCCGGCGGCGCCTCGACCGCGGGACCGGACGGGGCGGACAGGACCAGAACCATGGACGATCGACACGACACGGACGAAGGCATCGACGACACTCTCGTGACGGACGACCCCCGGGAGAGACCGGGCGGGACCGGTCGGCTCCGGACACCGGCGGCACCGACGCGGGGACGATGAGCGAGGACGGACGGACGCCGCGGCTGACCAGGCGGAGCGTGCTCGGCGGTATCGGGGCCGCCGGGCTGTCGGCGCTGACCGGCGTCGGGAGCGCGGCGCTGGCCGACGACGACGTGGTCTCGGTCGGGAGCGGCAACTACGCGACTGTCCAGCCGGAGGGCACCTTCGACGCCCCCGGCGAGTCGCTGCTGTTCGGCACGGAGAACGTCGGGCCGCCGTACCCGACCAACGACTGGTGGCAGCGCGAACTGTTCGGCGTCGCGAGCGTCGACAGTATCGAACCGTACGCCTACGGCTTCGGCGTCATCAACGCGGTGCCGTCGATGGCCGTCTCGAAGGAGGACGGGAACGGTTTCCGGACCTTCTACGCGACCGAGTGGGGCGGCGAGCCCGCGGACCTGGGCAACGTCGCCGTCGACTACGACGCCAGTCCCGGTCTGGACGTCGGACAGGCGGCCGTCGACCAGGTGGACGCGAGCCGCGTCGACGGCTACGGCGACTGGCACACCGTCGTCCAGTACGGCGACGACCCCGGGATGACGGCGACGTTCGCCAAGGGGTCGGCGTTCACGTTCTGTGAGTACCGTGGCGGCGAGGCCGAACTGGCGCTGATCGACGGCGACGACGCCGCCGTCGGCACCGGCGCCGCGTCGGTGTACCACGACGACGGCAACGTGCTCGGCGTGACGGTGGAGGCGAACGGCCAGCGCAAGCGGTACGGGCTGTTCGCCCCCGAGGGGGTCACCTTCGACGGCGTCACCGACGGCACCCTCGAGAGCAACCCCCTGACGACCAGCGGGCTCGCCGACAACGGTGGCTACCTGACGGTCGCCCCGATGCCGGACGAGACCGCCTCGACCATCGAGGAGTTCGAGCGCTACGCGTACAACTTCGTCCGGGAGACCGCCGTCGACTGGAGCTACGAGCGGACCGACGGGAGCGGCGATCCGGTCTCGCGGGTCCGGTCGACGTTCGACTACACGACGGAGGCGAAACCCGAGAGCGCCGCCAGCGGGACGCTCTCCTGGCTGTTCCCCCACCAGTGGAAGTACACGGACGCGGCGCTGACCGGCCACGAGCTGTTCTCGGCGAAGGGGACGCTGAAGCTGTGGGCCGGCGAGCGCTTCGAGACGGTCAAGACCTACCGCGGGATCCTCCCCGAGCTACCGGGGTCGGTGCTCGACTCGGAGGCCGCCGGGAACGTCCAGAGCTACGTCGACTCGCTGCTGGAGGTGAGCGCCGGCGACGCCGACGGGCCCTACAGCTCCAACGGCGTGCCGGCGGCGACCTACTGGACGGGCAAGGATCTCTTCCGGAACACGGTGGCGTCGCCGGTGGCCTACCAGCACGCCAGCGACAGCCAGCGGGCGTCGCTGTTCGTCGACGCCGTGCGGGCGCGCTTGGAGTCGTGGTTCGACGGGACGACCGACGAGTTCACCTTCGACGGGGCCACCTACACCACGGCCGACGAGAGCGGCAACACCCGGGAGCTGTTCCACTACGACACGACCCTAGGGACGATGCTCGGCTACCCGTCGGGGGAGTTCTTCCTCTCCCGGCAGATGAACGACCACCACTTCCACTACGGCTACTTCGTCTACGCTGCCAGCGAGGTGGCCCGCCGGTACCCCGGGTTCGTCGACGAGTACGGCGACATGGTGCGGCTCCTGATCCGGGACTACGCCAACTGGGAGCGCCCGGAGAACGACGGCGACGGGACGGCGCCGTCGCCCATCGACGCGACGACGCCCCGGGACTCGCCGAAGGACGCCTTCCCCTTCCTGCGGAACTTCGACCCGTACGCCGGCCACTCGTGGGCCGGCGGCTTCGGGTCGTTCAGCGGCAACAACCAGGAGTCGTCCTCCGAGGCGGTCAACGCCTACGCCGCGATGATCCGCTGGGGCGAACTCACCGGCGACGACGAGATCAGGGACGCCGGGATCTTCCTCTACACCCAGGAGGTTCACGCAGTCTGGGAGTACTGGTTCGACGTCGAGAACGACTCCCACCCCGACGACTGGGGGCGAACGGTTGAGGACCAGAGCTTCGCCGCCACCGGCTCCACCTTCGAGTACGCGACGAAGGTCCGGGGGATCGGCTTCGACCGGGACCTCTTCTTCGGCCACAGCGACCCGGTCGCCGTCCACGGCATCAACTGGATCCCGATCGGCGGCCACTCCTTCTACCACGGCCGCAACCGGGGGTACGCGAACGCCAACTGGCGGTCGCTGATCGAGGCCCGCGGGGCCGACTTCTACGACATCCCCGACGACGACCGGGAGTTCCAGGTCGGCTGGAAGGCCGGCGCCTGGAGCTACCGGGCGATGTCGAACCCCGACGACGCCGTCGAGATCGCGGACGCCGCGATGGGCGCCGGCGACCCCGTCCTGGAGGACGGCGGCAACAGCGGCCCCTTCGGCTACAAGTTCGTCCACGCGCTGGACGCGATGGGGACCCCCGACGGGGTGACCGCCGACGTCCCGTTCTACCAGACGTTCTCGGACGGCGAGGAGCGGACCTACGTCGCCCACAACGCCGACGACGCCGAGCGGACGGTCTCGTTCAGCGACGGCTTCTCGATGACCGTCCCGCCCGAGACGACCGCGGTCGAGTCCTCCGCGGCGAACTACTCGCCGGACACGACCGCGCCGGCGGCCCCCGGCGGGCTGACCGTCGAGGGGACCACCTACAACACGGTCGACCTCTCGTGGGACGCCGTGACCGACGACGAGAGCGGCCTCTTCTACTACGGCGTCTCCGTCGACGGCGAGCGGGTCGCCGAGGCCGCCGGGACCGGGACGACCCTCACCGGCCTCGACCCCGGCACGGAGTACACCGTCGCGGTGACGGCGGTCGACCTCGACGGCAACGTCTCCGCCGAGACGACGACCACGGCGACGACCGACAGCGCCGACACGGCGGTCCCGGAGGCCCCGACCGAC
>CAZMWG010000197.1:0-5128 GCA_964569925.1 uncultured Halobacteriales archaeon | reverse complement strand
CCATCGGGTCGATGTTCTCCATGTTGCAGATGATGATACAGGAGTCGTCGGCGTCCCGCATCACCTCGTACTCCAACTCGATCCAGCCGTCGATCGACTCGGTGATCATCACCTCGTCGTTGCGAGAGAGGCGAAGCCCCTGGCGGGTGCGTCCCACGAGTTCGTCCATGTCGTCGATGACGCCCGACCCGGCGCCCCCGAGCGTGTAGGTCGTCCGCATGATGACCGGGAGCCCGCCGACCGCCTCGACGGCCGCCTCCACGCGGTCGCGCAGCGACTCGTTCGTCAGATCGGTGACGGACTCGCCGTCGTCGAGCGTGATGGTCGTCGAGGCGGGGACCGGCTCGCCGATCGACTCCATCCGCTTGCGGAACAGGTCGCGGTCCTCCGTCGCGTAGATGGTGTCCAGCGGCGTCCCCATCACCTCGACGTCGTGCTCCTCGAGGACCCCCTCCTCGGCGAGTTCGGCGGTGACGTTGAGGCCGGTCTGGCCGCCCAGCCCGGCGATCACGCCGTCGGGCTGCTCCTTGCGGATCACCTTCGCGATGGCCTCCGTGGTGATCGGCTCCAGGTACACCTCGTCGGCCATCTCCGGGTCGGTCATGATCGTGGCCGGGTTGGAGTTGACCAGCACGACGCGGGCCCCCTCCTCCTGGAGTGCACGACACGCCTGCGCGCCGGAGTAGTCGAACTCCGCGGCCTGTCCGATCTTGATCGGTCCGCTCCCGATCAGCAGGATCGTCCGGTCTTCGTCGTCCGTCATTGTCCGTGCCGAGCCTACACATCGTAATAAGCCCGGCGAAACGATACGATCCTCGAAGCAGTATTTCGAATATCGTAACGACAACGCGTCTCACGGGACGCGGTGACACGACCGTCCGGCGACGGCGCCCGGTCCCGTCGTCGGTCCGGAGTGGCCGGTCGACGGGCCGGCGGCTACCCCACCCCCACGGAGATCGAGCGTCGCGACCGGGTCGCCCTCGCCGGCCCTGACGCGACCGGTGTCGCGTCCACGCGCGGTCGGTCCTACCCGGCGACCGTCGGCCACTCGCGGCGGCTCGCGTCGGCGTCAGTCGCCGCGGTACCGGTACCGGTAGGGTCGGTCCTCGATGACCTCGACCTCGCCGGTCCGGGCGCGACGGCCCAGCACGGTCGCGACGCGGTGTGCGCTGTCGAACTCCTCGCCGTGCTCCTCCAGCAGGGCGAGGATCTCGCGGGCGGTGAGCGGCTCGTCCGGGTCGGCCTCCTCGAGCACCGACTGGATGCGCTCGAACTCGCCGCGCCGTACGCGCATACGCGTACACACACCACGGAACCCCAAATAACGCCGTCAGACGGCCGTCGGACGGCCGATTCGTCCGAATCGCCCGACGGCGCCGGGACGACGCGCCGGCCGCGCTGTCATACGGGGTCGGATCGGAGCGTCCGGGCCGCTACGGGGACTCAATAGCCGTCTGAGCGGATCGGAGCGCTAAATAGCCGTGTCGAACTCGTCCTCCAGGTCCCGCTCGCGGCGGTACTGCTCGACGAACGCCTCGACGTCGAACTGCAGCATCTCCTCCTCGAACCGCTCGCGCAGGTCGGGGTCGGCGTGGCTGACGGCGTGTTCCATCAGTTCGACGATCAGTTCGACGGCGATCTCGTGGAGTCGACGGGCGTCGAAGTCGGTCGCCCACACCAGCGCGTAGCCGACGGAGCCGTCGTCGGAGACGTCGGCGTGGGCGACCTTCCCGGGGAACTCCTCCAGCACGACGCCCATCAGGTGGGCGGTGGTGAACTCCTCGTACTCGTCGGCCGTCTCGACGGTCTCGCGCAGGACGTCCGCGAGGAACTCCGGGACGAACCGGCCCAGCGGGTGGACGTCGGTCACGACGGCGTGGGTCGTCCCGCAGGCGCAGTCGAACTCCCGCATCCCCAGGTCCAGGTCGGCGACGGCGACGTTCTCCCCGCAGGGGAGTTCCAGGTCGCCGCTCCGGCCGCCCGGCACGCGCGGTTCCGTCATCGTCCGTCCTTGGCCGCTCCGGGGGTTAAACGACGCGGTCGCCGGCGCGGGCCGGGGAGCCACGGGGTCAGGCGCCGTCGGCCGGGTCCGACCCCGCGCCGGTCCCGGGTCCGACGGCGCCGTCCTCGCGGTCCGCGACGCGGCCGTACGCGTCGGTGGCGACCGCGACGCCGTAGACGTCGGCGATCTGGACGCCGACCACGGCCAGGGTCGCCGTCGTCGTCGCGTCGAGACCGCCGTAGGACAGCGGCCCGACCAGCGCGAGACGGACGAGCAACACGGTCGCCAGGAGCGCCAGCACCTCCAGGGGGTCCTCGCGTGCGTAGCCGAAGCTCCGCCGGAGGGCACGCCGGACGCCGCTCCCGGCCAGCACCACCTCCTGGCGGACGAAGTAGAAGACGGCGGCGAGGACGACCGCGGGGACGACGTAGAACTCGTAGCCAAGCGCGGTGAGCACCTGCGTGAGCGCGCCGGCGCCCAGCAGGAGAGCGTACGTCCGGGGCCAGTCCCGGCCGACGGGGACGTCGGCGAACGTCCGGATCGCGACCAGGCGCAACGCCTCCCCGGCGGCGAACGCGACCAGAAAGAGGCCGAACGCTGCCGAGAGCGGGAGGTCGAGCGCGAGCGCGGCGCCGCCCTCCGCCGGGAGCGACGAGACGCCGCCGGCCAGCGGTCCGGTGGCGTTCGCGCCGGCGGCCCCCGAACCCGCGGTGGCGTTCGCCGCGGCGAGCGCCTCGCCGGCGCGGGCGCTCAGCGTGTTCCTGACGACGGCGTCGCCCAGTCCGACGACGACGAAGGCGGCGAGCACCGCGCCGCCACGACGGGTGGTCGCCGTCGCGAGCGCCCCGCGCAGCACGCGCCCGATGTCCAGGCTCATACCCGCCCGTCCGCGTCCCCCGGCAAAAGGCCGCGGGTTCGGGGACGGGAGCGGTACCCGGCGTCACCGCCGGGCCCGTCGCCGCCCGGCGGGCGAGGGGTGGCCGTCCGCGCCGGGCAGCGACGTCTCCCGGTCCGACGGTCTCGGGCTCGACTACCGGCACAGAGAGAGTCCGCGGGGGACCGCGGATCCGGCACGCGGGCCGGGCGCGGACGGCACGAGCGCCGGCGGACCCCGCCCGGGAACGCCGCGGGAGATCTGCGGACCATGGCATCGACGGCGCCGGGCGGAGTCGCTGCCGCTCGCACGAGACGATTGATATACTTATCATTTAACTCTTGTGGGCCGGTACCACGGGTCTCGGGGCGTCCCCTCGATCGGCCAAACGTCGCCGTCGAGGGGCGGGTCCCGCCGACCCGCCGGATCCACAGTTACATACCGGAGCGCCCTCATCCGGGAGGCGATGACCGTGGACCTGGCCTTCGTGGGCGCCGGCGGCATCGCGAGCAAACACCTCGAACACCTGGCCGGCGACGACCGGTCCGACGTCGTCGCCGTCTGTGACGTCGACGAGCCGACGGCCGACGAGTGGGCGCGGCGCCACGACGCGGCGGCGTACTACGACCACGAGCACCTGTTCGCCGAGGAGACGTTCGACGCCCTCTTCCTCTGCGTGCCGCCGTTCGCCCACGAGGGACAGGAGTTGCGGGCGATCGAGGCCGGCGTGGACCTGTTCGTCGAGAAGCCGCTGGCGCTCGATCCGGCGTACGTCCGCGAGGTGCGAGCGGCCGCCGCGGAGGCGGACGTGCTCACGCAGGTGGGCCACCACATGCGCTATCTCGACGTGGTCGAGCGGGCCGCCGACCTGGTCGGCGACCGCGACCTGGCGACGCTCGAGGGGTGCTGGATCGGCGGCGTCCCCGGCGGCGCGGACCACTGGTGGCGCCACTCGGACCGGTCGGGCGGGCAGGTGATCGAGCAGTCGACCCACGTGTTCGACCTCGTCCGGCACCTGGGCGGGGCGGTCGAGCGGGTCGCCGCCGCGGGCGACCTCCGCGTGCGCGAGGACCTGCTCGACTTCCCGGACGCAGTCCAGGCGACGCTGGTGGGCGAAGACGGCCTGCCGAGCCACGTCACCACCTCGGCGGCGGCGCCCGACGGCGACGTCTCCCTGCGGCTGGTCGGCGAGGACCTCCACCTGGACCTGGACCTCCACGGCGGCACCTGCGAGGGGGTCGTCGACGGGGAGCCCGTCGCCTTCGCGTCCGACGACGACGGCCACCACACCGAGGTCGACGCCTTCGTCGACGCGGTCGCCGACGACGACCCGAGCCTGTGTCGGTCGCCCTACGAGGACGCCGCCGAGACGTTCGCCGTGACGCTGGCGGTCGCGGACGCCGCCGGCGGCGACGAGGGGGCCGTCGGTGCCGCGGGCGGGTTCGTGGAGGTGGGGCTGTGAGCTTCGACGTCTCCGTCACGCTCCCCGCGGTGTACGACTGCGGGCTCGTCGAGGGGATCGAGCGCGCGGGGGCCGCGGGCGCCGACGCCGTCGAATTTTTCGACTGGGAGGGGGCGGACCTCGACGCTGTCCGGACGGCCGCCGACGAGCACGGGCTCTCGGTGAGCGGGGTCCTGGCGGCCGGCGCCGGGTCGAACATCGACGACTCCGGCGGGGACGCCCTCGCCTTCCCGGCGAGTCACGACCGAGCGGTGGCCGACCTGGAGCGGTCGGTCGAGGCCGCCGCCGACCTGGGCGCGGACTCGCTGATCGCCACCGTGGGCCCCCGCCGTGAGACCCTCTCGACGGCCGCCCAGCACAACGCCGTCGTGTCGGTCCTGCGCGAGGTCGCGCCGGCCGCCGAGGACGCCGGCGTGACGGTCGTCGTGGAGCCGCTGAACGTCCGTGTCGACCACCCGGGCTACTTCCTGCGGACGACCGACCGGGGCGTCGAACTGGTCGCGGCCGTCGACAGCCCGAACGTCGCGCTGCTGTACGACGTCTACCACCAGCAGATCACCGAGGGGAACCTGATCGACACCCTCTCGGAACACGTCGACGCCGTGGGCCACGTCCACGTGGCCGACGTCCCCGGCCGGGGCCCGCCCGGGACCGGAGAGATCGCCTACGACAACGTGTTCGCGGCGCTCGACCGGATCGGCTACGAGGACGTCGTCTCCTGTGAGTTCCGGCCCGAGGGTGACCCGGACGCTGCGGTCGAGCGCGTGGTGGCGCTGGCCGACGAGGCCCG
>CAZMWG010000196.1:0-5190 GCA_964569925.1 uncultured Halobacteriales archaeon | reverse complement strand
ACTGGTTCCAGCGGTAGTACGCCGGGTCGCAGGTGGTCACCTCGCGCGACCAGTCGTAGCCAAAGCCCATCTCGTCGAGTTCGTCGCGCATCCGCGCGATGCACGTGCGGGTCCAGGCCTCCGGGTCCGTGTTCCGCTCGTGGGCGGCGTTCTCCGCCGGGAGGCCGAACGCGTCCCACCCCATCGGGTGGAGAACGTCGTCGCCACACATCCGTCGGTAGCGGGCGTAGGCGTCCGTGATGGCGTAGTTGCGGACGTGGCCCATGTGGAGCGCCCCGGACGTGTAGGGGAACATCCCGAGCACGTAGGTGGGGTCCTCGGCGTCGTCCGGACAGTCGTAGACCCCCTCGCGCTCCCAGACGTCCTGCCAGTACTCCTGGACCCGCGCGTGGTCGTAACGGCGTGACATCGCCCTTCGCTTCCCGTCCGTGTGGCACCCCTATCACTCTTGGCCCCCGGAGAAGGGACGCGTCGAGAAGTGTCGTCACTGTTCGTGTGGAGAACCGAGGGGAGTAGTCCTGGGAGGATTCGAACCTCCGTCGTAGCCCCCAGAAGGCTACATGATTGGCCACTACACCACAGGACTTCACTCACACGTATCGTCGTGGTGTATTTCAGCCTTGCGGACCCGTACGCACCTCGTTAGCGTGGTCCGTCCGGTTCCGGTCGACCGTCCGTGTCGTTCCGGGGTGGCTCGTGGTGCTCCCGACGGTGGCAGTTCGCACACAGGACGACACACGGTTCGACCTCGGACCGGACCCGCCGCTCCGACACACCGTCGGAGATCAGCCGACTCACGCTCGCCGACTTGGTCTCCGGGTGGTGGAAGTCCAGCCGGACCGGATCGGTCTCGTCACACCGACGGCAGCCGGCCTCGGCCCGGCGGCGGTAGCTCCATCGCCGGAGCCGTTCGCGCTCCGAGCGTGGTTCGCCTCCGCGGCGGACGACGGCGAGGCGTCCGTCGTGTCGCGTCCGGTGGCAGTTCGCGCAGAGCACCTCGCAGTTCTCCGTCTCCTCGCGGAGACGATCCCGTCCGTACCCGTGGGTGATCGTCTCACTGATCGCCTTTCCGTTCCGTTCCGGATCGACGTGGTGGAGATCGAGGACGGGGGAATCGGTCGCGTCGCAGTCGGCACAGCCTCGCTCGGACTTCCGATCGTCGATCCACGCGCGGAGCCGCGCCCGTCGTCGGAGCGTCCGTTCGGTGTTGTGACGACGGTTCCGGTAGTGCCACCGTCGGTCCTGAGAGATGTCCGCCCAGGCCTCGCCGTCGGGTAACGACACGTCGTCGGGTTTCGGACCCACCCGGGGTCCCCGCGAGGGGGCCGTCTCCGGTCCGACATTCCTTCGCCTCGTTCCATCCCCCGACGACCCTGATGATCGTCGACGCGGCCGGGGTCATCCCCGATTCCTCGTACTGCGCCTTCGTCGGCGACTCGCCGAGACGGTCGGCCGCTTCCCGGAGCGCGTCCGGGCACTCCGATCTCGTCGTGGGCACGATCCCCGCGTCGAGTCGCGCAGGCAAACCGGTGTGGCTCACGGCGGAGGTGATCCGACCGATCGGCGGTTTTCCGTCCGTTCTACGGTAGTATCACCGACTTTCGGCCACCACGAGGGCGCGTGCTCCACAGGCGACCGCTCGCTTCGCGAGCGTGCCGAGGGCTTTCTACCTCACTCCATCGACTACGATCGCGGAAACGATCCCGACGGATGCTGGAACCGGGCCGAGTGCTTTCTCCCTCACCACGTCCACTGCGGTCGAGACAGCGTCAGAAACTGCTAGCGATCGAACGGAGAGTACAGCCGCGTTCGGTGGACCGGAACCCTCTTTCCCGGCCGGTCGCCACCCTCGGGTATGTACGTCGGACGTTTCGTCGTGATCGGGCCAGATATCGGCGCCTACCGGGTCTCCTCGCGCTCGTTCCCGAACAGGGAGGCCGTCGAGCGCGACGGGGTCGTCACCGTCCGCCCGACGCCGGACGCCCCGGAGACGGACAACCCCTACGTCGAGTACAACGCCGTCCGGGTCACCGACAACGGAGTCGTGCTGGGCAACGGTTCGCACGTCGATCCGATCGCCGAGAAGCTCGAACTGGGCTACCCCGCCCGGGACGCCGTGGCCGAGCCGCTCCTGGCGCTTGACTTCGAGAAGGACGACTACGACACCCCGCGGATCGCCGGGATCGTCGGCCTCGACGACGACCCGACGGGCGACGCCGTGATCGGCACCGTCCGCCGGGACGCCCTGCTCGTGGAGGCCGTCGACGAGCCGACGTTAGTGGCGACCTACGAGGAGGACGCCCCGACGCCGTTCGACCTGGCGGCGGAGAACGCCGCCGACGCGGCCCGCGAGGTGTACGACCACGAGTACGAACACGCCGTCTGCGCGGCGGGCGTGGCGGTCGACGAGGACGAGGACGGCGACCGCGCGGTCGGCGTGGCCGTCCACGACGGGTAACGCGGACCGGCGGCCCGGGCCGATATCCGACGGCCCGACAAGCGGGTCCGGCGGCCCGACGAGCGTGTCCACCGACCCGACCGGCGTGCCCGTCGGCCCGAGAGTACAAGCGCCTGTGGGGGCAACCCTGAGACATGAGACTGGGCGTGCTCTCGGACGTGCACGGGAACCGCGTCGCGCTGGAGGCGGTCGCCGACGACATGCCGGCGGTGGACGCGCTGGTCTGTCCGGGCGACGTCGTCGGCTACAACCCCTGGCCGGCCGAGTGTGTCGAGTGGATCCGCGAGCGGGACGTGCCGACGGTGCAAGGCAACCACGACCGGGCGGTCGCCGCACGGCACCGGCCGCCGTTCAACCGGATGGCCCGGGCCGGCGTCGACCACGCCCGCGAGCGGTTGAGCGACGAGCAGCGGTCCTGGCTGGGCGAGTTGCCGACCGAGCGCAGCCTCGTCGACGGGCGCGTGCGCGTCGTCCACGGTCACCCGGACGACCCGGACCACTACACCCGCCCCCACGAGTTCGGCCCGGACCTGCTCGACGGCGAGGACGTGCTCGTGATGGGGCACACCCACGTCCAGTATCACGGGGTGTACGACGAGGGGATCGTGATGAACCCCGGCAGCGTCGGCCAGCCGCGGGACGGCGACCCGCGGGCGGCGTACGCGGTGCTGGACACCGGTGCGATGACCGTCGACGAGCGCCGCGTGGAGTACGATATCGACCGGGTGATCGAGGCCGTCGAGGAGGCCGGTCTCCCCCGGCGGATCGGCGAGCGACTGCGGGACGGGAACTGAACCGCCTCGCCCGCGACCGAGCGAGGTCCCCGGACCGAGCGAACCGGGGCGGCTCAGAACACGTCCTGGACGAGCGCGAGCGTCTGCTCGCGGTCGTCCCAGGGGACGAACACGGAGATGGAGGTGGCGGAGGTGATCACGTCGAGCAGGTTGATGTGGGCGTCGGCGATGGGGGAGATCACCTGGGCGACCTTGCCGGGCTGGTTGGGGAGTTCGCCGCCGGTGATCCGGACGACCGCGGCGTCGTCCTCGACGGTGACCGACGAGAGGGTCTCGTCCTCGACGACGCTGTCGTGGAGGACGGCCTCGGCCTCGTCACAGCGCTCGGCGTCGACGTAGAAGGTGATCGAGTCCATCCCCGAGGAGACCGCCTCGACGTTGATCCCGGCGCCGGTCAGCGTCTCGGACAGTTCCGCGAGGATGCCCGGGCTGTTGCGGATCGCCCGCCCGGCGACCGTGATACAGGCCAGCCGGTTCTCCTGGAGGTCGATCAGGTTCTGGAACTCCCCCTCGATGGAGGTGCCCCCGCTCAGCAGGTCGTCGTGCTGGTAGTGGATCACCCGCACGCCCAGGTCGGCGTCCTTGTAGGTCAGCGCCGACGGCGCCACCACCTCGGCACCGCGGAAGGAGAGATTACGTAGCTCGTCGACGGTGATCTCGCCGACGTTGCGCGCCCCCTCGACCACCCGGGGGTCGCCGGTCATGACGCCCTCGACGTCGGTGACGATGACCACCTCGTCGGCGTCCATGTAGTTGCCCAACATCACGGCGGTGGTGTCGGACCCGCCGCGGCCCAGCGTCGCCACGTCGCCGTGATGGTCCTCGGCGAGGAAGCCCGTGAGCACCGGCACCACGTCCCGGAGTCGGCCGGCCAGCGCGTGGGCGCGCTCGGTCGTCTCGTCGACGTCGACCTCGCCGTACTCGTCGGTGATGATCGGCCAGTCCCCGCTGCCGGGTTCCAGGAACGTCGACTCGACGCCCCGGGCGGTCAGCGCCCCCTTCAGCATCCGGACCGAGGTCCGCTCGCCCATGCTGACGATCTCCGCGCGGTCCTGCTCGGCGGCCTCGAACTCGATGTCCCCGAGCAGGTCGTCCGTCGTCGACCCCATGGCGGAGGCCACGACGGCGACCTCGTGGCCCTGTTCGATCGCCGTGGCGATGGAGTCGGCCGCCCGGCCCACCCGCTCGCCGTTGCCCAGACTCGTCCCGCCGAACTTGACCACTATCCGCATCGGACCACCCTGCCCCTGTGTCGTGGTCGCATAATCGGCCCGTTTCTCACCGTCCGGGATAACTGCTTCCATGTCTCGACGCCGGCCCGCGACCCGGTCCCGGACCCGCCGGGGCGGCTCCGCTCGACGTCGACCGCCCCGGCGAACGACGGAGCCGCCGGCTGGGACCCGGCACACGGTTTATCTGCGTCCGGGCCAACCTCACGAGCATGGAAGTACGGGAGGCCTTCGAGGCCGACGCCGACCGGCTGGCCGAACTGGCCGACACACCGGCGGACGTGATGCGCAACCTCGTCCACGACCGCACCGTCCGCGTGCTGGTCGAGCGGACGTCGGCCGGCGACGGGGCGAGCGAGGGGGCGGCGGCCGACGAGAACGGGACCGGCGACGACGCCGAGACGATCAGGGGGTTCGTGAGCTTCGACGCCCGCGACGGCGTCGTCCACGTCACCCAGTTGGCGGGCGACCAGGCGGCCTGTGACAGGCTCCTGGAGGAGCCGATCGGCTTCGCCCGCGGCGAGTCGATGGCCGTCGAGGTGCTCGTCCCCGAGACCGACGAGGCCGTCGTCGACGCCGTCGAGGGCGCCGGCTTCGACGATCGCGGCGTCGGCCCCCACTTCGAGGGGGTCCGGACCACGCGCTACCGGCTCGAACCCGAACCCGCGACGCGGTAGGGTCGGAGCGGTCGGCGTCCACGGCGACCGGC
>CAZMWG010000195.1:0-5252 GCA_964569925.1 uncultured Halobacteriales archaeon | reverse complement strand
CCGTCGGCGTCGGCGTTCTCGACGGGCACCTGTGCGGGCGTCCCTCCGGTCGCGATCAGCAGCTTGTCGTAGCCGTGCGTTTCGCCGCCGTGGGTGACGACCTCGTGGCCCGCGACGTCGACGTCCGTGACGTAGGTGTTCAGCTCCAGGTCGATGTCCCGCTCCTCGTACCAGTCGGGCTCGTGGATCGAGATCGGCGCCTCCGGCAGCTTCCCCTTCGCGAACTCCTTGATGAGGATCCGGTTGTACAGTGCCTCGCCCTCGTCGGTCAGGACCGTGATCTCCGCGTCGGGGTCCGCCTCGCGGAGCGTCTCGGCCGCGGACGAGCCCGCGATCCCGTCACCGATTATCACGTACGACGCGCTCATGCCAGGCGGTTGGTAATCGCCCCTAATGTGGATTGCTATCCGCGTGACGGTGTCCGTGATAAACGTGAACAATTGTCTACCGAGGCCGTCGGCACGACGTTCAAGACCGTCGAGACCACAGTATGAACCATGAAACTCCGCCAGAACGTCAGGCACTTCGCGGCCAAGCAGGCGCTGACCCTCCCCGTGGTCGGACCGAAGGTCAACGATAAACTGGTCGACCTCCACACGGACGTCTTCCTCGACCGGGCCGACGAGGACCGCCGCGAGGAGCGACGCGCCCACCTGGAGGACTTCTTCGACGCCACGATGGACACCTACGTGGCGGCCCTGGAGGCGGGCTACCCGGAGGCGGAGGCCCGCGAGGTGACCCACGCACAGGCCAACTTCGACTTCTACAACCACGGCTGGACGGAGATGATGGAGTTTCCCGCCGACGAACTGGAGGACCACTACGACCGGTACCGCTCCTTCTTCGAGACCCACCGGATCAGCATCGACGACCCGCTGGGGTCGTTCCGGCCCGACGACGGAGTGGCCGAGGCCCCCTCGACGCCGGAGCGCCTCGATGACCCCGAACACCCCCACGCGGTCGGCGGCTTCGCCGACGACGTCTACGTCGAGACCGCCGACGGCGAGGTGGTCGTCGGCGGCCAGGACGAACCCGGCGACGTGGACGTCGAGCGCGCGCCCGGCGTCGAAGGCGACGACTGATCGGGGGAGTCAGTCGTCGTCGGCGGGGGGCGCCGGCCGCTCCTCGGCGACCCGCCCGGCGTCGGCGATCCGGTCGGCACACTCGTAGCCGGCCACGATCCCGCCGTCGAGCGACCGCTCGGGGTACTGAGCCCGCGAGGCCATCCCCGCGTAGTAGACCCCGTCGGCGACGGCCTCGCCCAGGTCGTAGGGAACCACCATGTCGAGGTAGCCCCGCTCGTAGACGGGTGCCGTCCGGGGGTTGCGCGCGGTCTTCACCCACCGCACCGACTCGCGGTCGAACGACGGGAACAGATCCTCGATCCCCGATAGCCACGTCTCCCGGACCGCCTCGTCGTCCGCGTTCCACAGCGGATCGGTCCGGTCCTGGACGTAGCTGACGGCGTACAGCAGGTGCTCGCCCCCGTACCGCTCGGGCGGCACGAAGTTGGTGTGTTCGATCAGCGCGCCGAAGGGGGCGTCGTCGGCGACGTTGAGCCAGTAGGTGTCGGTCACCGGCTCGTCGGTCGCGATCACCGAGCAGACCGTCCCCTGGAAGTCGATCGCACACTCGTAGCCGGTCAGCGCCTCCAGGACGTTCGGCATCGTCGCCACCACCGCGGCGTCGACGGAGTGGCGCTCGGTCGTCCCGTCGACGTCGACGACCAGTTCGTCGACGGCGCCGTCCGCGGTCGTCAGTTCCTCGACCCGCGCGCCGGCGGTGACGTTCTCGCGGCCGACCGACTCGACGAGCGCCTCTAAGAGCCGTGCGAACCCGCCCTCGGGGTAGCCCAGGATCTCGCCCCGGAGGACGTCACGCTCGCCGCGGAACTTCACCCGGCCAAGCAGCCAGGCCGCCGAGACGTCGTCCTTGCGGTCGCCGAACTTCGCGTCCAGCAGCGGCTCGAAGAAGTTCTCGTACACCCCGCGGGTGGTGTGTTCGACGACGAACTCCTCGACCGGGACGTCCTCGAAGTCCTCCAGTCGCTCGTAGGTGTCGAAGGATGGGATCCCCCCGCGGACGTCGACGTCGAGCACGAGCATCGCCAGGCGGAAGGTGTCGTACAGCCCCAGGCCGGGGTAGGCGAGGATCTGCCAGGGGGTGTCCATCGGGTGGACCACCCCGTCGGCGTAGTACGCGTTCTCGCCGATCCGCCACTCGACGGTCTCGCCCAGCCCCAGTCGCTCGGCCAGTTCGACGATGGTCTCCTCGGACTTCGAGAGGTGGTGGTAGAACTTCTCGATCCGGTCGCCCGCGGTGTCGTAGGTCGCCGCCAGCCCGCCGAGGTCGTCGCCGGCCTCGAACACCCGGACGTCGTGTCCGTGTCGCTGGAGTCGATCGGCGGCCGCCAGCCCGGCGATGCCGCCGCCCACGACGCCTATCATACCCGCGATTCCACCCGACCGCGAATGGGTCTTTCGGGTCGAGCGCCGTCCCCGCGCCGTCGACACCGGGACGGCGCTCCGCTACCTTTTTCCCCGCAGTCGGAATACGAGGCCCCATGCTCACGGTCCGGGCGCCGGCGACCAGCGCGAACCTCGGCAGCGGGTTCGACGTCTTCGGGGTCGCGCTGGAGCGCCCGGCCGACGTGGTCCGCGTGGAGAAGGCCGACCGGACCACCATCGAGGTGACCGGCGCGGGCAGCCAGTTCATCCCCGAGGACCCCGAGGACAACACGGTCGGGGCGGTGGCCGAGGCGCTCGACGCCCCGGCACACATCCGGATCGACAAGGGGGTCCGGCCGGCCTCCGGGCTGGGCTCGTCGGCCGCCAGCGCCGCCGCCGCCGCGGTGGCGCTCAACCGGCTGTACGACCGGGGCCGCTCCCGCGAGGAACTGGTCCCCATCGCCGCCGAGGGGGAGGCCGTCGTCTCCGGCGACGCCCACGACGACAACGTGGCCCCGGCGATCCTGGGGGGGTTCACCGTCGCCACCGACCGCGGGGTCACCCGCGTCCGGGCGGACCTCCCGCTCGTGGCCTGTCTGCCGGACATCGTCGTCTCGACGCGGGACGCCCGCCGGGTGGTGCCGGCCGGCGCCCGGGTCGAACAGGTCGTCGAGACGGTCGGCAACGCCGCCACCCTCACCACCGGGATGCACCGCGACGACCCCGAACTCGTCGGTCGGGGGATGTGTGACTCGATCGTCACGCCCGAGCGGGCGAAGCTGATCGACGGCTACGACGACGTCCGGGAGGCGTCGCTGTCGGCCGGCGCCACCGGGGTCACGATCAGCGGCGCCGGCCCGACGGTGCTGTCGGTCTGTCCCGAGGACCGCCAGCGCGCCGTCGCGTCGGCGATGGTCGACGCCTTCGACGAGCGCGACGTCGACGCTCGGGCGTACCGGACCCGGATCGGGCCGGGCGCCCGCGTGCTGTGATCGCGGGCGAGTCCGGGCGACGTCCTCCCCACCCCCGCGAGGGCGGGCGTCTCCTCGTCACGGGTCAGTCCTCCTCGCGGGGAGCCACGGTGCCGGCGTTCTCGCTTCGTCTCGCCGACCCCTCGCGGCCGTCGGCGGCCCGCCGGGAGACGGTCCGCTGGGGGTAGGGGATGGTGACCCCGGCGTCGTCGAAGGCGGCGTAGATCGCCTCGACGGACGCCGAGATCGCCCGCCACTTGCGCGGGGGGGTGGGCCGGTCGATCCAGAAGCGCAACTCCAGCACCACCGCCGAGTCCCCGAACTCCTTGGGGACCACCTCGGGGGCGGGCTGGTCGACGACCGCGTCGACGTCGCGCAGCGCCCCGGTCGCCACCTCCCTGGCCCGCTCGGGGTCGTTCCCGTAGTCGATCCCGACCTCCCGGCGGAGCCGGAGCATCCCCTTGCGGCTGCGGTTGGTGACGGCGCGGTCGCTCACCCGGTCGTTCGGGATGACGACGATCTCGCCGTCGAAGTTCTCCAGGCGGGTGTTGAAGATCGTGATGTCGGTGACGATCCCCTCGTCGCCGCCGATCTCCACCCAGTCGCCGATCGTGAACGGGCGGGAGAACATCAGGACGAAACCGGCGATCAGCGAGCCCAGCGTCTGCCGGGCGGCGAAGCCGACGACGATGCCCAGAAAGCCCGCTCCGACCAGCAGTCCCGAGAGGTCCTGACCCCAGAGGGTGAGCGTCGCCGCGACGACCGTGACGAGCCAGGCCAGCTGTCCCACCCGGAGGACGATCTCCTCCTGGTGTTCGGTGATCCGTTCGGTGCCGTGGCTGAACCGCTCGACGGCGCGCTCGAGCTGGTCGGAGCCGACGTAGGCGACCGCCAGCAACAGGAGCGTCAGGCCGACCTTGAACAGGTCCGGCAGCCCCGAGAGCAGCGTCGTCGCGGCGACCCGCGCCGGCTCGACCAGCCCCCACACCGCCAGCAGGGCGATGCCGACGACGACCACCAGCCCCGCCCCGACGAGCCGAGCGGCCGCTCCGGGCACCGTCCCGGGGACGTACTCCCCGGAGACGGCGACGACCCGCCCGGCCGGTCCCCCCTCGACCCGCCGGGTCAGGAGCCGGCCGACCCGCCGGGCCAGCCGCGGGACCACCACGCCGGCCAGCACCAGCGTGACGAGCGCGACGACGGCCGTGACGCCGAGCCGGGCCTCCGTCGAGAGCCCCGCGACCAGGTCGCGGGTCAGTTCGACGACCGGCCCCGCCGGCTCGGCGCCCGTACCCGTCCCCGGCGCGGGCGTGGGCGTCGGCCCCCCTCCCGCTGTCTGCATACTCCACCGACGGCTCTCGCCGGACTTACGAGTTGTCCTCGACGGCGCCGAGAAGCGGGTCGGGAGAGAACGCGAGACCGGCGGCGCCCGGACGACCGTTCACGCGGACGGG
Source organism: uncultured Halobacteriales archaeon (assembly GCA_964569925.1). Classification (GTDB taxonomy): domain Archaea; phylum Halobacteriota; class Halobacteria; order Halobacteriales; family Haloarculaceae; genus CAZMWG01. The sequence goes on along the minus strand of CAZMWG010000195.1, from coordinate 380 downwards.
CGCCGGGCTCGGTCGGCGGGCTCAGACCCCGCGGGTCTGGAGCTGCTCCTCCTCGGGGAGGTCGGCGTTGGCGTCGCCGGACATCCCCTGGCCGGCGGAGGTCGCGATCTCGGCCAGCCGCTCGGGGTCGTCCCAGTTGTTGACGGCCTCGACGACCGCGGTGCCCATCGCCTCGGGGTTCTCGGCGCCGAAGATGCCCGAGCCGACGAAGATGCCGTCACAGCCGTGGTGCATCATCAGCGCCGCGTCGGCGGGGGTGGCGATCCCGCCGGCGGCGAAGTTGACCACCGGCAGCCGGCCCCGGTCGGCGGTCTCGTGGACCAGGTCGGCGGGGGCCTCGTGCTCGCGGGCCCACCGCTCGCGCTCCTCGTAGCTCATCC
>CAZMWG010000194.1:4442-5352 GCA_964569925.1 uncultured Halobacteriales archaeon | reverse complement strand
CCTCGGTGTTCCTCTACGGCGGGTCGATCATGCCCGGCGAACACGACGGTCGCGAGATCACCATCCAGAACGTCTTCGAGGGCGTCGGCGCCGTCGCCCAGGGGGAGATGACCGAGGGAGAACTGGACGAGATGGAGCGGCATGCCTGTCCGGGCGCGGGCTCCTGTGGGGGGATGTTCACCGCGAACACGATGGCCTCCGTCTCGGAGACGCTGGGCTTCGCCCCGCTGGGGTCGGCGTCGGCCCCCGCCGAACACGAGTCCCGCTACGAGGAGGCCCGCCGCGCCGGCCGGCTCGCCGTCGAGGCCGTCGAGGAGGACCGCCGGCCCTCCGACTTCCTCTCGCGGGAGTCGTTCGAGAACGCCATCGCCCTGCAGGTCGCGGTCGGGGGGTCGACCAACGCCGTGCTCCACCTGCTGGCGCTGGCCGCCGAGGCCGACGTCGAACTGGGGATCGAGACGTTCAACGAGATCAGCGCCCGCACGCCCAAGATCGCCGACCTCCAGCCCGGCGGCTCGCGGGTGATGAACGACCTCCACGAGGTCGGCGGCGTCCCGGTGGTGCTCCGGGCGCTTCACGACGCCGGCCTGTTGCACGGCGACGCGCTCACCGTCACCGGGAACACCATCGCCGAGGAACTCGACGCGATCGACCCGCCGGCGATCGCGGACTTAGACGTCGACTTCCTCCACCCGGTCGCGGACCCGATCCACGAGCGGGGCGCCATCCGGATCCTCTCGGGCAACCTCGCGCCCGACGGCGCCGTCATCAAGATCACCGGCGCGGACCACCTCCGCCACGAGGGCCCGGTCCGCGTGTTCGAGTCCGAGGAACCCGCCATGGAGTACGTCCAGGAGGGGGGCGTCGAGTCGGGCGACGTGCTCTGTATCCGCAACGAGGGTCCCCGCGG
>CAZMWG010000194.1:0-4432 GCA_964569925.1 uncultured Halobacteriales archaeon | reverse complement strand
GGGCCACGCCGACGACGTGGCGCTGTTCACCGACGGCCGGTTCTCCGGCGCGACGCGGGGCTTCTCGATCGGGCACGTGGCTCCCGAGGCCTACGTCGGCGGCCCGATCGCCGCCCTCCGGGACGGCGACACCGTGACCATCGACATCGACGAGCTGGAGCTGTCGGTGGACCTGGGAGACGACGAGATCGCCTCGCGGGTGGCCGAGTACGACCCCGAACCGGCCTACGAGAGCGGCGTGCTGGCGAAGTACCACCGCGACTTCGGCTCGGCGGCCAACGGCGCCGTCACCAACCCCGGCGCCAAGTGGGACTAGCGGGGCGCGTCGGGGCGTTCGTGGTCGTCTGGTTCTCAGTCCTCTCCTGATCGCGTGCTGATAGAGAGTTCCCGCTCGCTTGCTAGCAGTCTTTTCGCTCGCCGTTCTCTCGATCGCTACGCTCCCGGCCGCGTACCGCCGGAAAGTCCCCGCCCGCTCGGGACGCCGCGGGCCGTCGCGCTCCTCGTCGCAAGCTCCTGCGGTGCTCGTCGGCCCGGGGCGCCGCCGACCGGGCGACCCCTTTCGGTCCCCCCGACCGCCCCGCCTCGGGAGCGAACCACGAGCCTCCCCAGCCGACCGAGCGCGGGTGCGGTTCGCCCGCGCTCGGTCCCTCGCACGCGAAGCGGTCACACCGCTCGCGCCGGAGGGCGGCGCGAGCGGCTCGACCGTCACGCGCGCCCACGCTCCGGGTGTGGGTGGCCGTCGCTCGTGGATCGTCGGGTTCGCCACCGTTCACGGTGGGACGGTCGGACTCGGCCGGTCGACCGGACGCCGCCTCACTCCGGCGCGCCCGCGGCGGTCTGGAACCGTCGGGCGGCCTCGAAGGCGGGGTGGTCGGGCCGGGGGACGTACGTCGCCTCGCCGTCGCCCTCGACTCGCTCCAGCAGGCCGGCGTCGGCCACCGCCTCCAGGGTGCCGTCCAGGTAGAGGTCCTTGAACGCCACCCCGGCGGCGTCACACAGGTCCCGCTTCGTGTACGTCCGGTCGGCGTCCAGTTCCAACAGCGCGCCGATCAGCGCGGCGGCCCCCTCGTGGTCGGCCACCACCGCCCACCCGGGCTCGTGGCTCTCGTCCATCGCACGTGCCGTGGGACGAACACGTCTTAAAATCTCCGTGCCGTCGTCGCGACACGTCCCCGACCGACCGGACCCGGGCGGATCCCGCACGGATCGGGCGAGTCACGCGCTAACACGCGACAACGAGGGAGCAAGCCTTTTGTCCGCCAGGGCGCGGGTGTGAGTATGAGCGACCGCGGCGAGATACTGGCGCTCCTCCGGGAGAACGCCCGACAGAGCACCGAGGACATCGCGCGACAGACGGGGCTCGACGAGGCGGCCGTCGAGGAGACCATCAAGGACCTGGAGGCGACGGGCGTGATCCGGGGCTACCAGGCCGTCGTGGACTGGGACGCCTCCGACGAGGAGCGGGTACGGGCGGAGGTGGAACTCAACGTCACGCTGGACCGCGAGACCGACTACGTCGACATCGCCGACCGGCTGGCGAAGTTCCCGGAGGTGCGCTCGCTGCGGCTGGTCAGCGGGACCTACGACTTCGCGCTGGAGGTGGAGGCAGACACCATGCGGGAGGTGTCTCACTTCGTCAGCGACAAGGTCGCCCCGGTGCCGGAGATCACCCAGACGGTCACCCACTACGTGATGACCTCCTACAAGGAGGGCGGGATCGAGTTCGGCGACGGCGACGAGGACGACAGACTGTCGGTCTCGCCATGACCTTCGAGCCGGCCGACCGCGTCGACGCCGTCCCGCCGTCGGGGATCCGGCGGTTCTTCGAGCTGGCCGAACGGAAGGAGGAGGTGGTGTCGCTGGGCGTCGGCGAGCCGGACTTCTCGGCGCCGTGGGCCGCGCGGAACGCCGCCATCTCCGCGCTGGAGCGTGGCCGCACCTCCTACACCGCCAACCGCGGGATGGCGCGGCTCCGGGAACTGATCGCCGCCGACGCCCGCGAGAAACACGACCTGGACTACGACCCCGAGACGGAGATTCTCGTCACGGCGGGGGCCAGCGAGGGCCTGGACCTGGCCTTCCGCGCGCTCCTGAACCCGGGCGACCCCGTCGCGGTCGTCCAGCCCACCTACGTCTCCTACGTCCCGGGGGCGACGTTCGCGGGCTGTGAGGTGATCGACGTGCCCACCCGCGAGGCCGACGACTTCAAGCTCACCTACGAACGGCTCCGGGAGGCGGGCGCCGACGAGGCGGAGGCGCTGGTCTACTGTTTCCCCAACAACCCGACGGGCGCGACGATGACCGGGAGCGAACTGGAGCCGATCGCCGAGTTCGCCCGCGAGCACGACCTGCTGGTGTTCTCCGACGAGATCTACGCGGAGCTGACCTACGAGCACGACCACACCTCCATCGCGACGCTGCCGGGGATGCGCGAGCGGACGGTCGTGTTCAACGGCTTCTCGAAGGCCTACGCGATGACGGGGATGCGGCTGGGCTACGCGATGGCGCCCCCGACCGCCGTCGACGCGATGAACCGGGTCCACCAGTACACGATGCTGTCGGCGCCGACCACGGCCCAGGAGGCGGCGGTCGAGGCCCTGGAGAGCTGTGGCGGCGTCGTCGAGGAGATGCGCGACGAGTACGACCGCCGTCGCCGGTTCGTCCTCTCGCGGTTCGAGGAGATGGGGATCGACTGTTTCCCCGCCGGCGGGGCGTTCTACGCCTTCCCGGAGTCGCCGTGGGACGACGCCGACGCCTTCGCCGAGGCGCTGCTGGAGGAGGAGGAGGTGGCGGTGGTGCCGGGCACCGCCTTCGGGGCCGGCGGCGACGGCCACCTGCGGGTCTCCTACGCGACCGGAATGTCGGATCTGAGAGAGGCGACGGACCGTATCGAGGCGTTCCTGGGGTAGCGCGGCGCGCTCTCGGCGTCCGGCACTTCCGGTATTATCGCTGATACTCGGGCGGGAAACTTTTTTTACGTACGATGATCGAAGAGATACAATGGCAGTCGAGGACACCGGGGGCGACGGGGGCGACGGGGTCGACGCCGGGGACGCCGACCGCGACGGGACCGGGGGCGACGGCGGGGGTGGACGACACCGGGTCGCCGTCGGGACCTACACCTGGTCGGACTTCGACCGGGAACACGCCGACGGGGGGCGAGCCGACCGCGAAGGGTTCCTGGGGTTCCCGCCGACCGACGTCGAGAACGAACTGGCGGCGGCGGCCCGCGACGCGGCGGCGGTCGCCCGGCCGTTCGAGGCCTACTGCGACCCGGCGACCACGCCCGTCGAGAAGGGCGTCTACACGTGGGAACACTTCAAGCGGGAGTACTACTACGAGCCCGACGGCTCGCTGCCCCGCGACGAGGACGGCGAGAAGATCCCGTTCGACCCCACCGACTACCTGGCGGTCCCGCCCGACGAGATCGAGGGGGCGCTCTCGGGCGGGGAGTCGGCCGTCGAGGAACTGTCGACGCTGGTCGACCGGCGGACCGTCGACGTCAACCCGAACCTCGACGAGGACGAGTTCTTCTCGACCCACGAGGGCGAGACGACGGTGGTCAACCGGTACGACCTGGAGAAGGCGGTGCCGGCGAGCAAGAAGAGCCACTTCCGGGAGATCGAGCGCTACTGGGTGAACAAGCCCTACGCCTGCGTGATAATCTTCCACTCGCGCAAGGAGAACGAGCGCAAGTACTACGTGATCGAGCCCTACACCAACCCGATCGAGGAGGACCTGCTGGAGTTCCTCTCGGGGAAGTTGAAGACGGCGATCAAGTACTCGGAGGACGACGTGATCGTCCAGGGGTCGGAGGCCGACCGGGCGGGCGTGATCCAGCGCGAGGCCGAACGGCTGCTCTCTCGGTACGACCTCTACGACGGGTCGGTCGGGGCCACCGGCGGCGTGCTCGGACAGGTCAAGGAACTGCTGGGGATGGAGACGCCCGAGAGCCGGGCGGCCTCGTCCGGGCTCGACGGCATCGCGGTCCGTCCGGAGCCGGCGATCCTCGCCGACGACCCCCGCGAACTCAACGAGTACCAGGTCGAGAAGCTGTTGTACGTCCTCGAACGGGACTTCATCGGCTACTCGAAGATCGACCCCGTCAAACACGACATCAACGTCGAGGACGTCTCCTGTGACGGCTACGAGTCCCGCGTGTTCGTCTACCACACCGAGTACGAGCAGATCATCTCGAACGTCGAACACGGCACCGAGGAACTCGACGACTTCGTGGTGAAACTCGCTCAGCGGTCGGGGAAGGGGATCTCGAAGCGCCAGCCCCAGGTCGACGCCACCCTGCCCGACGGCTCGCGGGCACAACTGACGCTGGGCCGTGAGGTCTCCGACCACGGGACCAACTACACGATCCGGCAGTTCAAGGACGTCCCGTTCACGCCGATCGACCTGATCAACTGGAACACGTTCTCGC
>CAZMWG010000193.1:0-5565 GCA_964569925.1 uncultured Halobacteriales archaeon | reverse complement strand
GGGTCCGTGTTCGCTCATCCGAAGCCCGGTACCGCGGCCGGGCGTATCCGGAAGCTACAACAGCGCGGGCGTCCTGGCTCCGGCGATGGCGACGCTCCGGCGACAGCGGTTCGTGCGGGCCCAGATCGCCTGGATGGTGGTGAGCGTCCTGGCGCTCTCCCTGCTGGGCGCGCTCTCGCTGGAGTTGTTCTTCGTGGTGTCGCTGATCGGCTTCCTGGTCGTCGTGGAACTGACCGCCCCGTTCGACGTCACGCCGACCTGGCGCCGCCGCCTCCGGTGGCTGATCGCCGCCGGACTGCTGGGCTTCGGGTACATCGTCGTCCGGCGGATCCTCGCGATCCTCCCCCCGGGGGTGCTCTGATGGACGGTCGATCGGTCCCGCGGGCGCTGTTCGTGGCGCTGGCGCTGGCGCTGGGCGTCACCGCCCTGGTCGCCGGCGCCACCTCGTCGACGGCCTTCGGCGCGTACAACCCCGGCTGGGACGGCGTCTCGGACGTCCGGGCCGTCGCCGGCGACGACGGCGTGGCGACGACCGTCGTGCGCAACGTCTCCGGGTACGACGCCGCGTCCCCGAACGGGACCGTGGCGCTGGTGCTCTCGCCGACGACCGGCTACACGCCGGCCCAACTGGACCGCGTCGAGCGGTTCGTCCGGGCCGGCGGGACCCTCGTCGTCGCGGAGGACTACGGTCCCCACGGGAACGGCCTCCTCGCGGGCGTCGGTGCCGAGGCGCGGATCGACGGCCGACCGCTCCGTGACGAGGAGGAGAACGGCCCCGGACCGGCCTTCCCGACGACGCGGCCGGCGGCCGACCACCCGCTAGTCGACGGCGTCGACACGGTGGAACTGAACCACGGCAGCGTCGTGGCGACGAACGCGACGGGCGAGGGCACCGCCGCGGGATCGGCGGAGTCGACCACGGTGTTGCTCGCGTCCTCGTCGTTCGGCTACCTGGACGTCGACCGGGACGAGGAACTGGACGACGAGGAGAACCTCGCCGTCCGACCGGTGGCGACCGTCGAGCCGGTCGGCGAGGGCCGGGTCGTCGCGGTGGCCGACCCCAGCGCGTTCCTCAACGCGATGCTGGAGCGGGCCGACAACCGGCGGTTCCTGCGGAACGCCGTGGCCGTCGGCGACCGGCTCCTGCTCGACGTCTCGCACGGGTCGGTCCCGCCGCTGACCGCGCTCCGGCTCACGCTGGTGGAGTCGGGGTCGGCGCGCTTCCTCGCCGGGACGGCGACGGTGGTGGGGCTGGGGCTGCTGGCGGTGCCGCTGGGGCTCCGGCGCCGGCTCGGGGCTGTGCAGGAGCGGCTCGTCGGCGACCGGCTCCCGCCGGGGTCGCCCGGGACGACCGGCCGCCGGGGGCCGGACGGGGGGCCGCCCGAGCTCACCCGCGAGGAACTCGCGACGGCGTTGCGGACCCGCCACCCGGAGTGGAGCGAGGAGCGCGTCGGTCGACTAACGGACAAGTTGATACAGCGGGACACACAAGCGACGCGGAATGACTGACCCGGCCGCACTGTTCGACGAGATCGAGGCGGAGGTCGCCACCCTGTTGATCGGGATGGACGACCTCGTCGAGAACCTCACCGTCTCGTTGCTCACGCGGGGGCACGTCCTGCTGGAGGGGGTGCCCGGCGTCGCGAAGACGACCCTCGCCAACGCCTTCGCCCGCGTCAACGGGCTCGCCTACAACCGCGTCCAGATGACGCCGGACATCCTCCCGGCCGACATCACCGGGACGAGCATCTACCGCGAGCGGACCGGCGAGTTCGAGCTCCGGAGGGGGCCGCTGTTCGCGAACGTGGTCGTCGCCGACGAGATCAACCGGGCGACGCCCAAGACCCAGTCGGCGATGCTGGAGGCGATGGCCGAGGGCCACGTCTCCATCGAGGGCGAGACCCTCGACCTCCCGGACCCGTTCCTGGTGATCGCGACCCAGAACCCCCTGGAGATGGAGGGGACCTTCGAGCTGCCGGAGGCCCAGCGCGACCGGTTCCAGCAGAAGCTCGTCGTCGAGGTCCCCGACCGGCACAGTGAACGGGAGCTGATCGACCGCGTCGACGCCAGCCCCACGATGGGGCCCGACGACGTCGAGCCGGTCGTCGACGCCGAGGACGTCCGGGCGGCTCGCGAGGTCGTCGCCGACGTCCACGTCGCCGACGCCGTCCGGGAGTACGTGCTGGACGTGGTGGCGGCGACTCGCTCGCACCCGGACGTGGCACACGGCGCCTCCCCGCGGGCGTCGATGGCGTTCGTCCGGGCCGCGAAGGCCCGCGCCGCGATCCGGGACCGGGAGTACGTCGTCCCGGACGACGTGAAGGCGCTGGGCCGCCCGATCCTGCGCCACCGGCTCGTGTTGACCACCGACGCCGAACTGGGCGACGTCGACTCGACGGACGTCGTCGACGACGTGCTCTCGTCGGTCGCGCCGCCGGACACGGTCGAGAGCGACCCCGACGCCGCCCCCGCGGCGGACGCCGCCAGCGACGGCGGCCGGGTGCCCGAGGACGAGCCGGCGACCGGCGACGCGACGGACCGGGACGGCGCCTGAGAGGTCCCCGCGTCCGGTCGACGGTGGGTCAGTCCCGCCGCTCGTCCGCCGCCCCCGCCCGGTTCTCGGTCCGCGGCCCGTCCTCGCTCTCGTCGACTCCCGAGTTCCCGTTCTCGTCGACGCCCGCGTCCTCGGCCCCGTCGTCCCCGGCCATCTCTTCGGAGTCGTCTTCGCCCGCGCGGTCCCGTCCGTCCTCCCAGCGCAACGTCACCCGGTAGTCCGCGCGGTCGTCTCCCGACTCCCGGACGCTCGCGGTCACCGGCGCGTCGAGCGCCTCGGCGAGCCCGGTCGCGAGAAAGGAGACGATCGGGTGGTCGAACCGGTCGAGCGGGCCGACCGACGAGCCGGAGACGGCGACCGTCAGGCGGCCGCCGTCGGGGTCGAGTTCCGGGACGGCGCTGCGGGCCAGTTCGAGACCCTCGACCAGCCCGTCGGCCAGTTGGTCGGCGGCGGTCGCCGGGTCCGCGGCGGGCTCGCCGGCCAGCGTCGCCCGGAACGAGTCGTACAGCCGTCCGCCGGAGGGCCGGACGGCCAGCCCGCGACCCTCCGGGTCGTCCGGGGCGACGACGACCGTGTCGAGTTCGTCGTCGTCGGGGAGCGTGTAGGCCTCGCGCTGGGGGACGTAGAGGACCGCCCGGTCCCCGCTCGACCGGGGGACGTACACCCGCAGGTCGGTCAGCCCCAGTTCGGCGACGAGGGCGGCACCCGTCTCGGCCGCGGCGGCGTGGACGTCCCGGCCGACGTCGGCCGCGACGAACCGCTCGGGCGTGACGTACCAGGTGAGCAGGCCGCCGAACAGCCCCGTGGCGGCCAGCGCGAACAGCACCGTCCGCGAGTCGGGCAGCGCCAGCCCGCCGGCGGCCGCGAGCGTGCCCAGCGCCGCCAGCCCGGCCGCGGTACGGCGGTAGCTCGTCCGCCGGGCTCGGTCGTAGGAGTCGCGCAGTCGCCGGTTCTCCTCGGTCAGCGCCGCGATCTCGGCCAGCAGTTCCGACCGCGAGCGGTCCGTCGCGCTCCGGGTCCCGTCCTCGCCCGCGGCGGCCGGGTCGTCGGCGTCCGCGGACCCGTCGGTCGGGACCGTCTCCCGGGACTCGGCGTCCGCGGCGACGGTCTCCCCGCGGTCGCTCACGGTCGCCCTCCCGCGCTCGTGGCGGCCATCGACGGAACGAGCGCGTCGACGGACAAAAGCACACGGCGTTCGGGCCGGCGGTCGCTCACGCCTCCGCCCCCCGCTCCGCGCCGTCTACGTCGTCGCCGACCAGCCCCAGCGCGACCAGCGCGTACCGGTGGAGGAGATACGAGCCTCCGGCGGCCGCGAGGACGACCGCGAGGGCGGCGGCCGGCGGACCGGCGTCGACGGCGACGAGGGCGAGCCCGCCCAGCAGCACCGCGGCGACGCCGCCGACGGCCCCGGTCCGGAGCGGGGCGTCGAGGTCGGCGAGCGCCGCGAGCACGAGCAGGGCGAGCGCCCCCTCGGCGGCGACGGTCGGCGCCGAGAGCGGCCCCGGGTCGACGAGCGCGACGACGGCGACCTGGCCGACGGCGGCGGCGACGACCGTCGGGAGGAGGAGCCAGACGACGGCGAGCACCGTCCAGGCGGCGACGCCGGCGGTCCCGCCCAGCCACCACAGCGCCGCCAGCGCGGGGAGGGTCGCGAGCGCGCCGGCGGCGGTGGGCTCCGGTCCCCACACCCGCCGGGGGACCGCGGCACGGAGGCGGGCGGCGCTCACACGCCGGCCCCCCGCTCGCGTTCCCGCCGTCCGGTGGCGAGGATCGCACGCAGTTCGTCGCGCGGACCGACCTCGAACGCGGAGACGCCGGGCAGGGCCGCCAGCCGGCGGCGGAACGACTCGAACTCGGCGTAGTCGGCGTAGGCCGCCTCCGCGTCCCGCGCGGCGGTCCGGTCGTACAGCACCGCGGGGGCGACGAAGACCAGCGCGTCGCCGTCGCCGCGGCCGGCGAGCTTCGCCGCTTCCAGTAGCTCCGTCCGTCGCCGGTCGTCGGTGATCAACACGGTCCGGACCGGGCCGTCCAGGCGGGCGGTCAGCCGGCGCACCGCCGCGAACAGCGGCCGGTCGGCGATCCGGCGGACGTGAGCGGTCGGCCGGTCGAAGAACGGCCGCAGTCGGCGGTCGAACGGGGAGTCGCCGGACAGCGCCGCGGCCACCCGCCGGGCGCGGGCCGGATCGCCCGCGCCGGTTTCCGTGTCCGGGTCGGGGCTCGCGTCCGACCGACGGTCGACCGGCGTCGCCGTCGGCTCCAGGGCCAGCAGGTGCCGTCGGACGGTCCGGTAGTGTTCGCCGCCGCCCGCGGGGTCGAAGACCCCGGTCAGCCCCTCGTCGCCGACGGTGTAACAGCCCAGCGGGTCCGACAGGCGTTCGGCGGCGTCCGCGACGGCGGTCGCGACGCCGCGGCCGAACTCGAAGGCGGTCCCGCCGGCCGCGCCGGTCGCCGTCGAGGCGCGGTGGTCGAGGACGATCGCCGTCCGCAGTTCCGTCTCGGCCTCGGCCTCCCTGACGTGGGCCTCGTCGAGCCGGGCGGTCGCCTTCCAGTCGATCCGGCTGACGGTGTCGCCGGGGACGTACTGGCGGATCTCCAGGGGTTCGGTCCCGCTGCCGGTCCGGCCGACGGTGTGCTCGCCGAACCCCGCCGCGACGGCCTCGCCCCCCTCGCCGACGTGGACCGTCGCCGACGGCGGTTCGACGGCGACGGTCGGCGCCGGACCGACGGGGACCGACTGGACGAACAGCCCGAGCGGGTCGCGGAACGTCGCCGTCGGGCGGTCGAACGCCGCGGTACCGGCGACCGGGAACCGCAGGTCGGCGACCGCCTCGTCGGTCCGCCCGCCCGCCGGGACCGACAGCGTCGCCGGGTCGCCCTCGGCCGAGACCGGCGCCGTCGTCGCCACGGTCAGCGCGGCGTCGATCGGCTCCCCGAGGTCGACGCTCGCGGCCACCGACACCGTCTCCCCAACCGCGACCCGCTCGGCCCCCGGACGGACGTCGACGGTCATC
>CAZMWG010000192.1:0-5601 GCA_964569925.1 uncultured Halobacteriales archaeon | reverse complement strand
GGCCGTCGTCGATGGTGAACGCCCAGACCCGCGAGAGCCCCGAGAGCTCGCCGCGTTGCTCCTTCCGGTACACCTTCCCGTCCTCGAAGTACCGCACCGGCAGGTCGCGGTAGCTCCACTGTCCCTGGTCGAAGATCGTCGCGTGGCCCGGACAGTTCATCGGCTTCAGGCCGTACTCCTCGTCGTTGACGTCCAGCAGGAACATGTCGTCCCGGTAGTTCTCGTAGTGGCCCGACCGCTTCCACAGCTCCGTCCGGAACACGTGGGGGGTCTCGACCTCGTCGTAGCCCGCCTCCCGGTTGAGCCCGGCGACGTACCCCGAGAGCTCGTTGAGCACCGTCTTCCCGTTGGGGTGGTACAGCGGCAGCCCCGGGCCGGTGGTGTCGTCGATGGAGAACAGGTCCATCTCGCGGCCGATCTTGCGGTGGTCCCGCTCCTGGGCCTTCCGCCGGCGCTCCATGTACTCCTCCAACTCGGACTCCGTCGGGAACGCCGTCCCGTACACCCGCGTGAGGGTGTCCTCGTCCTCGTCGCCCCGCCAGTAGGCCGCGGAGATCTCCAGCAGCGCGAACCCGCCGATCTCGCCGGTCGAGTCGACGTGTGGCCCCTGACAGAGGTCCGCGAACTCCCCCTGCTCGTAGAAGCTCACCGGGTCCTCGCCGGCGGCCTCGGTCTCCAGGATCTCTCGCTTGTAGGGGTTGTCCTCGTAGCGGTCGAACGCCGCCTCGCGGTCCAGTTCCGTCCGCTCGATCGGGAGGTCCGCCTCGACGATCCGGTCGGCCTCCTCGGCGATCCGCTCGAGGTCGTCCTCGTCGAGGTCGACCCCGGTGACGTCGTAGTAGAAGCCCTCGTCGGTCCAGGGACCCAGCGTGAGCGTCGCCTCGGGGAACTCCCGCTGGAGGGCCTGTGCGAAGACGTGGGCCGCCGAGTGGCGCAACACGTCCAGGTACTCGTCGGCGTCGGGTGTCACGATCTCGAGCTCGACGTCCTCGTGGAGCGGGGTATGTCTGTCGACGAGCTCGCCGTCGACGACGCCCGCGACGGTGTCGCGGCCGAGACCCGGACCGATCTCGAAGGCGACGTCCTCGACGGTGGCCCCGTCCTCGACCTCGAGGGTGGAGCCGTCCGGCAGCGTGACCGTGACCGTGCTCATGCGGACGACGAGAGTCTACGCTCGGATAAGCTTAGCGAGATTGACGAGCGACCGACGCGGTCGAGACCCCGGCGGGGGTCGACGGGTCGGCCGGTCGTCCGGCGGGCCGGAACCCACATGTCCCGACGCGACCAACGTCGACGCATGTGTGGCCGGTACACCTTGCTGGCGCGTCCGGACCGGGTCGAGGAGCGGTTCGACGCGCGCTTCGACTTCGAGTTCGCTCCCCGGTACAACGCCGCGCCGGGCCAGTCCCTCCCCGTGATCGCCGCCGAGAGCCCCGACACCATCGGGCGCATGGAGTGGGGGCTGATCCCCGCGTGGGCCGACGACCGCACCGACTTCGAGTTCATCAACGCCCGGGCCGAGACCGTCGCGGAGAAGGCCTCCTTCCGGTCGGCCTACGAGTCCCGGCGGTGTCTCGTCCCCGCCGACGGCTTCTACGAGTGGGTCGACGAGGACGGCGGCCGTCGACCCTACCGCGTGAGCCGCCCCGACGACGACCTGTTCGCGATGGCGGGGCTCTACGAGCGGTGGGAGCCGCCGGGGCGACAGGCCGGTCTGGGCGAGTTCGCGAGCGGCGGCGCCGACGACGGCGTCGAGCCCGTCGAGACGTTCACGGTCGTCACCACCGAGCCCAACGACGTCGTCGCGGAGCTCCACCACCGGATGGCGGTGATGCTCGATCCCGAGGAGGAGGCGACCTGGCTCCACGGCGACCCCGACGAGGCCGGCGACCTGCTCGACCCCTACGGCGGCCCGCTGACGGTCGACCGGGTCTCGACGGCGGTCAACGACCCCGGCAACGACTCGCCGGCGGTGCTGGAAGCGGAGTGACGGCGCCGTCGCCGGCGGCGCCGAGAACGGAGTGACCGCTCAGCGGTCGACCGCGGGGACGGACAGACAGTGATCGCACAGTTCGTCGGCGTCGCGCTCGCGCACGAACGCGCCCAGGACGGTCTGTGTCCGTTCGGCCACCTTCGACTCTCGGGCCTGTCGACAGCCCGCCCGGTGCCACCGCCCGGACCGCGGTCGGACGAGAACCTGTGGACGCGACCGCGGACCCGATCCTTGACTCGACATGTGTTCACATGTGTGTACCGCGGCCACTTGGGTGTTTCCGCCGTCGGAGCGACAGTGACCGAACGTCCACCGTCGCGGAGGACGGACCGCCGGACCGAGCCGGGCCACCCCGGACGCCGTCGCGGGGCGCCGGAGAGTGTCATTTTTAAGCGTGTATCCGTTTCCCACACCCCATGCGACTCAGGACCGCCCTCGACGAGTACAAGCGAGCGGGCGGGGAGCGGTTCCCGGAGGAGCGACCGACGGTCTCCGGGGCGTTCTCCGGTCACGGCGGCCGGCTGGTCCACGTCGACCGGGACGGCTCGCCGCGTGACCACTCGTACTCGCTGTCGGGGCTGCACGGGATCGACCGGTCCGGGCTCGGGGTCGTCGTCGGCGACCGGACCCGGTGGTTCCGTGACCTGGAGACGATCCGCCAGCACTACTACCGCGACACCGGCCTCGTGGAGACGGAGTACGACGCCGGAAGCTTCACCGTCCACCAGTACGACCTGACGCTCGGCCCGACCCACGCCACCCACGTCGAACTCCGGGGGACGGTCCCGAGCGAGGCCGCGCTCGTCGCGTTCGTCACCCTGGCGCCGGAGGGGACGGACGCCGGCGTGGGCGCCCTGGTCCACGAGACGGGGGGACCCGACGACTCGTCGGTGCTCGAGGTGTACCACCGCGACGAGCACGACTACCTCGCCGCGTCCACGGGGCTCGACGACGTCGTGGGCCAGCGCCCCGAGCGCCTCGCCGAGGTGCTCGCCGACGCGCCGGTCGAGTTCCCCCGCCAGGGGGTGGGCGAGGAGCGCACCCGGACCCGGCTTACCGGCGACTTCCTGGTCACCGCACCCTTGGAGCGGTCCGGCCGGGGGCGCAGCACGACGCTCCTCAGCCGGCTGACCGACCGCGACGAGGAGGGTCGGGAGGCCGCCCTCGGGGCCCTCCGGGAGCAGGGGACGACCCTCGTCGACGCCGAGGCCCTCCGGGGGGCCGCCAGAGAGCGGGCGGCCACCTCGGTGCCGGCGTCGACGCCGCGGGCCGACAGCGTCCGGGCGGACCTGCGGGCGGCGACGCTCCTGTCGGCGCCGTCGGGCGGCCGGATCGCCGCGCCGGAGTTCGACCCCTTCTACGCCAACTCCGGGGGGTACGGCTACGTCTGGTTCCGCCACCAGTCGGCTACCGCCCGGCACCTGCTCGCGGCCGCGGACAGCCTGGAACTGGACCTCGACGACGCCCTCGTCGAGAGCGCCCGCTTTCTCCGTGGGTGCCAGCGGGCCGACGGCACCTGGCCCCAGCGGGTGTGGGCCGACGACGGCTCGTTGGCGCCGGGCTGGGCCAACGCCAACGTCGAGCGCGACAGCGCGTCCCCGGAGCGACAGACCGACCAGACCGCCGCGACGACGGCGTTCCTGGCGACGCTGCTGCGCGAGCGCGGGGACGCCCTGCCGACCGACCTCGTGGACGCGATCCGCGGGACGGTGACCGTCGCCGTCGACGCGCTGCTGGCCGCGGTCGAGGACGACGGGCTCCCCGGCCCCTGCCAGAACCCCTGGGAGGACGACGTCGGCCGCTTCGCCCACACGGCGGCGGCGTTCGTCGACGCGTTCGCGGCGGTCGCGCGGGCGCCCCTCGGCGAGTCGGTCCGCGAACGCGGCCGTCGGGGCGCCGAGCGGATCCTCGACGGGCTCGATCGGCTGTGGGACGGGGAGCTCGGGGCCTACGTCCGGGGGCTCTCGGAGGGGACGCCGGACCGCCGGCTGGACGCGAGTTCGCTCGCGCTGGCCCGGGCCTTCGAGGGGTACGACGCGATCGAGGGGGTCTCGCTGGACGCCCGGCGGCTGGACCGCCTGGCGAGCCACGTCCGGACGACCCTGGACGGGCTCGCCCGCGACCCGGACGGGAGCGCGGTCGCGGGCCTGTGTCGCTACGAGGACGACGACTGGCGGACCGCCGGCCAGGACGGCGCGAAGGTCTGGTCGACGGCGACCGGGATGGGGGCGCTGGCCGCGCTCCGTGTCGCGGCCGTGCTCGACGACCACGGCCGCGACGGGGCCCCGTTCCGCCGGCGGGCGAGCGACCTCTACGAGCTGCTGGCGCCCGACGGACCGCTGACCACCGACGCGGGCTACCTCGCCGAGCAGGCCTTCGACGACGGGACCCCCGACGGGGCGGCGCCGCTGGGGTGGTCCCACGCGATCCGGGCGCGGCTGACGGGCGCGCTCGCCGACCTGTCGGCGCTCCCGACGGCCGCCGCGCCGGGCGAGAGCCCCGGCGAACACCCCACCTGGACGACCGGCGAGAAGTACGGCCTCGCCACCGCCGCCGACCACGGGGCCGACGAGCCCTCGCGGGTCTGGTTCACGCTCACCGAGGGGGCGCTCACGGAGGCCCGGTTCCCGCGAGTCGACGTGATGAACCTCCGGACGCTGGACTTCCTGGTGCGGTGTACGGAGGACACCGGCTACGCCGCCCGGACCCACCGCGAGGACCGCCGGGTCGAGGACACGATCGAGCGCCGCGTCGAGCCGGTCGACGACGGATCGCTGTCCTTCCGGCACGTCTTCGAGGAGACCGGCGACGGCCGGGGCCACGAGTGGACGCTGGTCGTCGACTACGCGACCGACCCGGCACACGACGCGCTGGTCGCCGACGTCACCTTCGAGGCGGGCGACGGCCGGGAGTACGCGCTGTTCCCCGCCGCGGACGTCAGGCTGGCGGACACGGCGGCGCTCGACCGGGGCGCCAGACACGGCGAGGCCGGTGGCTACCACCTCGCGGCCCGCAGTCCGGAGGCCTACACCGGCGAGGCCGACGCGCCGCCGCTGGTCGACGAGGACGGCGACGCCTACTCGGTGGCGCTGGCGATGACCGCCGCCGACCGGTTCGACTGGGCCAGCGTCGAGGCCGGCGGCAGCGAGCGGCTCGACGCCCTCTACGGCGACGGGGTCGTCCCCGAGCCGGTCGACGCCCGCGACGGCGAGAACGTCGTCCTGGTGGGGCGACTCGACACCGGCACCCGCGTCGAGAGCACCGTCGCGCTGGGCTTCGCCCGCCGGGCCGACACCGCGGCGGCGCTGGGCGAGGCCGACGGCGCGCTCTCGCGGGGGTTCGAGACGGTGCGCCGCGAGTACACCGACGGCTGGCGGGACTTCCTCGCGGACAAGCCACTCCCCGACTCGGTGGCCGAGGACGAGGCCCTGGCGGCCCAGTACCGGACCGCGCTGATGACGCTGCTGGCCGTCGAGGACAAGACCGTCGCCGGGGCGTCGATCGCCTCCCCGTCGGTGCCCTGGGGCGAGGCCGTCGACGCGACCGAACCCCGGGGGTACGGCTACAACTTCGTCTGGTCGCGTGACCTCTACCAGGTGTTCACCGTC
>CAZMWG010000191.1:0-5721 GCA_964569925.1 uncultured Halobacteriales archaeon | reverse complement strand
CGACGTGGGCGTGGATCCCGACGAGGTCGAACCGCTCGCGGACCGACTCGGCGACCGCCGCGACCTCCCCGGCGGGGATCCCGAACTTGGCGTCCTTCCCGGTGGCGACCTTCTCGTGGTGGCCGGTGCCGATCCCCGGGTTCACCCGGATCGCCACGCGGCCGTCGTAGCCCCGCTCGGCCAGGCGGTCGAAGGTGTCGCGCGCACCGGCGGTCACGGTCAGCCCCGGGTAGTCCGCGCCCAGGTCCGCCGCGTGGTCCAGGTCCGCGTCCGGCGGGTTGACCGCCGTGTACTGGAGGGTGTTCGGGTCCGCGCCGGCCGTGATCGCCCGGTTCAACTCCCCGCGGGCCGCACACTCGACGTCCGCGCCGGCAGACAGCAGCGCCGACAGCACCGCCCGCCCGGTGTGGGCCTTGGCGGCGTACATCACGTGGACGTCGTCGAAGGCGTCGTCGAACGCGGCCTCGAACCGTCGGTAGTTGGCCCGCACGCGGTCCAGATCCGTCACGTACAGCGGCGTCCCGTGGGCCTCGGCCAGCGCCGTCAGGCGCGCCCCGTCCCAGTCGGCCGGCCGGCGGACCGGCGCCGACTCCGTGGCGTCGTTCATTGACGGTACACGGCGACGGCCGGTAACAAGGGTTGTGGGTCGCGACGAGCGCTCGGGCGGGCGTTCAGAGCCGCGACTCGACGAACGCCCGGTGGTCGGCGGCCCGCTCGTCGCGCTCGGCGGCGGTCCCGTCGCGGTGCCACAGCGGCAGACAGGCCATCGCGTCCAGACGGGTGACCAGCCGGTAGGCCTCGATCCGCGAGGCGACGGCGTCGTCGACGGTCCCGCCGGCCGCGTCGTATGCCCCCCGGAGGCGCTCGCGGAGACGTTCCGTGGGCTCGTCGTCCCGGTCGGGCGAGAGCAACAGCGACTCGGCGCTCGCCAGGTTGTACGCCGGGTCGGTCGCGACGAGGTTCGCCCAGTCCAGCACCGCCCGCACCTCGCCGGGGTCGTCCCCGTCCAGCAGGAGGTTCCCGTACCGGTAGTCCAGGTGGCAGTAGGTCGGTGCCGGGTCGCCCGGGAGGTCGGGGAGCCGGTCGCGGAGGTGCTCGCGCAGGGCCGGCACCAGGTCGGCGAACCGGTCGGGCTCGTCGGCCATCTCCGGGAAGTGGCCGCCGTCGGCCAGCGCGTCGAGGGTGCTCTCGGCGTGGTCCAGCACGGCCAGCCGGGGGTCCTCGCGGCGTCGCCGGTCCGCGTCGGGGTCGTCCGCGCCGAGGACGGCCAGTTCGCCGTCCGCCACGCCGACCCGGCCCGCCGCGTCGAGGGGGCCCAGACCGTGTAACTCAGACAGGTGACGACCGGCGGCCCCACAGATCCGCTCGCGGGCCGCGACCGGGAGGTCGTCGCTCCGGCCCTCGTAGTTCTCGCCGACGAGGTGTTCCGACAGCGAGAACGGCGCCGGGTGGGTGTCGTGCTCGTCGACGTGGCCGAACACGTCGGGCACCGGAATCGTCGTCTCCCGGCCGATCAGGGCGAGCAGTCGCGGCTCCGCGCGGGCGACCTCTGGCTCGACGAGGTCCGCCGTCGTCGTCTTCAACACCGCCTCGCGCTCCTCGTCCCCGCCCTCTCCCCCGCCGGTCTCGACGGCCAGGCGGGCGACGAACTCCGTCCCCTCGGCGATCGGATCGACCGCCCGGACGGTCCAGTCGGGTCGCATCTCGGCGACCATCCCGCGGACGTCGGCCGGCGACACGTCGTCGTTCGGGTCGGACACGTCTCCCGCGTGTTCCCCCCGGCACAGAAGCGTTGTGCCGGCGTGTGCTCCGGTGTCACGGTCGGCCGCCCGGGTGGGCGTAGGCCGCTCGCGGGGCGGTCCGTGGCCGGCTCAACAGACCAGCCAGCCGCCGTCGACGTGGAGCAGTTCGCCGGTGGTGTAGCCGGCGGCGTCGCTGGCGAGGTACAGCACCGCCGGCGCGACGTCCTCGGGGGTGCCCGCCCGCTCCATCGGGATCGGCTTGAGGAAGTCCTCGCCGACCGAGGCCTCGGCCTCCTCGGTCCACCCCTCGGAGAACTCGGTGGCGATCTGGCCCGGCGCCACCGCGTTGACGCGGATCCCCGAGCCCGCCAGGTCCAGCGCCGCCCCGCGGGTGAGCATCCGCACCGCGCCCTTCGTGGCGTCGTAGCCCACCTGGCCGTGCTGGGCGTACGAGGAACTGATCGAGGCCGTGTTGACGATGGCGCCCTCACGCTCGCGCTCGATCATCTCCCGGGCGGCCACCTGGGTGCCGACCATCACGCCCTCGACGTTGACCCCCAGCATCGCCCGGAAGTCCTCGACCTCGAGGTCCGTGATCGTCCCGCCCCGGAACAGGCCGGCGTTGTTGACCATCACGTCCACGCCGCCGAACTCGCGGGCGGCCTCGACAACCGCGCGCACCTCCTCGGGGTCGGAGACGTCGGTCTCGACGTACTCCGCGGTCCCGCCGGCGTCGGCGACGGCCTCGTGGGTCGGCGCCTCGGCGTCTACGTCCTTTGGCTCCTCGCGCACGTCGGCGACGACGACGGTCGCGCCCGCCTCGCCGAAGGCCAGCGCCGTCGCCCGACCGATGCCCGAGGCGCCGCCGGTGACGATCACCGTCTCGTCGGCGAAGTCGTACTCCGTGGTTCCCATGCTCCCCGTCGACGGCGGCGGGCGTGAAAACGGTGGGGGCCGCCGGAGAGCGTTCGGAGAAGAGATCGGAAGAATCGGTCGCTATCGGTTGACGGTACTCGGATACGGGACCGAGAGGATCGGTTACCGGGCACCGAAAGCCCTCGCGAGGTTGCGGTCCCGCGGCTCGCTGCGCGCTTCGCGTGCTCGCGTCGCCGGGCTTGTGCAACCCCGCTCGCCCTTTCAGTCCACCAGGGTTTGGACGGTTCGACGGCCGACTCCCGGCGGATGGACGGGCGAGGCTCGTCGGGATTCTGCGGCGGCACGATCCGGACGGAGGAGACACCCGTCACGGAACCTCGGAGCCCGCCGGGGGTTCTCGGCACCCCAGTCTCCCGATCGGTGGTCGCTCGTCCGAACACCGCCAGCGAGGACGGATGGGGGGCGCCGACGGGTCGGCGCAGTGGGCGACCCGACCCAGTCGCGACCTCGCTCAGGCCTCGACGCCGAGACCGGCCGTCCGGAGCGCCGACTCGGCGTCGGCGTCGTCGTGGACGACGGCGGCCACGGCGGCGGCGATGGCGCCGGGCTCCTCGTGCTGGAAGATCGACCGCCCCATCGAGACGCCGGCGGCGCCGGCGTCCATCGCGCCCCGGACCATCGAGAGGGTCTCGCGGTCGGTCCCCCTCGAGCCGCCGGCGATCACCACCGGCAGCGACGTCGACTCGACGACCCGCTCGAAGGTGGCCGCGGAGCCGCTGTAGGCGGTCTTCACCAGGTCGGCGCCCAGTTCCTCGCCCAGTCGGACCGCGTGGCCCAGGTCCTCGGCGAACAGCTCCGGGTCGTCGTCGCGGACGTCGTGACCGCGGGCGTAGGTCATCGCCAGCACGGGGACGTTGTACCGGTCGGCGGCGGCGGTCACCTCCGCCAGGTCCTCGATCTGGTCGGGTTCGTGCTCGCTGCCGACGTTGACGTGGACGGAGACGGCGTCCGCGCCCGCGCGGATGGCGTCCTCGACGGTGCCGGTGATCCGCTTGTCCGTCTCGTCGGGGCCGATCGTGGTCGACCCGTTGAGGTGGACCAGGTAGCCCGCGTCGTTCTTGTTCGGGTGGACCCGACCGGCGACGCCCCGCTGGGTGAGCACCGCGTCGGCGCCGCCGGCGGTCACCGCCTCGACGGTCGACCCGATGTCGACCAGCCCCTCGACGGCCCCCATCGTGATCCCGTGGTCCATGGGGACGATCACGTACCGGCCCCCTGTCCCGATCCGTTCCAGACGCGCCTGCTTCCCGGGGTTCATTGTGCGAAGGTGTGGCAAGAGACGGTTATGTCAGTTCCGGTCCGGAAGCTCACTCCGGGGCGGCGTCGGGCCGCTCGGCGACCTCCCCGGCGTCGGGGGCGACGGCGTCGGCCCGCCCGCCGGGGTCGATCCCCGCCCCGCGCAGCGCGCCCCGCTTCAGTTCCGTGGCGAGTGCCGCCAGCCGGTCGGCGACGGCGTCGGTGGGCTCGTCCTCGGCAGCGCCCTCGGCGACGATGTCGACCAGCGCGGAGCCGACGATGACCCCGTCGGCGCCCGCCCGGACGATCCGCTCGGCGTGGTCGCCGGTCTTGATTCCGAAGCCGACCGCCTTGGGCACCTCCCAGTCGGCGACCCGGGCCAGCGACTCGTCGGTGCGGTCCGAGACGTCGTCTCGGGCGCCCGTGGTGCCCAGGCGGGCCTGGACGTAGACGTAGCCCGACACCCGCTCGCGCATCGAGTCCAGCCGGTCGCCCCGCGTCGTGGGCGCGACGATGAACACCAGGTCCAGGCCGAACTCGTCGCAGGCCGCCCGCAGCGGGTCCGCCTCCTCGGCGGGCAGGTCCGGCACGACGAACCCCTCGATCCCCACGTCTGCGGCCCGCTCGACGAACGGGCGGGGGCCCGTCTCGTCGCCGTACTGGTAGATCAGGTTGTAGTAGGTCATACAGACCAGCGGGGTCGTGACGTCGACGTCCTCGACGAACTCGAAGTACCGCTCGACGGTCATCCCGCCCTCCAGGGCGCGGACGATGGCGTCCTGGATCGTCGACCCCTCGGCGATGGGCTCGGAGAAGGGCAGGCCGAGTTCGATGACGTCGGCGCCGCCCCGCTCCAGGGCCTCGACGTAGGCCATCGAGGCCTCGTAGTCGGGGTCGCCCGCGGCGAGGTATGGGACGAAGGCCGGCTCGTCGGCGAAGGCGGCCTCGAGGCTCACAGCCCACCGCCCCCGATATCACGGAAGATCGACATGTCCGGCGCGACCGCCAGGTCACGCTCCATGGTCTCCTCGACGGCCGTCTCCAGGTCCTTGTCCCCGCGGCCGGAGACGTTGAGCACTACCCGCTCGCCCAGCTCCTCGTGGTGTTCGTGGAGGTAGCCGAAGGCGTGGGCCGTCTCCAGGGCCGGGATCACGCCCTCCTCCTGGGAGAGCCGGTGGAACGCCTCCAGGGCGGCGTCGTCGCCGACGTTGACGGGGGTGACCCGCCCCTCGTCGACGAGGTGGGCCAGTTCCGGTCCGACGCCCGCGTAGTCCAGGCCGGCGGAGACGCTGTGGGACTCCATGATCTGGCCGTCGCCGTCCTGCAACAGCTTCGTCCGGGCGCCGTGGAGCACACCCTCCTCGCCCGTCGACAGCGACGCGGAGTTGGGCGCGACGCCGGCGGCCTCGTCGACCGACAGCGACGACCCGCCGGCCTCGACCGCGTACAGGTCCACCTCGGGGTCGTCGACGAAGTGGTGGAACGTACCCATCGTGTTCGAGCCGCCGCCCGCACACGCGAGCACGGCGTCGGGCAGGGCGTCGAACCGCTCTACGGACTGCTCGCGGATCTCCTCGCCGATCACCGCCTGGAAGTCCCGCACCATCCGCGGGAACGGGTGGGGACCGACGACCGACCCGATCACGTAGTGGGTGGTCTCGACGGTGGTCGCCCAGTCGCGCATCGTCTCGCTGATCGCCTCCTTCAGCGTGCCCCGGCCGGTGGTGACCGGGTTCACCTCGGCCCCGTTGAGCCGGATCCGGAAGACGTTGGGCCGCTGGCGGGCGATGTCGGTCTCGCCCATGTA
>CAZMWG010000190.1:0-5724 GCA_964569925.1 uncultured Halobacteriales archaeon | reverse complement strand
GATCGTCGCCCTGTCGGCGACGATGCCCAACGTCGAGGACGTCGCGGCGTGGCTCGACGCCGTCCCGGAGACCACCTTCGCCTTCGGCGACGACTACCGGCCGGTGCCGCTGAACGCCGACGTGAAGACCTACTCCCACGGGGAGAACGCCTTCGCCGACAAGTACCGCCGACTCTACCGGGCGCTGGACCTGGCGGAACCACACGTCCGCGAGGACGGTCAGGCGCTGGTGTTCGTCTCCTCGCGGCAAGACACCGTCGAGGCCGCCAAGAAGGCCCGCGACGAACTCGTCGAGCGGGACGTCCCCGTCGGCGCCCGCGGCGAGTACGACTTCCACACCGACGCCGCCGACCTGGACGACGACACGCTGCGCCAGTCGGTGCTGGACGGCGTGGGGTTTCACCACGCCGGCCTCTCCCGCGAGGACAAGAACCGCGTGGAGGCGTGGTTCCGCGAGGGGAAACTCGCGCTGCTGTTCTCCACGTCGACGCTCGCCTGGGGGGTGAACCTCCCCGCCCGGTGTGTCGTCATCCGTGACACCAAGCTCCACGACCCCCTGGAGGGGGAGGTCGACATGAGCCCGCTCGACGTGCTCCAGATGCTCGGACGCGCGGGCCGGCCGGGCTACGACGACCGCGGCTACGCCTGGGTCGTCTGTGACCGCTCGGAGGCCGACAAGTACCGCCGGCTGCTCCGGGACGGCACCGAGATCGACTCCCGGCTGGCCGACGAACTGGAGGCCCACCTCAACGCCGAGATCGCCCTGGGGACGGTGCGGGACGTCGAGGACGCCATGGAGTGGCTCGAGACCACCTTCTACTACGTCCGCGCCCAGCGCGCCCCCGACGAGTACGACGCCGGCGCCATCCGCGAGCGGGTGAGCGACGCGCTCTCGGGGCTGGTCGCGGACGGCTTCGTCGACCGGGACGGCCTCGCCCTGGAGGCGACGCCGCTGGGTCGGCTCACCTCCTCCTTCTACCTCCGTCTGGACACCGCCCGCCGGTTCGCGGACCTGTGTGCCGAGGCCGACGAGACCGGCGAGCTACCCGTCGGCGACCTGCTGGCGGCGGTCGCCGGCGCCGACGAGTTCGACAGCGTCAACGCGCGCTCCGGCGAGCAGGACGCCGTCGACGCGGTGCTGGGCGACCGGGCCGAGGGGCTCGATCCCGGCCGGCGGAAGGTGCTCGCCATCCTGCGGGCCTCGATGTCGGGCACCACGCCGACGGAACTGCGCAACGACGCCTGGGTGATCCGACAGAACGGGCTGCGCCTGCTGGCGGCGCTGCGGGCCTTTCTCGACCGGTTCGCCGACGCCCGTCACGCCAACCTCGCCCGCCGGGTGGAGGCCCGCGTCGAGGACGGGATCAGCGCCGACGCGGTCGGACTGACCGCCGTCGACGGCGTCGGCGCCAAGCGGGCGTCGACGCTCGCCGGCGCGGGCATGACCACCCCCGCGGACCTGCTCTCGGCCGGCTCCACGCGGATCGCCGCCGCCGGGCTCCCCGAGGGGGTCGCCGAGCGGATCGTCGAGAACGCCCGGGACTGTCCCGCCGTCGCGGTCGACTGGCGGTCGCTGCCCGACACGATCGGCGCCGGCGAGCGCGCCCTCCACGAGATCACGGTGCGATCGGAGGCCGGCGACGCTCGCGCGGGCCTGCGCGTGACGGTCAACGGCCGCGAGATGACCCGCAAGGACTCCTACCTCGGCGAGGCGACACTCCCGGTCGCGCTGTACGGCGGCGACGTCGAGGAGCTGTCGATCGCCGTCGAGGTGACCTTCCCCGACCTCCCGCTGGCGCCGGTCGTCCGCGACCGGACCGTACGGGTGCGCTGAGCGTCGGCGGCGGTCGGCCCGTCGGTCGCCGGAGCCCATCCGGCCCGCTCAGACCCGGTCGCGGACGATCGCGGTGACCTCCTCGGGGCTCTCGGCGACCATGTCCGCGTTCTCGCGGGCGGGCTCGGCGGCGCCGACGCCGAAGGCCACGACGGTCGCGCCGGCCCGGGCCGCCGCGACGGTCCCGTGGCGTGAGTCCTCGATCACCAGCATCGACTCCGGGTCGACCCCCAGTTCGGCGGCGATCGCGCGGTAGACCGCGGGGTCGGGCTTGCCGGGACCGTCGACCTCCGCGACGCCGAGCGTCGCGTCGAACGGCAGGTCGAACCGGTCGAGCACCGTCTCGTACCAGTCGGGCGGCGAGGCGGTCGCCATCCCGACCGGCACCCCTCGGTCGCGGAGCTCGGCGACCAGTTCGCCGAGCCCGGGGGTCAGATCGACCCGCTCGCCGTAGATGTCGTCCGCTGCGCACTCGTAGATGGCGACGAACTCCTCGTAGCTCACGGCGACGTCGTAGCGCTCCTCGAGGAGCCCGTACAGTTCCTCGTAGAAGATCCCGGTCAGCTCCTCGACCGGGACGTCGTCGTCGGGCAGCACCTCCGGGAGCACCCGCTCGCGCTCCAGTTCGATCCAGTAGTCCTCGGAGTTCACCAGCACCCCGTCCATGTCGAAGACGACGGCGTCCATACGCCGCGAGGACGGCGCCGGCCGGCATACCGCTTCGGGTCCCGCGGGTCTGGGACCCGACGGTACCGACGGCCTGACGTCCCCGGGGACCGCCGCCCTCCGATCCCCGACCCGATCGCACCGGCCGCCCCCCGCTCCCGATTCCACGGTCGCCCGCCGACCTTCGACGCCCCGATCGCGCGAACCGGCTCGTCGGCTCGAAACCGTCGATAAAACGTCTTACCGGATCTGAAACGGTGTGAAAGGAACGAAACGTGAACCGGGAGCGGTACGAAAGGGGCCGAACGGCGCGAAACGGTGTGAACGGCGTTTAACCGTCCGTCCTTTATACGGGGGCGCGGATCGTAGGGGGGAGTGGAGGAGGACACAGATGTCACTCGCGTCCCCGCTCGACCGGCTCCGAGACGACTCGACCGACGTCACCACCCTGCGGTCGCTGGCCCTCCGGCCCGTGGAAGCGACCGCGTTCTGGACTGCAGTGGCACTTCCCCTGGCATACCCGGCGCTGCTGGTCGGCGGGCTGGACGAGCGACAGCTCCTCCTCCTCGCGGGCGCGGCCCTGCTCCACACGGTCGCGCTCGCGGCGGGTCGCGACTACGCGCGCTGAGACCGTCGCGGTCGCCGGTACGAGGACTCAACTGTCGGCACGGGACCAGCCCCACCCATGCACGATGGCACGCACGTGCTGGCCGGCGACTGCACGACGACCTTCGACGGGACGCGACGCCACCGCGGCGACATGCTCGTGGTGTGCAAACCCGACAACACCGTTCTCGTCCACGACGCCGACGGCTACCGGCCGGTGGCGTGGCTGACCCGCGCCGACGCCGTCGCGGTCGAGGACGACGTCCTCCGCGCCCGTGACGGCGACACCACCCTCCGGGTCACGGTCCACGACGAGTACGGCGGCGCCCGCTACCCCGCCTCGACGGCCGGGGTCCCGTTCGGCGACTGTCCGGACTGTGGCGGCAGGCTCCTCCGGGTGGACGACGCCGTCGCCTGCACGAGCTGTGACCGCCACCACGGGCTCCCCTCCGACGCGGAGGCCGCCGGCGGGACCTGTGACTGCGGGCTGCCGACGGTGGTCGTCGAGCGGGGCCGCCGGTTCGAGATCTGTCCCGACCGGGGGTGTGACCCGCTCGACGAGCGGGTCCGCGCGGCGTTCGACGGCGAGTGGGACTGCCCGGACTGTGACGGGGCGCTCCGGATCCTCCGTCGGGGCGGACTGCTCGCCGGCTGCGAGCGCTACCCGGACTGTCGGGCGAGCTTCGCGCTGCCGACCGGCGTCGTCGACGGCGACCGTCCCTGTGGTCTCCCCGCCTTCGAGACCGCGTCCGGACGCCGCTGTCCGGACTCGTCCTGTCGCCGTCCCGACGCCCCGGCCGACGCGGTCGACGCCTGAGGACGGCTCCCGGAGGTCGACCCCCGCCGGCCCGGCCCGAGCGGACGGGCTCCAGTCACAGAGGCTATGTCCCGCGGGCACGCCGATCCGGTATGCGACTCAGCCGCGACGGGGACGTCGTCAGGGCCGGCAACGAGGCCCGGGAGCGGTTCTACGACTCGCGGGGCTACGGCCGGCCGGTCGGCGGCGACGTGGAACTCGCGCCGGTGGAGGCCGCTCACCTGCTGTTCCGTGGCGACGTCGACGCCGTCGACGGGATGGACTTTCGGGCCTTCCTCTCCTCGGGGATGGTCTCGGAGGTGGACTTCCTGGTCTACCGGGATCTGCGCGACCGGGGGTTCTACCTCTCGCCCGCCCGCGAGGGCTGGGTCGAGGAGCCCGCCGGCGCCGACTTCGTCGTCTATCCCCGCGGGAAGGGGCCCTGGGACGGCGCGGTCGCCCACCGGGTACGCAGCGTCGGCGAGCGCGAGCCGGTCCCCGTGGCCGGGCTGGGCGACCGGGTGCTCGCGGTCGTCGACGAGGAGTCCGAGGTGACCTACTTCGCGACCGGGCGGCCCGACATCGAGGGGACGAGCGCGAGTCCGCCGGCCGCCGTCACGGGCGAACTGCTCGCCGACCGCGCGATCTGCTGGGACCCGCCGGCGGCCCTCTACGGCAGCGCCTTCTTCGGGCGCGAGTTCGACGACGACGCGGTCCAACTGTCGCTTGTCGAGGCCGCGTACCTCGCCCGGCGGGGGATCCTCGACCTGGACGCGGGGGGCGAGGCCGTCCGCGACCGGGGACGCGAACTGGAGGGCGAACGGTTCGACCGCCGGCTGACCGCCTACGCCGCGCTCCGTGACGCCGGCGTCGTCCCCAAGACCGGGTTCAAGTTCGGCGCCGACTTCCGCACCTACGCCGACGTCGACGACGCCGACGACCTGGGTCACGCCGAACTGCTCGTGCGGGTCGTGCCCGCGGATCACACGTTCGCGCCGCGGGACCTGGCGCTCGACGTCCGGATGGCCCACGGCGTCCGCAAGACGATGGTGTTCGCGCTGGCCGCGGGCGGGGAGGTCCGGTGGGTGTCCGTCGAGCGGCTGACGCCGTAACCCCCTGTCAGGGGTTGTCGGGGAAGCGAACCGCTTTTCCGGGTCTCGCGCACAGGGGTAGCTAGACCGGCGAGCACGCCGGCCCGACACATGACCGACGACGCCACCCACGACCCCGACGGAGACGGATCGCGCGCCGACAGCCCCGACGCCGTCGGCCCGTGGTGGCGCGGGTCGGCGCGGACCGACGGCGGGACGGACGCCGACGCCGCGGGGGCCGACGACGTGGCGCTGGACCCGTGGGGGTCTGCCACCGTCGACGACTACCGGAAGCTGTTCGCCCAGTTCGGCATCGAGGAGTTCGACTCGGTGCTCCCGGAGGTGCCCGACCCCCACTACCTGATGCGCCGGGGGGTGATCTTCGGCCACCGCGACTACCGCGAGGTGGCCCGCGCGATGCGGGCCGGGGACCCGTTCGCGGCGCTGTCGGGGTTCATGCCCACCGGCGATCCACACATCGGCCACAAGCTCGTCTTCGACGAGATCATCTGGCACCAGGAGCGGGGCGGGGACGCATACGGGCTGATCGCCGACCTGGAGGCCCACGCCGCCCGCGGGCTCGACTGGGACGAGATCGACGAGCACGCCCGCGACTACGTGCTCTCCCTGCTGGCGCTGGGGTTCGATCCCGAGGAGGGCGAGCTGTACCGGCAGTCGACCAACCGCGAGGTACAGGATCTCGCCTTCGAGCTCGGCTCGAACGCTCGGTT
>CAZMWG010000189.1:1429-5725 GCA_964569925.1 uncultured Halobacteriales archaeon | reverse complement strand
GGCTGACGGACAGCCCGTCCCACCGACCACTTCTGGGTCCGTGGGACGTATCTTCGGCGTCGAACCGGAGTCAGATCGAGCTTACGCGCTTTCTCCCACGAGTTTACTCGTGGGCTTGCGCGCCGTTACCGCTGTGAACGCGGGGCGACGGCAGAAAAAGAGTGAACGCGAGACGACCGCAGAGAACGACCGAACGCGGAGCGACGGCGAACGCCGAGTTCGGACCGTGACACCGCGAGCGGGGGTGTCGCCCGTTCCGCTACGCCGTCGGCGTCGCCTCGTCGGCCTCGACGACCTCGTAGTTCACGGCGGCCTCGCGGAGGCCGTCCGTATGGGCCGACAGCCTGTCGGGGGGACACAGGACGAGCACGTCGAGCCCCTTCATCGCCGCCTCGGGAACCCCCTCGGCGGTGCCGAAGCGCAGGTCCGGTCTCACGTCGGCCGCGTCACAAGTCGCCAGCGCCTCCACGCCGGCCGCGGCGACCAGGTCGTGGTCGTCGGCCAGCGCCGCCACCGCGTCGGGGTCGACCCCCCGGCTCCCCCCTTCCCGGACGCCCGGCACCGCGAGCACGGTCACCCGCCCCAGGTCGTAGTCCACCACCCCGTCGAAGTCCGTGACGCCGACGTCCTCGCCCGGGGCGGCGTCCGTGACGGCGACCGCCGTCGCGCCGCCCGTCCCGCCGGCCGTCGCGCGGAGCACACCGCCGTCCATCGTGAGGGTCACCGTCTCGCCCTCCGCGACGTCGGTGACCGCGAGCGCCGCGTCGATCTCCACCTGGTCGATCACGTCCTGTGAGACGTGATCGACGAACGAGCGCAGGTCCTCCGTGCGGGAGATCAGCCAGTCGACCCCTTCCTTCGTCACCTCGTACCGACCCCGGCCGTGTTTCTCCACGAACCCCTCCTCGACCAGGCCGCGGGTGTACTCGCTGACGGCCTGTGCGGTGACGCCGACGGCCTCGGCCACCTCCTTCTGGCTCACGGCGGGCTGGCGCTCGGCGATCTCCACCAGGATCCGGTAGCGCGTCGCCGCCCGCTTGCTCCGCAGGACGTCCTCCTCGGCCGGGTCGCTCATCGGCGCACCTTCGCGCGGTCGACACAAGTGCGTTCGGGGACGACCCCGCCGAACGGCGACCGGCGTGGAACAAACTCGGTTGCGTTCGGTGAAGCGCAGTTGTTTTCCGTCCCACGCGAGTCGACCGACGGGATGACATACGCGACACGACCGATCGGCACGAGGACCGGGCCACCCGGACCGGCCGACCGCCGTCGGCGCGGCGTCCCCGGGGAGATGATCGACCCGTGACGGACGACCCCGCCCGGCGGGCGGCGGAGGCGCCCGAACCGCCCGCAGCCGGAACGGGCCGCCGGTCGGGCGCCGACGGCGCTCCGACCGCCGCCGACGGGACCGACGCGGATCACGCGACCGACCCGGTGCTCGCCGTCGGCGTGGGCCCCGGGGCGCCGACCCACCGGACCCACCGGTGCGAGGCGGCGGTCCGCGCGGCGGACGTGGTCGTCGGGTTCGACACGGTCGTCGACCTCGTGACGGACCTGGTCGATGGGGACACCGACCTGCTGCGCTGTGGCTACGACGACCAGCCCGAGACCCTCGCCGCGTTCGCCGACCGCGTCGCCGCCGGCGAGCGCGGCGTGGCGGTCCTGATGGGCGACCCCAACCACTCCGGCTACACGCTCGTCGGTCGGGTCGAACGCGCCGTCGACCGGCCCGTCCGCGTGGTCCCGGGCGTCTCGTCGCTACAGGTCGCCGCGAGCCGTGCCCGCACGCCGATGGAGGAGACGACGTTCGCCACGTTGCACGTCCGCGGGGACCTCGACGCGCCGCTCGCGCGGCTCCGCGCGGACGTCGGCGACCGCCACCTGCTCGTGCTCCCGCACCCGTCCGAGGCGATGCCCGAGACCGTCGCCGCCCACCTCCTCGAGAGCGGCGCGGACCCGGACCTGACGGCGCTCGTCCTCGAACGGCTGACGTTCGACGACGAGCGGATCGTCCGGACGACGCTTGGCGACCTCGCCGCGGGACCGATCGGCGCCGACGACGGAGACGTCGGCGGAGACCGTCCCGAGGACGTGGAGTCGGCGTTCTCGGACCTCTCGGTGCTCGTGGTGCGTCGATCGTGAGCGGCCCGGCCGCCCGCCGGCGTCCGCCAGCGGGGCTCGCCACCACCCCGGTCCCGAGATCGGAGCCGAAGCGGACAGGCGCCCGTTCACGGAGGGTCGGGGCGTGAAGGGGGTCGTCGTCGGCGGGACCCGGTCGGGCGTGGGCAAGACGGTGACGACGCTGGCGTTGCTCCACGCGCTCGACGACGCCGGCTTCGCCCCCCGGCCGGCGAAGGCCGGGCCGGACTTCGTCGATCCGAGTCACCACGCGCGGGTCGCCGGCCGCCCCTCCCGGACACTGGACCCGTGGCTGACCGGCGAGGACGGTCTCCGGCGCAACTACGCCCGCGGCGCCGACGGGAGCGACGACGAGATCTGTGTCGTCGAGGGCGTGATGGGGCTGTACGACGGCGACGTCGCCAGCACGGCCCGCGTCGCCGAGGCGCTCGACCTCCCGGTGGTGCTCGTCGTCGACGCCGAGGCGGGGATGGAGAGCGTCGCCGCGACGGCCCACGGCTTCCGGAGCTACGCCGACCGCGCGGGCCGTGACGTCGACGTCGCGGGCGTGATCGCCGCCCGCGCCCACGGCGGCCGCCACGCCGAGGGGATCCGCGCGGCGCTGCCCGACGAACTGACCTACTGCGGTCGGGTCCCGCCCCGCGAGGACCTCGCGATACCGGACCGCCACCTCGGTCTACAGATGGGCGACGAGGCGCCGCTCTCCGACGAGGCCCTCGACGCCGCCGCGGAGCGTCTGCGCCCCGAGCGGATCGCCGCTCTCGCCCGGGAACCCCCCGGGACCGGAGCCGAGACGGCGTCCCCGCGGGCAGACACGACCGACCGGACCGTCGCCGTCGCCCTGGACGAGGCCTTCCGCTTCCGGTACCCTGCGACGGTCGAACGGCTCCGGGACGGGGCGACCGTCGAGACCTTCGCGCCGGTCGCCGGCGACGACCTCCCCGACGCCGACGCGGTCTACCTCCCCGGGGGGTACCCGGAGCTACACGCCGCGGCCATCGCCGCCTCGCCCGCCCTCGGGACGCTGGCCGACCGCGCCGCGGAGGGGCTCCCCGTCCTCGGGGAGTGTGGCGGGCTGATGGCGCTGGCCGAGTCGCTGACCGTCGACGGCGACCGGCACGCGATGGCGGGCGTCCTGCCCGCGGACGTCGAGATGCGCGAGCGCTACCAGGCGCTCGATCACGTCGAGTTGCGGGCGCGCCGGGACACCCTCACCGCGCGGACCGGCGAACGCCTGCGGGGCCACGAGTTCCACTACTCCGCGGCGTCGGTCGGCGCCGACGCCCGGTTCGCGTTCGACGTCGAGCGCGGCGACGGGATCGCCGACGGACGGGACGGTCTGACCGAACACCGGACGCTGGGCACCTACGCCCACGTGCACGCCGAGAGCGGCGCCTTCGACCGGTTCCCGGGGGCGATCTGATCCGGCCGCGGGCGGTCCCGGCGACGGCCCGGGAGGGCGTCGGCCCCTGTCGAGACCCGCAGTCGTCCGGGACCGGCGTCCCGACCCGGCGGAAGTGTCCGCCTCCGGCCGGCTTTTGTCCGGGCTTCCCCGAGGCACGACCATGACCGACAGGATCGGCCGGCGGGCGTTGCTCCGTCGGATCGGCGCGGCCGCCGCCGTCGGCGGGTCGACCGGCTGTCTGGGCGGCGGGGGCGGCTCGACGCCCACCCGGACCGCAGAGACGGTCGCCTCCCGGGAGGCGGTCACGGAGTACGTCCGCTCCAGCAACTACGACGGCCGGACGGTCGATCTCACGGGCCGAGACCGTGTCCCCGTCGTCGTCGGCGCGCGGGGCAACGGGGGGAACCTCGCGTACGATCCGCCCGCGATCCAGGTCGACGCCGGGACCACGGTCGTCTGGGAGTGGAACGGCCAGGGCGGCGCACACAACGTCGTCGCCGAGGACGACACCTTCGACTCGGGCACCGCCGAGGTGAGCTCCGTCGCCACCTTCGAGCACACGTTCGAGGAGACCGGCGTCTACCGGTACTTCTGTACGCCACACGTGCGCCTCGGGATGGTCGGCGCCGTCACGGTGGTGTAGTCGACTCCCGACGGCGCGGCGGTTCGGCTCCTCGCGACCGGTGATACCGACGGTCCGGTCCGAGTCAGTCGTCGTATCGACATCCTCGGAGCCGCGTTCGGAACTCCTC
>CAZMWG010000189.1:0-1329 GCA_964569925.1 uncultured Halobacteriales archaeon | reverse complement strand
CGGAACTCCTCCGCCACAGTCGTTGCACTCACCGGGCCGGTCGGAACGAGTACGAGGCTTCGCCTCCGTCCCGTCGGACGAGTCGTCGCCTCGTGCCGCGGTCCCGGTCCCCTCCGATCAGTAGCCGGTGAGACGCGACTGTCCGAGGCGATCCGACGCCGCTTCACAGTACTCCTCGTCGACCTCGAAGCAGACGTACTCCCGGCTCAGGTCTCTGGCCGCCACCGCGGTGGAGCCACTCCCCGCGAACGGGTCGAGTACGGTCATGCCCTCGTCGCTACTCGCCTCGATCAGTCGCTTCATCAGCGCCAACGGTTTCTGAGTCGGGTGCGTTCGGTCCTCCTCGTAGAAGTCGATGTCGGTCCAGACGTTGGAGATGCCCATCTCCGTGTTGAACGTCTGTCTCACGTCCTCGTGGGGCACGTCGAACCCGAATATCTCCTGTAGCCTCTTCCACCTGTCCTCGGGCGGAACCTCCCCCATGATGTTGTCCCCCGCGTAGATAGACCAGAGGCCCCCGCCCCCGGTCTCGGCGCCGAGTCGTTCGTTGATCTCCGTCGAGGACAGACCGGCCCTCTCGTTCATCCGATTCAGAAACTCCTTGACCACCGGTCGAGACTCGTACACGGAGAACACGATGGACTCGGTCGTGTTCGGGAACAGGCGGTAGTCCTCGGTCGCGCGTCCGCTCACGGCCCGCATTCCCTTGTCGACGACGATCTGCTGTCGTACCTCGAAGCTCCTGCCCTCGATCTCCCGCACGAGGTACGCCAGATTGCGGAAGAACCCGAACAGGTAGAACGACCCGCTGATCTTGCTCACCCGCGAGATCTCGTCCAACCACTCGCGACACCAGTCGACGTAGTCTTCGACGGTACGCCACTCGTAGTCCCACGACTCGTCGATCGTCTTGAAGTACGGAGGGTCCGCGACGACGAGATCGACGCAGTTGTCGGGGAGTCGTCTCAGGCCGTCCACGCAGTCGACGTTGTGAACGTCGTTCAGATACTCGTCGGGGACCTCGTTGGTCTCGATCAGAGAGACTGCGTCCTCCATGTCTCGGGTGAGGGTTCGATCGGGCTCACTTATCAGTGTCCACGGTGTCGCCGGGGCAGGCTCCGTTCGGAGACCGAAGGACGCGAACCGAACCCGGTATCCGCACCGCCACAGCCCCGGCCGTACGTGCTCGAACCACGGTCGCTGCACGGGCGTGGCGGGATTCGAACCACGGTCGGACGTGCTCGCTTCGCTGCGGGCGTCCTCCCTGTTCCGAATCCCGTTCCGGTTCGCTCCCTTCGGTCGCTGCACGGGCGTGGCGGGATTCGAACC
>CAZMWG010000188.1:0-5746 GCA_964569925.1 uncultured Halobacteriales archaeon | reverse complement strand
GTCGTGTAGAGGTCGGTCATTCGGTCCATCCGGTGCCCGAAGGTCTTCGCGCTCATCGCCTCGCGGACGTCCTCGCGCACCTCGGTCGGGCCCGGGAGGTACAGCGTCTTGTCCGGATAGTCGCCGGTGTACTCGCGTTTCTCCGTCACTGGATCCACCCTGACGTGCGAGCGACTGGCACTCGCTGCCGTATGGGTGTTTCGACACGCCGGCGGGTCGAACGAACTCGACGGTCGGGATCGCCGCCGGCACCCCCGATAGAACGGCTCGTGGTCGGCTCAGTCGGCGGGCTCGCGCTCGCTGCCCGGAGTGCGCCGGCCGCCGAGGGTGTACAGCCACAGCAGCCCCAGGCCGAGCATGAACATCCCGGCGGCGGGGATCGCGATGAGGAACATCGTGAAGATCCCCTGCGGGGAGAGGAGGGCGCCGGCGGCGAAGATCCCCAGCACGATCGGGCGCCAGCGGTCCCGGATCGTCTCGAAGGAGACGACCCCGCCCTTGTGGAAGAGGAGCATCGAGACGGGGATCTCCACGAGCAACCCGATCCCGACGGTCAGCATGAGCACGAGCCAGCCGAACTTCGCCACCCGGTAGGCGATCACCATCTCCGCCTGGAGGACGTCGAACGCGAGCCAGGAGATCACCGTCGGCGCGATGTAGAGGAAGCCGAGCAACACCCCGCCGACCAGCGAGAGCACCACCGTCCCGCCCCAGCCGGCCAGCACGGTCCGGTCGCCGGTGGTGACCCCACGCTCCCTGAGAGCGGGCCAGGCGAAGTAGATTATCAGCGGCAGGGCGGTGACGATCCCCAGCACGGTCGAGAACTTCACGATGAAGATGAGGTGCTCGACGGGGTGCAGCGTGACGAACTGCACGTCGTTTTTCATCTGGGGCGGGAGCTGTGAGACGAACGTGTTCTTGATCAGCCCGATCCCCGAGGTGGAGCGCTCGACGACCGTGCCGCCGACGGCGTAGGCCGTGACGTTGCCGGATATCAGCGTGTCGTTGCGGTCGTACACCGACCCGTCGACGGCGATCCGGGTCGCGTTGCCGGGGAGGTCGGTGCCGGCGACGACGCGGCTGAACTGCCCGACGATACGGCCGTCCTCCGAGAGGACGGTGCCGTTCTCGGCCAGCGTCGTGCCGTTCGCGGCGCCCAGTCCCTCGGCGGCGACGCCGATCGTCCCCTGCTGGACGACCGTGCCGCCCCCGCCGGCGCCGGGCACCCCGGCGTACAGGAAGACGAAGGTCACGCCGGTGACCAGCATGAACACGGCGACGATCCAGATCGCCTTCGAGGTCAGCGAGTCCAGGATGAACGCGATGTCGTAGTAGTACCCCCCGATGTCGTCCTCCGTGGTCTCCTCCTCGGTGAACGCGTCGACCACGCCGGCGGTCGTCGAGGTGACGACGTTGCCCTCCTCCTCGGGGGCACCCTCGGCGTCGGCCTCCGCGTCGCCCTCTGCGGCGAACTCCTCGGCCTGGTCGAACCGGTCGAGGACCGCCTGGGCCTTCTCGGCGTCGTCGTCGTCCATCGCCCGCTGGGCGTGCTCGACGGCCTCCTCCTCGGTCATCTCCTCGAAGGCCTCCGGCGGAGCCTGCCGGACCGCGGAGGCCGACAGCGGGCCGATGTCGATGTCGGTGGGGTCGCCGAAGTTCCCCTCCTCGGCGGCGGCGACGCTCAGTTCGCCGACGGTGTAGTAGTAGAGCACGCCCCCGGCGGCGAGGAGCCCGAGGACGCCGCCCAGCAGCGCCGCCGTCGGCTCGGCGCCCAGTCCGAACAGCGCCGGCGGCTGGATCTCGGCGGTGAGTCGACTGGACGGGAAGGCGCCGGCGAGGGTCTGCACGAGCCCGAACGCCTCGGTCAGCAGGTAGAAGACGGCGGCGCCGACGACGAAGCCGCTGCCGGCGAGCAGGTTCCAGCGCGCCCGGACGACCGACAACACCGACACCCGCTCGCCGGCCCGCTTCGCGAGCACGATGGCCTTCGAGATGCCGAGACTGATCACGTACAGCCCGACCAGCGGCGTCGCCCACATGATCTGGGTGAACGGGTCCGGCGGCGAGAACAGTGCCCCCACGCCGAAGATGGCGATCACGGCGACCCGCCACCGGTCACGGAACGTCTCGTAGGGGACGATTCCGGTGTAGCTGAGGACGCTCATCAGGAGCGGCAACTGGGCGGCCAGGCCGAAGGAGATAGCCAGCAGGGCGACGAACTGGACCCACTTGACGATGGAGTAGTGGGGGACGAAGCCGGCCTGCTGGGCGTTGCCGGCCAGGAAGCTGAACATGATCGGGAAGAACAACTCGTAGGCGTAGGCCACCCCCAGCGAGAACAGCGTCAGCGAGACGGCGGCGAAGGCAGCGAGTTGCCAGCGGGGGATCCGGTCGGCGGGCCACAGCCCCCGCCGGCGCAGCGAGTCGCGGCCGTAGTAGACCAGGATCGGTACCGTCACCAACACCCCGGCGGCGAGGCCGATCTTCACCTGCAACAGGATCACGTCGAACGGCGTCACGGCCACGATCCGGGAGGCTGCCCGCGTCGAGAGGTCCATCTGCGAGTAGACCAGGTCCCGCTTGAGCGGCTCCCACAGCCGGCTGACGACCATGATCGACAGCACCAGCGTGACCGAGAAGGCGATGAACGCCTTCTGGAGGTGGCGCTGTGCGGTCCCGAGCACCGCACCCACGCTCTCGCGGCCGCTCTGAATCGTTCGCAGGGTGTCCTCGTCGAGGCCGCTGGACATCTGACCGGAAGTTACCGGTTCCCCGTTATCAATTTGTTCATGCCGTCACCGTCGAAACTGCCGCGCTCGGGGGTGGGCGGGGACCGGGACCGCCCGGACGCCGACCCGGTCCGTCGTCGGAGAAGAAAGTTTACAACGGGGAACCGCTAACCGCGGACGAATGGACGACAGCGACGC
This sequence comes from uncultured Halobacteriales archaeon, assembly GCA_964569925.1. GTDB lineage: Archaea > Halobacteriota > Halobacteria > Halobacteriales > Haloarculaceae > CAZMWG01. Next base: position 2,819 of record CAZMWG010000188.1, on the reverse strand, counting down.
GGACCGGCCGGAGGAGGCCGGCGACCCGTCGGACGAGTCCGCGGACGGGGGAGAGGGGGGTTCACCCTCCGACGGGGAGGACCGTCCGCCGGAGCGCCCGTCCGGTGACGGCGGGGACGGCGTCGACGGCTCCGAGGACGAGGAGCCCGAGCGTCCGGTCCACGAGGGCGGGTTCGAGTTCCCGGCCGCCGGCGATGGGTCGGACGGCTCTGACGGGAGCGACGACGCCGACGCGGGCGCCGGGCCGGACGAGGACTCGGGCGGGAACCCGAACACCGGGTCGGGCGACGGGCCGGCAGAGGCCCCCGACGCGACCGACGACTCGGACGGGGACGAACACGCGAACGACCACGACGAGGGTGCGAACGCGGACGACGAGAACGCGGACGCGGACGAGGGGGACGACGGAGACGGTGACACGGACGAGGGGGACGACGGAGCCACCGACGCGGACGAGGGGGACGACGAGTCCGCGAGTCAGACCGGCGGCGTCGCGCCGAGCGGCCTCACCGAGGCGTACGACAGAGCCTACGGCGACCGCCCCGACACGGACGACGACACCCCCGAGACGGCGGACGACGACGCGGACGCGGACGACGACGGGACGGACGTGACGGAGGTCGGGGCCGAGACGGCCGCAGGCGGCCCCGGCAGCGACCGTGACGCCGAGGACGGCGACGACACCGACGCGGCCGACGACGCCGTCGACGACGGGACGGAGGGGGACCGGGAGCCCGGCGACGACCCGCCGGACAGCGACCCGGACGACCTCTGGGAGCAGCCGACGACGGACAACACGTTCGGCGACGAGGAGACGGACGACGAGTTCGTCCCGGAGGACGTGACGACGGGTGGCGGCTCGACCGGGGCACCGACGGCGGGCGCGGCGGCCGCCGGGGCCGGGGCGGGCGCGGGTGCCGGGGCCGCCGGCGGCCACGCCTCGGGCTACGACTACGACCCCGACGACCCGATGGCCGGCGCGCCGGACGACCAGGAGATGCCCCTGACCGAGCACGTCCGGGAGATGACCTACCGGCTGTTGGTCGTCCTGCTGGTCGTGCTGGGGGTCGGCGCCGTCGCGACCTGGTACGCCGACGACCTGATCAACTTCCTGTGGTACTCCTTCCTGGGCCCCGGCCGGCCGGTCTGTCCGGGGCCGGGCTGTCCGGAGATCTACCGGCCGCGGGTGTACCAGCCGCTGGCGCTGGTGCTGGCGCGGCTGAAGGCCGGCGCGCTGATCGGCTTCGTCGCCGCGCTGCCGGTGGCGGTCTACCAGACCTACCGGTTCATGCGCCCCGGGCTCTACCCCCGCGAGCGCCGCTACTACCTCGCGGCCGTCCCGACGAGCCTGGTGCTCGCCGTCGTCGGGGTCACGTTCGCGTACTTCCTCGTGCTCCCGCTGCTGTTCTCGTACTTCGCGGGCTACTCCCAGCAGGCCGCCGACCTGGCCTTCGGCCTGACCGACACGTTCAACCTGATCGTGACGATGATGGGTTTCTTCGCCATCGTCTTCCAGATCCCGCTGCTGGTGATGCTCGCCGTCCTGATGGGCGTCACGAGCCGGGAGTGGCTCGAACAGCGGCGTCTCTACTTCTGGGCCGGTTTCGCCGGGATCGCCTTCCTGTTCAGCCCCGACCCGACCGGGATGGCGCCGCTGCTGGTCGCCGCCACCATGATCGCGCTGTTCGACGGCACGCTCACGCTGCTCCGGTGGGCCACCGAGGGGACGCCGGTGCCCGGTCCCGAGGGGCTCGCCGCCTACCGGCCGGTCGCGTGGCTCCTGTTCGCCCTCGCGGGCTATCTGGTCAGCGCGGCCCCCGTCCCCGGGAGCTACTACGACGCCATCCCGACGGTCGTGACCGACGCGCTGGTCAGCGCGGAACTGGTCGGCGCGACCCCGCTGCTGGTCGGTGGCGGGCTCGTCGCCGTCTTCGAGGGGACCGCCTACCTCAACCGCCGGGCGGGCTACTCCGAGCCGCTGTACGACGCTCTCCGGCGACTCCGGCTCATCGTCTGGCCCGGCGCCGCCGTGGTCGGCTACCTCGCCAGCCCGAGCCCCGACCTGGTCGTCCTGCTCCGGGACGTCGCGCTCTCGCCGACCGTCGCCGGCGGGATCGTCGTCGGGCTGGCGGTGGCCTACGAGGCGACCATCGTCGGTCTGCGGCTCCGGAACCGAACGGAGGCCTGAACGGGAGCGTCGATCACCCGTTCGGAGCCCGCGACGGTCGGCCGGAACCGCGGTGACGACTCTCCGTCGTCACGTCGTCGGACCCCCTCCGACGGAACCCGCAACGAAGGGAACGGCGAGGCCGTGACCGAGCGGGGCGTGGTGGTCTACTCGACGGTCGGGTAGTCGGTGTCGAACACGTCCGCGACGACGTCCTCGCTCGCTTCGGCCTCCTCGCCCTCGCCCTCGGGGCTGACGCTGCCGGTGCGGTAGCCGGCCAGGTCCAGGGTCACGTGGTCGAACCCCAGGTCGCCGACGTGTTCGCGGGCGGCCTCGGCGAAGGCCGGGTCGAGTGCGACGTCGAGTTCGTCGGCGCCGACCTCGATGCGGGCCAGGCCGTCGTGGTCCCGCACCCGGAACTGCTCGAACCCCCAGGTGCGAAGCAGTCGCTCGGCCTTCTCGATCCGGGAGAGTCGGTCCTCGGTCACCTCCAGGCCCGTCGGGATCCGCGAGGAGAGACACGCCATCGAGGGCTTGTCGGCGACCGAGAGGTCGTACTCGCGGGCGATCTCCCGGACCTCCTCCTTCGTGACGCCGTGTTCCAGCAGCGGCGAGTAGGCGTCGAGTTCGTCGACCGCTCGCAGGCCGGGCC
>CAZMWG010000187.1:0-5780 GCA_964569925.1 uncultured Halobacteriales archaeon | reverse complement strand
CCCGGGCTCTCGTCCTTACCAAGGACGCGCTTTACCGCTAAGCTACCCAGGCACACCACGTCGTTCCCCGGTAGCGTCTTTATGGGTTTCGATCCGCGTCAGCGTTCGGCCGAGGTCCGGGCGGCGTCGGGGGCCGCGTCGACGGCCGACAGCGTGGCGATGCGGTCCCGGGCCGTCGGTTCGACGACCCGCTCGATGGCCGGCAGTCCCTCCTCGCCGAGGCCGGCCGCCCAGGCGCGCAGTCGCTCGGGGGCCGGCCCGCCGTCGGCGGTCGCGCCGGCGACGACGGCCAGTTCCAGCACGTCCCGCTCCAAGTTGCTGTCCAGCGAGAGGTCGTCGCTCGTCCGCCGGCGGGTCATGTCGCCGCCAAACGACCGGACCACGCCGACGGCGTCGTCGGCGGCCTCGGTGTGGGCCAGCAGGTAGAACCCGCGGGCGACGAGGATGTCGGCCATCAGGATGTCCAGGTCGCCGTCGTCGGCGCGGCCGTCCGTCCAGGGCGGGTCGTCGGCCAGCGTCCGCGTGAGCGACAGCCCCTCGTAGATCAACTGGACGCCGGCGGCCCGTTCGGCCACGTCGACGCCGGCGCCGGCGGCCTCGGCGGCGACGACGGTGAGCACGCCGGGGGTCACCGACGATCGGTCGAGCCGGTCCTCGATGCGCTCGGCGAGCGCCTCGGGCTCGACGTCGTCGAGCGACGACACCGCCGTTCGTCGCACCGCCGCGGCTTCCTCCATCGCCATCGACTAGCGTGGCGACCGGCAAAGACCTTTGGAAACACCACCCCCGGCCGGCTGATCGCCCGCTGTCGTGCGGTCGCGGCCCGGCCGATGGCCGACGGCAGGGGACGACGGACGACCCGAGACCACGGCCGCGACGCTTCACCGCCCTCAGTACTGCGGGTCGGGACTCGACGGCATCCGGCGCTTGTGTTCGCCGTCCTGGTACATGGCGCGGACCGACTCCACGAGGTCGACGTCGACGCCGATCTCGCGGGCCGTCGCGGTGGCGGAGAGCCCGCCCTCGACGTGCAGCGCCAGGATCGAGTCCAGCGTCGGGTAGTCGACGCCCAGTTCCGCCTCGTCGGTCTGGCCGACCCACATCCCGGCGCTGGCGGTCCGCCGTGCCAGGTCCGCGGGGACGCCGACGTGTTCGGCGAGCTGGCGGACCTCGGCCTTGTAGAGGTTCGCGATCGGCTGGCAGTCGACGGCGCCGTCGCCGTACTTGGTGTAGTAGCCCACGAGCGCCTCGCTGCGATTGCCCGTCCCCACTACCAGCGCGTTCCGGTGGTTGGCGACCAGGTAGTTCAACACGGCCCGACAGCGCACCCGGAGGTTGCCGACCGCGACCCGGTCGCCCTCGGCGTCGGGGTACCCTTCGAGGACGGCTTCCACGATCGGTTCGATCCCGATCAGGTCGTGGTCGATCTCCAGCAGTTCGGCGACGCGCTCGCCGTCGCTCGTGTCGTCCTCGGTGTCGACCTCGCTGGGCATCACCAGCCCGTGGACGCGGTCGGCGCCCAGCGCCTCGACCGCGAGGTGGGCGACCAGCGTGCTGTCGACGCCCCCCGAGAGGCCGAGGACCGCGCGGTCGGCCCCCGCGGCGTCGAACCAGTCGGCGACGAAGTCCGTGACGTGGTCGCGACGCGCCTCGAGTTCCGCCTCCGAGCGGCTCAGATCCAGCGGTTCGTCGGCCCGCTCGACGTCCGGGTCGGTGTTCATAACGGCGGTTCGACGGCGGGCGACTAATAGCCACGCTCGGCACCGGCCGATCCGTGTTCCGGTGATCCGCTACGTTCAAGTGTCGCCACCCGGTACAGCCGTGCTGAGCGCCGGTGGTCTAGTGGTAGGACATGAGCTTCCCAAGCTCATAGCCCGGGTTCAATTCCCGGCCGGCGCACTGGCGGTTCTTCCGTGACGCGACTTCTCCCGACAGTGATCCTCTCCGTGGTGACTTCTTCGGCCGTCCTGCCGATCCGGTCGAACGGCCGGATCGGCGCACGCACTTCCGCCGGGCCGGTTCCCGACGATCCACGGCGGACGCCCGGAGCCTCGTCCACCGTCGGTCGGTTTCGTGGTTCACGAGGCTCGTCGGTCCGTCGTACCACCCTGGAACGAGCATCTCGACCGGCCACGGTGGCGCGTGCGTCTACAGGCGACCGCTCGCTTCGCGAGCGTGTCGCCCGCTCCGCGCGCGAGGGACAGAGCGCGGGTGCGGTTCGCCCGCGCTCGGTCGGCTGGGGAGGTGTGTGGCTCGCTCCCGTGACGGGGCGGCCGCGGTCCTGGTGTCCTCGCGAACGGAGCGAGCGAGGGCTCGGGAGAGCGTGCTCTCCTGGCGGACTGAGAGGGCGAGGCCCGCGTGGCCGGGGGCCCGTTGAGCCCCCGGCCACGGCAGAGGCGGCCGGCGAAAGCCGGCCGCCCCGGTCGCGTTTACCTGGTCGTCTGAGCGGCCACTATCCGAGGAGCGAGGCGCGAAGCGCCTCGTGCGAACGGCGATCGTAGATCGCCGTGAGCGAGCGCGGCGAGCGATGATATGCCGCTCAGCGACCGCGACCGCGCCGAGGGCTTTCGAGGTCACGTTGGCAGCCATCCGGGTGACTGCCAGCGGGACGAGGGCTTTCGAGGTCACGTCGGCAGCCATCCGGACAGGTGCTAGCGGGCCGAGGGCGTCCCTCTCTCCACGACGACCGCAGTCACGGCGACGATCTTGACCGCGAACGACAGGTCCGACCGGAGCTTTATCGGGTTCGAGGGCGCGCTCACGAGTATGCGAGAGACCGTCCACACCGACGCGGCGCCGGCGGCGGTCGGCGCCTACAGCCAGGCGACGACCACCGAGGACCTGGTGTTCACGGCGGGCCAGATCCCGCTCACCCCGGAGGGCGACCTGCTGGACGGCGCGGCGGTCGATGTCCAGACCGAACAGGCCCTGGAGAACGTCGCGGCGGTGCTCGAAGCGGCCGACAGCTCCCTCGACGACGCGCTCAAGCTCACCGTCTACATGGACGACATCGACGAGTTCGAGGCGATGGACGACACCTACGGGACGTTCTTCGACGACGACCCGCCGGCCCGCAGCGCGGTCGGTGTCGACGGGCTGCCGGCCGGCGTCGCCGTCGAGATCGAGGCCGTCGCCGTCCGATGAGCCGCCGGGACAGCCTCGTCTGGGGCGTCGTCGGCGCGCTCGCCTTCCTCGTCGCGCTGCAGGGCTACGAACTGTGGTCGGGCCGGCTCGTCGATCCGGTCGTGAAGTTCGGCGTCGCGCTGGCGGTCCTGCTCGGGGCCGCCGCGCTGAGCCACGTCACCCGGCGCCGTCTGCGCGGAAGCGAAAGCCCTTAACGGGCCGGCGGCCGACCGTCCGGACGAGCCAGGATGGCCGAATCTGGTAAGGCGCACGCCTGGAAAGCGTGTTCCCGTTCGGGATTCTGGGTTCAAATCCCAGTCCTGGCGTCGCTCGCTCTCCTCGCCCGCTGACCCCGTTCGACGACCACGCTGGTCGTCGACGCCTCGCGGCCGGTCCGGCGCGCTTTTGTCCGGCCGGCCGGACGACCGGACGATGACCGACGACTCCCTCCCGATCGGTCCGGGTACGGCCGCCGGCGTCGGCGCGTGGCTCGCCGGCACGGTCCTCGCGTACGGGCTCGGCCAGATCGACCCCCGCGTGGGCTTTCTGGGCGCCTTCGCCGCCGGGACCGATCTCGTAGGCGCGGTCGCGTACGTCTACCTCCTCTTTCACGGCTCGTTCCTCGCCGGGAGCCTCGCCGCCGGACTCTACGCCCTGTTGCCCGCCGCCGTGCTCGTCGTCGCCGGCTTCTGGGCGGCCGACCGGAGCCGCGGCGTCGCCGTCCCCGGACTCCTCCGCGGCGCCGCCGTCGTCGTCGGCTACCTGCCGGTCACCGTCCTGGTCACGCTGTACCTCCTCTTCCGGTTGGACTTCGGCTTCGATCCGGTCACCTTCGGCGCCGCTCTACTGTTGGCCGGCACGGGGTTCCCGCTCGTCTTCGGCGGTCTCGGGGGGTTCCTGGCCGACCGCGCCGTCACGCCGCCGGCCTGACGCCCGACCTGCGGGAGTCCGCCCACGGCCCGCCCGGGATCGGACTGACTCCCCGGTCCACGGTTCGCCCGTCCGGAACCGCACCGACTCCCCGCGGCTCTCGACGCCTCGCCCGATCCGCGGTCCGTCGGCTCCCCCCGTCCGCCCTCCGGACCACCGACCGTCCCGGCCCACCGAAACGGGGACAACCCGGGGCGCGTCCGCGCCGCCACACCGCCCTCCAGGGGAACTTAAACGCCCTCGCCTCCCCCGGACCGGTCGTGACACTCTTTCACACGATACTGCGGGCGTCCGTCCGTCCGACGGCGGTTCTCGACTCCTGGGGCGGAACCCGTTCCCCCGCCGTGCCCGCCGCGAACCCGCACATTTATATAGAATCACATTCAATCCTTCGACCGACTATGAGCCAGCGGCAGATGCAGGGTCAGCCCATGATCATCCTGGGCGACGACGCCCAGCGGATGAAGGACAAGAGCGCACAGGAGCACAACATCTCGGCCGCGCGAGCGGTCGCCGAGTCGGTCCGATCGACACTCGGTCCGAAGGGGATGGACAAGATGCTCGTCGACACGCTCGGCGACGTCACCGTCACCAACGACGGGGTCACCATCCTCACCGAGATGGACATCGACAACCCGACCGCCGAGATGGTCGTCGAGGTCGCCGAGGCCCAGGAGGACGAGGCCGGCGACGGGACCACCACGGCGGTCGCCATCGCGGGCGAGCTGCTGGCCAACGCCGAGGACCTGCTGGACCAGGACATCCACCCGACGGCGCTGATCAAGGGGTACACGATGGCCTCGGAGAAGGCCCGCGAGGAGATCGACGACATCGCCGAGTCCGTCGAGCCCGACGACCACGAGGCGCTCCGTGACGTCGCCGAGACCTCGATGACCGGCAAGGGCGCCGAGCAGAACAAGGAGCTCCTGGCGGACCTGATCGTCCGGGCCGTCGAGGCCGTCACCGTCGAGGCCGAGGACGGCAGCTTCGTCTCCGACCTGGAGTATCTGAACATCGAGACCCAGACCGGTCGCTCGGCCGCCGACTCCGAGCTGCTGGAGGGCGCCATCGTCGACAAGGACGCCGTCCACGAGGAGATGCCCGGCCACGTCGAGGGCGACATCCTCCTGATGGACACGCCGATCGAGCTGGACGAGACGGAGGTCGACGCCCAGCTGTCGGTCGACGACCCGAGCCAGCTCCAGACGTTCCTCGACCAGGAGGAGGCCCAGCTCGAGGAGATGGTCGACCGGATCGTCGAGCTCGGTGCCGACGTCGTCTTCTGCCAGAAGGGCATCGACGACATGGCCCAGCACTACCTCGCAAAGGAGGGGATCCTGGCGCTGCGCCGCGTGAAGAAGTCCGACATCGAGTTCCTCCGCGAGGTCGTCGGCGCGAACGTGGTCTCGGACCTGGAGACCGCCACGGCCGAGGACCTGGGCCGCGGGACCGTCCGCCGTGACGACGCCGAGGAGCTGTTCTACGTCGAGGGCGATGGCGAGGGCACCCACGGTGTCTCGCTGCTGCTGCGCGGTTCGACCGACCACGTCGTCGACGAGCTGGAGCGCGGTGTCACGGACGCGCTGGACGTCGTCGCCTCCACCGTCTCCGACGGACGGGTGCTGGCCGGCGGCGGCGCCCCCGAGATCGAGCTGGCCGCGCGGCTGCGCGACTACGCCGACGGCGTCGAGGGCCGCGAGCAGCTGGCCGTCGAGGCGTTCGCCGAC
>CAZMWG010000186.1:0-5817 GCA_964569925.1 uncultured Halobacteriales archaeon | reverse complement strand
AGGTCGATGAGATCCGCGAGAAGACCGGCCTGGAGGCCGACGCCTACTTCTCGGCCACCAAGACCGAGTGGATCCTCGACAACGCCGAGCCGCTCAAGCTACAGAGCTCCCGCGCCGAGAGCGTCCGCGACCGCGCCGAGAACGGCGAACTGCTGATGGGGACCATCGACACCTGGCTGATCTACAACCTCACCGGGGAGCACATCACCGACGTCACCAACGCCTCCCGGACGATGTTGTACGACATCGAGGGCATGAACTGGGATCCGGAGCTCTTGGACGAGTTCTCCGTGCCCGAGGCGATGCTGCCCGAGGTGCGGCCGTCCTCCGACGAGGCCACCTACGGATCGACCGACCCCGACGGCTTCCTGGGCGCCGAGGTGCCCGTGGCCGGCGCGCTGGGCGACCAGCAGGCCGCCCTGTTCGGTCAGACCTGCTTCGACGCCGGCGACGCCAAGAACACCTACGGCACCGGGTCGTTCTACCTGATGAACACCGGCGAGGAGGCGGTGGCGTCGGACAACGGTCTCCTGACGACCATCGCCTTCCAGCAGTCGGGCGAACCCGTCCAGTACGCCCTCGAGGGGTCGATCTTCGTGACGGGCGCCGCCATCGAGTTCCTGGAGGACATCGACCTCATCAACAACGCCGCCCAGACCGCCGAACTCGCCCGGTCGGTCGACTCCACCGAGGGCGTCTACATGGTGCCGGCGTTCACCGGCCTCGGTGCCCCCCACTGGGACGGCCGCGCCCGGGGCACCATCGTCGGCATGACCCGGGGCACCCGGAAGGAGCACATCGTCCGGGCCACCCTGGAGTCCATCGCCTACCAGACCCGCGACATCGCCGAGGCCATGGAGGCCGACTCCGGCGTCGAGACCACCTCGCTGCGGGTCGACGGCGGCGCCGTCAAGAACGACTTCCTCTGTCAGCTACAGGCCGACATCATCCGGACCGACATCGCCCGGCCGGAGGTCGACGAGACCACCGCGCTGGGGTCGGCCTACGCCGCCGGCCTGGCCGTCGGCTACTGGGAGTCGCTGGACGAACTCCGGTCGAACTGGCAGGTCGACGAGACCTTCGCGCCCGCCATCGACGAGGCCGACGCCGACGCCATGTACTCCCGCTGGGACGACGCCGTCGAACGCTCGCTGGACTGGGCCCGGGAGGAGTGACCGATGTACGACCTGCTCCTCCAGATCCCCGTGATCGGAATGGAGGTCGAGGCGTTCCTGCTGTTGTTCATCACCGCGCTGGCCGGCGGGGCCTTCGGCGCCGCCATCGGAGCGCTGCCGGCCTTCATCTTCACCGGCTTCCTGGTCTTCCTGGGCGAGGGCATCGCCATCGTCGAGCGGGGCGTCGGCTCGGTGGTCGACGTCCAGCAGGCCGGCGACATCGCCGTCGGCGTGACCGGTATCATCGGCTTCGGCGCGGTCACCGGCCCGCACATCGCCTTCGCGGGCGGCGTCGCCGCCTCGGCCTACGCCGGCAAGAAGTACCCGGAGATGGGCCCCGACGAGGGGTACCACTTCGGGAAGGACATCACCTACGCGTTCGGGACCAAGCCGGACATCCTCGCCGTCGGCGCGGTGTTCGGCGTGCTCGGCATGCTGATCACGCGGGTTTCGGGCGGGATCGGCGTCCCGACCGACGGCATCGCGCTGTCGGTGGTGCTGACCGCGCTGCTGGCCCGGGTGGTCTTTGGCTACCCGCTCGTGGGCCGCGCCGCCGGCGGCGGCCTGCTCGACATGTCGCCGTTCGAGCGCGACGAGAAGCGGACCATGACCGACGGCGGCACGGAGATGGTCCGGCCGGCGACCGAGCCGTGGCTCCCCCACCAGTACCGGTGGTCCGGCGTCACGGCGATCGGGATCGTCGGCGGGATCCTGGGCGGGTTCATCTGGATCGAGACCGGGAGCATCTTCCTGGGCTACGCCATCTCGGCGATGAGCCTGCTGTTCCTGAACCTCGGCGTCGAGAAGATCCCCGTCACCCACCACATCACGCTGATCGGCGCCGTCGGCGCCGTGGTGGCGACGCCGATCGTCGGGTACGAGCCGGCGGTGGTGCTCGTGGCGGGCCTCTTCGGCGCCGTCAGCGGGCTGATCGGCGAGTTCACCCAGCGGCTGCTGTACGCCCACTCCGGCACGCACGTCGACCCGCCCGCGATGGCCATCGCGATCGTGATGCTGGTCGTCGGGATTCTGGCGCTCGCGGGCGTGTTGCCCAACGCCGGCTACCTCGCGCTGTAGCCGTCCGGATCCCCTTCACCGGGCCCGGACCTGCCGGGGGCCGGCCGGAGAGCAGCATAGATTTAACGAACCACGACGTACGAATGCGTCGACCGCGGCCGCGCGCCGACCGACGCCGGCGAACGGATCGAGCGGACCACGTGTTACACCGATGGACATCGACGAACGGATCGAGCGGCGGTGGCAGACCGGAACGACGAGCCTGGTGCGCGACTACGGGGCGTTGTCGCCGGTGACACACGTCGACGAGCCCACCAACCGGGGAGCGGTCCTCGAGCGGCTGCTCGACCACCTCGAACCCACCTTCGAGGGGCGGCTCCCGCCCAACGCCTACGTCCACGGCCCCCCGGGAACCGGGAAGTCGGCGGTGGTCTCCGCGCTGTTCGCCCGGTTCGCACGCCACTCCGCCGATCGGGGGCGACGGATCTACACGACCACGCGCGCCGTCGAGCGGGCGGTCGCGCGGTTCGTCTACCTCGACACCCGGGAGGCGACCAGCGAGTTCGACTTCTACCGGGACCTCCTGGACGCGCTCAGCGACGACCCCGCCCCCGAACACGGCGTCAGCACGGAGGAGCTACGCTCCCGGATCCACGACCGCAGGACGGAGTCGACGGGCGGCGTCGTGCTCGCCGTCGACCACGTCGGCGAGCCCGCGACCGTCGACGCCGACACGCTCGTCGACCGGGTGGCGTCGCTGCCCAGCGACGTGAGCTGGCTCGCGATCGGCGGGGCCGAGCCCGACCGGACCCCGCTCACCGACTACACCGCGACGACCCTCCGTGTCGACCGCTACCGGCGCCAGACGCTCACCGACCTGCTCACGAGCCGTGCCGCCGACGGCATGGGGAACCAGGCCTTCGAACACCGCCAGATCCGGCGGATCGCCAAGCGGGCCGAGGGCAACGCACACGACGCGCTGGCCGCCCTGTTCGTCGCAGCCGACCGCGCGGAGGTAGCCGACCGCGACGCGCTCGCCGACGAGGACGTCGCCGCCGGTCTGGAGGAGATCGAGGGGACGTCGGTCTCGCTCGGGCGCGTGCTCACCCTGCCCGACAAGAAGCAACTCCTGTTGCGCAAACTCGTCGACCTGGACGACGGTCGGTACTCGGTGAGCGACCTCACCGAACGGCTCAGCGATCTCCCGGACGTCGATCTCTCCTCCAGTACGGTGATGCGGTATCTCTACGAGATCGCCGAGGACGACATCGTCGAGCGGGTCAGCGAGTCGACCAGCGAGAGCGCGGGCAGGCCCCCGAGTCGGATCGCCCTCCGGTTCCCGCCGACCGTCTTCCGGCGGCTCTACGATCGACGGACCTGAGATCCGCCAAACGGTCCGGAGTCGGGATCGTCCGTGCGAACCGGGCCGCCCGTGGGGACCGGGGCCCACACCGGGTTTCCGGTGGGATGACGGCAGAAACGCGATCGAGGAGCGGCGGGGGCTCGACGTGGGGTCCGGCGGCGGAACACACCGGGTTTCCGGTGAAACCGGGCCGGAGTCGGAGGTCGCCGGTCGGTCCGTGTGACGATCACTCCGAGACGAGCGGGAAGGGGACCGAAATGGCCCCGTAAGAGCCTTGCGGACGTATATTCCGATATACGGCATGCCAAGACCATCCGGGTCTCGGAGGAGTATCACGAGTGGCTCAGTGCCCACAACGAGGACGGCGAGACGATGGAGGAGACGCTACGGCGGATGACCCGTGGCCCTCACCCGAGTGACGTCGCCGGCCTCCTGACCGAGGCGGAAGCCGAGGACCCAGAGGAGGCGGTAAACCGTCTACCCGGGCGTGGTCGTGACCGCTTCGGTGACGCCCGCGACGCCCTCTCGGGCGAGGGGGCGGAGGAGTGATCCTCGACTCGTCGTATCTCTTCGACCTGATGTCGGGAGATCCGGACGCGTCCTCGAAGGGTACGGAACTCGTCGAGGACAGCGAGATGCAGTGGCTGCCGGCCCCGGTGGTCGCCAAGGTGTACTATGGCGTCGCCACGGCTCGGAGCGACACCACCGGGCAGGAGGTGCGTAATCGTCTCCCCGAGCATCCGCACGTCGACGTCGACGAGGAGATCGCGCGGGTAGCCGACGAGTTGCTCGCGACAGCGGACGACCGCGCCGGAGGGAACGCTGACGTCGGAGCGAACGACGGATGCATCGCCGCGACGGCCGACGTTCTCGACGGGTCGGTTCTGACGGATGACGTCGACGACTTCGAGCGTCTCGGTGTCACCGTCGAGACCTATTGAGGCCGTAGTTTCGCCGGGCCTCGCGTTTCGACCGTCTCGACGGTTCGACGTCGCTCCGTGACGGTGCCGGTCTCGGCGACCGGGGAGAGAGAAGTTCCGTGGACGTGTCTACTCTGAACCAGCGGACTGTCGGGGTGTCCCGTCCGTCGCTGCGCGTCCCGCCACTCGTGTTCCGTCAGTCCCTTTCTCGTTCGTGTTGCGGCCAGCGAGGCGACTCGACCGATCGTCCTCGGTATGGCCGTCTTCCGGCGGCCCGATACGTATAGCGACATACTGTTTATCGGTTCCGTCGAGACCCCCGACCGTTGATGATATCGCTCTGCGGGACGACGGTGTATCAGTAGGCAGGGAGGTCACCGGGCGCTCTTTTGCGATCGGTCGGCGACTCTCTTCCGACGGACGCGTGACGGGTGATCGCTCACTCGAGGTACTGCGTGCTACAGTCGGGGATGATCTGTACCTCCTCGGCGTGTAGCCACACGTCCGCGCCTCCGGCGGACGTCGTATCGTCACAGTCGGTTCGGGGCCAGTCGTGCCGAACTGCGCCGCGCCGGTCGCCCGCTACGTGTATCCGTACCGGCGCTCCGCCGAACGCGTCCGTTCCCTCCGCACCCTACGGGCGCGCAGTCGAAACTCGCGTCGGTACAGTCTCTCGTCGTCTCGGTCGGTCACCTCGACGAGGACCGTCTCGGCGGACTCCGTCGCGTCGAACACGTCGACGAACTGACCGCGTTCTCTCGACGAGAGGACGCGGCTACAGCCACCGAGCCCCGTGGCTCCGGGACAGAGGGGGGTTCCACAGACACGGAGGAAGTTCCTCAGCGAGTGGCTGGAGGGCACGAACGTAGCTGAGACGGGTGTGTACGAGCGACTTCCGTCCTCGGGGGTTCTCCACGCCCGGGAGTGTCGTCGCAACGGGGGGACGCGCCGGAGTGACCTACGACCTTTGGACGAGGGTCGAACGGAGGACGGCGGAGCGCCGGCGGGTCGATGCCCGACGGTGGTGCCACACCCCGATCCGATAAATCGTATATCGCTATATGACGACCTGCTCACTTCTCAAACTGACTTAACTAGACAGTGCCGAAGTCACGAAGAATATAGGAGAGTTCTCGCACTTACCGCGTCTTCGGTACCGACAACTTCTAGCAATCAGCTGTAGCCTTGCTAGGAGATTCGGTCAGCGCCATCGCTGGAGCCAGTCCCACCGCGTCGCCGGCGTCCCCGGTGGCTTCCGTATCGAGAGCAGGAAGCGGTTCGCCTTCTGTCTGGAGATGTCGGCGACGACAGCAGACAGAACCTCGGCCATACCCGCAATCGC
>CAZMWG010000185.1:0-5903 GCA_964569925.1 uncultured Halobacteriales archaeon | reverse complement strand
AGTAGGCCGCGTCGGCCCGCATCCGCTCGTTCTCCATGTTCTCGAAGTACGTCACCACGTCGTCGTAGTCGACCCGGCCGTTCCCGTTGAGGTCCTCGTAGCGACCGTCGCCGTCGACGTCGGTCGCGCCCTCGGGGAGCGTCGGTTCGTCGTCGTCCTCGCCGCCGCCGGTCAGTCCCGGTCCCCGGCGCCCGCGGGGTCCTCGTCCGGGCGGTCGTCCGCCCGCCGGACGGGCGCGTCGGCGTCCGCGTCGGCGACCGACAGCGTGACCGCGTCGGCCGCGTACTCCTCGACCGTCGCCTCGGGGCCGCCGAGGGTGGTCGTTCCGGTCGCCGTCCCGAGCACGAGCGTCCGCTCGCCGACGAACGTCTGTCGGCAGGGCTCGATCATCCCCTGTCGGACCGTCCGCACCCGCCGACCGTCGTGGCCGCCCCGTCGGCGACCGACCGACCCTCGACGCGGGCCCACGGGTCCGTCCCGGCCCGGCGGTGCAGCGCCGCGTCCAAGACCACCCGACGGAACGACTCCGACCGCCGGGGGAGCGCCGGCGGGTCGGGGACGAGGCGCTCCTCGGCCAGCCGCCGCTCGATGGCGAACAGCGAGTCGTTGGTCCACACGCCGATCGTCGCGTCGTCGAGGTACAGCGCCGGGCTGTAGCGGCGATCGTCGCCCAGTCGCGCCGTCCGCGAGACCATCAGCGACCGGACCGTGTCGGCGCCGAGCCCGAACTCCTGGAACCCCTGGGGCGACTCGCGCGTCCGCACGACCGTCGCGAGCGCCTCGAGCGGGCGGTCGAGCGACAGCGACCCGACGTCTGTCACGAGCAGGACGAGCACGCCCCGGTCGACCGCGCCCGCCGGTTCGTCGGCGACCGTCTCGACGACCGCCGGCGGCGCGACCGCGATCACCCACCGGTTCAGCGCCTCCATCTGTTTGGTCCGCCCGGCGCTCTGTGCAGCCCCGACCCGCGGGCTCGCCACGAGGGCGGCCGCGCTCGCGGTCAGGCCGCCGAGAAAGCTCCGGCGGTCGACGGCGCCCGCTTTCCCCCGTTCGAGTCCGCTCTCCACGCCCGGTTCCCCCGTTCGTGAGTCCGTGTCGCGTGTCATGCTGTCCTCTCGGATGCCGCTGTCGTCCCTCTCCCCCGTGGTCGCTCTGTCGCTCGCCGGCACGGTGGTCTCCGGCGTCCCCGGCCTCGCGGGATCGGCCCCCGACGGAGCGTCGACACTGTCCGCCGCCAGCGGCTCCCGCGGCCGAACCCGGCCCCCCACCAACCGGCCCACACTCGTCTGGAAGCGAGATATATTCATACCCTTATGTCATAAATATTCCTCACAATAGAACGAATGGAACGGCCGGCCGGTCGCGTGGCCGACCGCGCGGAGTCGTCGAGTCGGGCGTCCCGCCGGTCTCCCGTCAGTCGCGGCGCTCCCGGCGCCTCGCGGTCCGGGGCGCCCGGCCGCGCCTCACTCGATCTGTAGCTCCCCCGTCCCGCCGGACTCCTCGCCGTCCTCGTCCCACTCGAGTTCGAACTCGACGCTCAGCTCGCCGGGACCGTCGGCGGGCCCCTCGCGCTCGGCCTTGACCTCGAACGTCGACCGGGACGGCGGGTCCATCGTGACCGATTCCGACCCCGCGGTCAGGGTGATCGGCGCCCCCTCGTCGAGCTTCTCGGCGACGCTCCGCAGGTACGAGGCGATCTCCGCTCGGCTCCGGACGCTCTCGGACTCGAAGAGCACTTCCTCGGGCATACGCCGTGACGTACGCGCGCCGCCCGGATAAGCGGCCCTCCCGTACAGGTCTCGCGCCCGCGTCCGATGGCGGTCAGGCCCGCGCGCCGGGGGCCCGCGAGCCGACCGGTTCGTCGAGGATCGACTCGAGCAGGCCGACGAAGGGCGGGCTCGCCCGGCCCGGCCGCGACCGGAACTCGGGGTGGAACTGCGTCCCCAGGAAGTACGGGTGGTCGGGTAGCTCGAGGATCTCCATCCGACGCCCGGAGGTGCCCGAGAACACCATCCCCGCCTCCTCTATGGCCTCGATGTAGTCGGGGTTGACCTCGTAGCGGTGGCGGTGGCGCTCCTCGCAGGCCTCGGCGCCGTACACCGTCGCGGCCAGGCTCCCGGACTCGATCGCGGTCGTGTGGGTGCCAAGCCGCATCGTCCCGCCCATGTCGGCCGTGTCGTCCTGGTCCGGGAGGATGTCGATCACCGGGTGGTCGGTCTCCTCGTCGATCTCGGCGGAGTGGGCGCCGTCGAGCCCGAGCACGTCGCGGGCGTACTCGACGACGGCGAGTTGAAAGCCAAGACAGAGGCCGAGGAAGGGGAGGTCGTTCTCGCGGGCGTGGCGGATCGCCTCGACCTTGCCGGCGGTGCCCCGGGCGCCGAACCCGCCGGGGACGACCAGCCCGTCGGCGCCGTCGAGGTGACCGTCGTGGCCCTCGACCAGTTCCTCGGAGTGGATCCACTCGACGTCGACGTCGACCCCGGTCTCCAGGCCGGCGTGTTTCAGCGACTCGTGGATCGAGATGTAGGCGTCCTCCAGGCCGTACTTGCCGACCAGCGCCACCTCGACGGTCCCCTCGGTCTCGCGGGTGACGAGTTCGCGCCAGCCGTTGTCCCGTTCGGGCTCGGGGAGGGCCTCGTCGGCCAGGTCCAGCCGCTCCATGACGTAGCCGTCCAGCCCCTCCTCCTCGATGGTCAGCGGGACGTGGTAGATGTCCTCGACGTCGGGGTTCGAGAACACCGCCTCGGTGGAGACGTCACAGAACAGGGCGATCTTCTCCCGGGTCTCGGGCGCCAGCGGGTCGTCACACCGGCCGACGATCACGTCGGGCTGCAGTCCGATCGAGCGCAGTTCCTTCACGCTGTGCTGGGTCGGCTTGGTCTTCTGCTCGCCGTTCTTCGAGTAGGGGACCAGCGTCACGTGGGTGAACAGGATGTCCCCCTCCTCTTCCTCGTGGGCGAACTGTCGCAGCGCCTCCAGGTAGGGCATCCCCTCGATGTCGCCGACGGTCCCGCCGACCTCGACGATACAGACGTCCGTCCCGGCGGCGGCCTCCCGGATGCGGCGCTTGATATCGTCGGTGACGTGGGGGATGATCTGGACGGTCTTGCCGAGGTAGTCGCCGGCCCGCTCGGCCTCGATCACGTCCCGGTAGACCTTCCCGGTGGTGACGTTGTGGTCGGAGGTCATGTCCACCCCGAGGAACCGCTCGTAGTTGCCCAGGTCCAGGTCGACCTCCCCGCCGTCCTTCAGGACGTACACTTCCCCGTGCTGGAACGGGTTCATCGTGCCGGCGTCGACGTTGAGGTAGGGGTCGATCTTCACCGCGGTGACGTCGAACCCGGCGTTCTTCAGGAGACGACCCGTGCTGGCGGCCGTGATGCCTTTCCCCAGCCCCGACATCACGCCCCCGGTGACGAAGACGAACTTCCGGCCCAGCTCCGGGTCGTAGCCCGTCTCGGGTTCCGTCGGCATACCGACGGTGCGCCGTGTTCGTTCAAAACCGTTTCGGGTCCCCCCGAGGCCGCCACGTTCCGGTGTTTCGTCGCGCTCGGACCGGACACGTACGGACCGCGCCGTCCCGCGACCGTCGGCGCGGCCGGTCGCTCGGACGATCGGCCGGCCGTCGCGGTGCCGGCGACCTCGCTGTAAGAAATTTAAGGCGGGAGCCGCCTATCCACACCATGGGAATCCTCTCGCGCGCCTCGTACGTCATCCGGTCGAAGGTGAACGCGGTGTTGAACCGGGCCGAGGACCCGACGGAGACGCTCGACTACTCCTACGAGCAGCTCCGGGACGAACTCCAGGACGTCAAGCAGGGGATCGCGGACCTGACCACCCAGAAGAAGCGCCTCGAGATCCAGAAGCGCCGCCTCGAGGAGAACGTCGAGCGACACAACGAGCAGGCCAGACAGGCGGTCAAGCAGGACCGGGAGGACCTCGCGCGGCGGGCTCTGGAGAAGAAGAAACAGAAGATGACCCAGATCGAGGAGCTGGAGGGCCAGATCGGCCAGCTCCAGAACCAGCAGGACCAGCTCGTCGAGCAGAAGGACGAGCTCCAGACCCGGATCGAGCAGTTCCGCACCAAGAAGGAGACGATGAAGGCCCGTTACGAGGCCGCCGAGGCCTCCAAGCGGGTCTCCGAGGCGATGACCGGCGCGGGCGACGAGATGGAGGACGTCGGCCGCGCCATCGAGCGCGCGGAGGAGCGCACCGAGGAGATGGAGGCCCGCTCGCAGGCGATGGACGAGCTCCGGGAGAGCGGCGTTCTGGAGGACCAGCTCAGCGACAAGAGCGACCTGGACCGCGAACTGGAGGAGATCCAGCAGCGGGGCGAGGTCGACGCGGAACTGGACACGCTGAAAGCCGAGATGGGCGCCGAGGAGAGCGAGGGCGGCGAGACCGCCGACTCGACGGCGTCGGAGGTGGAGGAGACCGCCGACCTGGAGGCCGAACTGGACGGCGACGGCGCCGCCGAGGACGTCGACGTCGACAGCAGCGAGGTCGAGAGCGAGTTGGAGGAGCTGAAAGAGGAGGAGAAGTAGCGCGGCCGTCCGCCCCGGGACCGATCCCGGGGTGTGCCTGGACCGGCCGTCCCTCCCGGAACCGGGCCGTCACCGGTCGCCGACGGAGGACCGCTCGCCGAGCCCGGCACAGTCCGTCCCGACCGACCGGTCGAGGGTCGGGTCGTCGGGAGCGGTCCGGGGTCGCCACGAGCACAGATCGGCGTTCAGAAGGCCTGGAAAGCTCGGTGACGGCCGTTTCCCTCCGAGCCGCAGGGTTTTAATAGGGTCGCTGCGTCGGTAGGGTTGCAATGGCGACCGGTACGGTAGACTTCTTCAACGACACGGGCGGCTACGGCTTCATCGACACTGACGAGTCCGACGAGGACGTGTTCTTCCACATGGAGGACATCGGCGGTCCCGACCTGGAGGAAGGTCAGGAGGTCGAGTTCGACATCGTGCAGGCGGACAAGGGTCCGCGCGCGGAGAACCTACAACGGCTGTGATACGATGGCCCAGGGCACCGTGGACTTCTTCAACGACACTGGCGGTTACGGCTTCATAGACACCGACGAGTCCGAGGAGGACGTGTTCTTCCACATGGAGGACGTCGGCGGACCTGACCTGGAGGAGGGTCAGGAGGTCGAGTTCGACATCGTGCAGGCGGACAAGGGTCCGCGCGCGAAGAACCTACAACGGCTGTAGCGGGCGCGCTTCTCGACCGAACGCGACGGCGACAGCGGTCGGACTGTCCCGCGACCGCGCGGGCTCCGGGCGCGTCATCACTTCACCGACAGCCACGCCGTCGGCGTCCGGTGGGTACCGTGAGGCGTTTAACGCCGCCGGGCCGACGTCCGGTATGGACGTCGTCGACGAGGATCTGTATCGCCGTGCGCAGGCGCTGCTCGAACCGGGCGAGATCGAACTCCAGGGGCTCGTCGTCCACACGGACCTCGACGGGGGCGACGACATCGAGATGATGGAGACGACGATCGCCGTCGGCGAGGCGATCGCCGAGGGGGCCGGCCACGACCCCCGCGACACGTACGTCTACTCCGGCAACGACGACCCCGAGTTCTCCTCGAACCAGCACCAGGGGCTGACCATCGACGGCGACGAGTTCGTCTGGGAGTGCCAGCAGTTGCTGCGCGAGGGGAGCTTCGATCTGGTCTTCTACTACGAGGCCGACGCCGACCAGACGGCGATCCTCGCGGCCGCCGAGGAGACGGGCCACGAGGTCACCGACGTCCAGGTCTAGACCGACCGGAACAGGTCGATCAGGTCGGTGTAGTCGATCCGGCCGTTGTCGTTGTAGTCGTAGTAGGCCGCGTCGGCCCGCATCCGCTCGTTCTCCATGTTCTCGAAGTACGTCACCACGTCGTCGTAGTCGACCCGGCCGTT
>CAZMWG010000184.1:0-5915 GCA_964569925.1 uncultured Halobacteriales archaeon | reverse complement strand
TTCCTACGGGAGCGCGACACTCGGGAGTCCCACCGACAAGCCCACGAGTTTACTCGTGGGCAGCTGACCGTCACTCCGACCCCTTCGCGACGTGGTACCAGTCGTCCTGCCGGCCGACGAGGTACTCGATCAGCGCCTTCAGCGCCGCCAGACTGTACAGCGGGATCACGACCGGGACCAGCAGCCACCACCGCCCGACGCCGTCGACCGCCCCGCGGCGGCTGTCGACCGCCCCGGCCGCAACGGTGACCAGCACGGCGGCGGCCAGCGGGGCGACCACCAGTCCGGTCCGCCCGGCCAGCGCCAGCAGCGCGAACTTCGACAGCAGGGAGAACGCGAACAGCGTCCCCCACAGCGTCCCGCCCGAGAGGAGCACCGCGAGGACGTCCCGCCGGCCGTCGACGGGGCACAGTCGGCGGACCTGGCGGTGGAACACCTGCGCGTAGCCGGCCATCCAGCGCTTGCGCTGGCCCCACCAGTCACGGAAGGTGTGGGCGGCCTCGATCCGGGAGGGGTACCGGAGACACTGGCGGACGTCGAGGCCGGCGAGATAACAGTCGAAGGCGAAGGCGTAGTCCTCCGTGAGCGTCCGTTCGTCGTAGCCGCCGACCGCCTCGAGCGCGGTCCGGTCGAGGACGACGGCGCGGCTGGCGGCCATCCGGAAGCCGGTCAGCAGGTAGAGCGGCTGGCGGGCGGCGTAGCTGAACAGCACCGACTCGGCGTACGCGAACGTCTCGATCAGCCCCGTCGGCTGTGGCACCGTCCGGCCCTGGACGACGTCGGCGCCGGCCGCAAGCCGACCGACCGCGTGGCGCAGGAACCGCGGGTGGACCCGCTCGTCGGCGTCGAACACGGCCACGTACTCCCCCTCGGTCCGGGCGACGGCGTGGTTGATCGCACCGGCCTTCGACCCCGGACGGCCGTTGACCAGGTAGTCGACCCGCGGGTGTCCGGCGAGGCGCTCGGCCGCGGCGATCGCGGCGTCGTCGCCGGGTTCGACCACGATCGTGACGTCGTGGTCGTCGTAGTCGGCGCCCAGCAGGCTCTCGACGCTCCTGTGGAGCACCTCGGCGTCGCGGTGAACGGGGACGATCGCGCTGACGTGGCCCGTCGGGTCGGCCGTCCGGCCCCGGTCTCCGAGGGCCCCGCGGAGCAGGAACAGCGCCCCGGACGCGAGCGTGAACAGCGAGAAGCCGACGCTGGCGGCGGCGGCCTGTGCGAACGCCACGGCCAGCAGGTACGTGGCGACCTCCACGCGGACGACGATCCGGTACTGGCCCTGTGCGATCCCCAGCGCGAGCACCCCGACGACCGCGACGACGAAGCCGATCCGGTCGGCCTGCTCTCTGAGCACCGGTACCACCTTGTGTTCGCTCCACTCGGCTCGAATCAATATATCTAACGGTGTCGCGGAGCTGTCACGAACGGCCGGACCCGGCGACCCCCGCGGCGGCAGGCCGGGTGGCTCAGTAGCTGAGTTCCTCGGTGTAGCGGTCGAGCGCCAGCACCGCGACCAGCCCGACGGCCGCGGGGACGAGCAACGCCGGCAGGAGCGAGACCGACAGGCCCGTCGCGGCGCGGATCTCGACGATCGGCAGCCACAGCGTCCCCGCGAGCAGGCTCACGAGGAAGGTGAGCGTCGCCGTCCGGTAGCGGGCGAGCGCCCGGTCGATGGCGTGGGCGACGGTGAACACGCCGACGACCGCGCCGGCGCCGAACGCGACCACGGTCGTCCCGGGGTCGACGACCCGCGCGAGCGGTCCGCCGGTCGCGACCGCCACCAGCCCGTCGACGAACGTCGACAGGGTCGTCGTGAGAAACTCGTACTGGCCCAACAGGAGGAGGATCGACGCGCCGGAGATCCCCGGCAACACCATCGCGGTGATCCCGACCGCGCCGGCGACGGCGACGGCCGGGGGCGTCCGCGGGAGCAGACCCAGGCCGGAGGCGTTCGACAGCGCCACCGCCAGGACGAAGCCGACGAGGCCGACGGCGACGTGGGCCGGCGTCCGCGGGTCCACCTCGCGGTAGAGCACGACCGCGGAGGCCGCGATCAGCCCGAAGAAGAAGGCGAAGGTCGCCGCCCGGGCCTCGGTCAGCGCGACGTGGGCCGCCCGGGCGACGAGCACCAGCGCCGTCAGCACGCCGGTTCCCAGCGCCAGCAGGAAGGGGACGTCCATCTCCAGGAGGTCGGTCAGGAGCGCCCGCCGGCCCTCCGACCGGGTCAGTCCCGTGAGGTGGGTCGCCACGCGCGGGTCGAAGGCCGTGATCGCCCCGATCAGCCGCTCGTAGATCCCCGTGATCAGCGCGATGGTCCCGCCGGACATCCCCGGGACCGCGTCGGCGGTCCCCATGGCGATCCCCTTCAGGTAGACGACCGCGTACTCGCGGACTGTCGAGGCCATTCAGGGACGGGCGCCGACCGGGGCGATCGCGCTCGATCCGTCGCCGTTCCCGCCCCCGCCGTCAGCCGAGCCGCCCCCGCCGCCCGCGCTCGTGTTGAACGAGGCGACCTGGGTCCGCTCCAGGTCCGCGGTGATCGTCCCCGACTCCTCGCCGATCACGGCCCCCTCGGGCACGTCGACCGTGTCGTTGTACCGGAACAGCCCCTCGGCGGTCTGGCCGACGGCCTGCAGCGTGTAGGGGCCCTCGGCGCGGACCGAGACGTTCGTCCGGCCGTTATCCGGTCCGTACTCGTCGTAGCCGGTCGTCGAGTACGGCACGGTCATCGAGAACGAGCCGTTCTCGGCGGTCCGTGCCCGGGTCCGGTACTGGAAGGTCTCGTTGCTGGCCGGGATCCGCATCGTCACGTTGGCCCGGACGGTGGCGTTTGCGGGGCCGGTCCCCTCGATGGTCGCCCCGTCGACGCGCTCGAACACCTTCGTCCACAGCGGCGTGGTCCCGAAGTACCGGAAGTTCTGCGAGCCGACGCCGGCGAAGCGGAGCCGCAGTCCGTTGACGAACTGGGCGCTCTCCGTGGCCGGCGTGTCGCTCGTCCCGACCAGCCGGTAGTGTTCCAGCGCCGGCACCCGCTCGGAGGGGAACGGCCCGACCCCGCCGACGATCGCCGTCGTGTCGTTGCGGACGTACTCGCGGGCCGCCGCCATCGAGTCGAACGTCCGGATGTTCTGCTGGCCGCGGGTGACGACGTCGAACGTGCCCCGGTCGTTGGTCTGGCGCTCCCAGTCGAAGACGAACGGCTGAGGGGTGGCGGCGCTACCGTGGAACCGGTAGAGCCGGATCACCATCGACTCGTAGTAGTCCTGCGTGTGGTAGTACATCGGTCCCGCGAGCCGGTCGTTGACGTTGACGAACACGCCCCGGTAGTAGTCGCTCGCGTTGCCGAGGTTGGAGAACCGCGGCGGGGCGAAGTACTTGCCGCCGAAGTTCTGCCCGGAGTAGACGTTGGCCATCTTCCAGTCGACCATCACGTACCGGGTGCCGGCGTCGGTCTCGCTGACGCGCCGGATCACGTCGCCGGCGTAGCTCTCGTTGGGCGCCAGGAGGAAGTCGGCGGCGCTCGTGGCCCCCTGCTGGAACGGGTTGGCGGTGGGGATCCGCTCGCCCTGGGCGGTGATCCAGTGGCCGTAGTCCCACCAGGAGAGCACGCCGTAGGAGCCGGGCTCGTAGTCGAAGTCGCCGGTCGCGGGGTAGGTGCCGTAGTAGTCGAGTTCCTGCTCGTCGTCGTCGTACAGCCCCTCCTCTGGGGTGTGGTCGTCCATCCACGAGAGGCTCTCGCTCCACCCCTGGATGCCGCCGCCGGGCGCGTTGGCCGAACTCGCGGCCGTCACCGGCGCGACCAGCACCATCGGCGCCACCACCACCAGCACGATGGTCGCCAGCGCGCCGACCTGGTAGAACTCCAGGTCCGGCGGCGCCAACTCCAGCCGGTCGATCAGCGCGCCGACGACGTAGCCGGTCAGGGCGGCCACCGGGAACGTGAAGTAGTAGGCGAAGCGGGCCTGGGTGAACGTCGCCGCGGTGATGAAGACGGCCCAGACGACCACCAACAGCTTCTCCGGTGCGACGTCGTCGAGGAACTGGCGGACGACGATGGCGGCCGCGCCGCCGGCGGCCAGGAACACCGCGAACCCGTGGGTCTGGAACAGGCGGCCCGGATCGAGCAGCGGGCTCACCTCGCCGACCGACTGGGCGGCCGACTGCGCGTCGATGAACGGGAAGCCGAAGATCCGGAAGAACTGGTTGACGAAGAAACCGAACAGGTCCGGCGTCAGCACCGCCAGCCCGACCAGGCCGGCCCCGATCAGTCCGAAGACGGTGCCGGCGTAGCCCGACCGGGCGTAGTCACCGGCCTCCCAGCGGCGGGCCAGCCAGGCCATGAACACACAGCCGACCGCGACCAGCAGCGCGAGCCCCGGCTGGAGCAGCGACGAGTCGGTGGCGTCGATCCCCAGCGTCCTGATCGAGGCGGCCGCGGTGACGGCGGCGGCCCCCATCGAGACGGCGCCGACGAAGGCGGTGTGCTCGGGACTCCCGCCCCGGAGGAACTCGATCGACAGCTGGAGCAGGAAGAAGGTGCCCAGCACGCCGACCAGCAGCACGCCCGGCGGCCACACCCACATGTAGGTCCCGACGGCGACGCCGGCGAGGAGACTCCAGGCCAGCGGCCGCCGGAGGGCGTCGAAGTCGCGGTCGAGGACCTGCTCGTAGATCGGCCGTTCCTCGCGGGCCGCCCCGAGCGCCACCATCGTGCCCAGCACGCCCAGGCCCATGAACAGCGCCTCGACGACGTGGTGGTCGGCGAAGCCGACGGCGCTGCGCTGGTAGAACGACCCGGAGTTCAGCGCCACCACCGCGACGGCGACGACGCCGCCGGGTCGGTCGCCCAGGTGACGGCCGATGTAGTAGGCCGGCACCACGGCCAGGACGCCGAAGGCGACCGGGGCGAACAGGACGACCATGGCGACGGTCCCCTCGGAGGGGTTGCCCAGGCCCACGACCAGCGCGACCGTGGCGACGATCTGGTCGTAGAGCGTGCCGAACTGGCCCGAGGACGTCCCGAACGGGAAGTAGGTCCAGGGGTCGAACGGCATCGTCTCCGGCCAGTTGCGCACCGTGTAGGAGACCTGTCGGAAGTGATACCAGGGGTCGTTGCCGGAGAACAGCACCTCCCCGTTCACGACGAACCGCTGCCAGCCGCGGACCCGCGTCCACAGCATGAACAGGGCGAGGGCGGCGACCGTCAGGACGTGGTAGCGGGCGGCGAGCAGGTCGAGGACCCGTTCCGCGGCGGGGGCGTCCTCGTCGCGTGCCCGCGTCTCTCCTCCGCTCATTGGAGGGAGAAACTGGCATGGCGCGCATAAGGCTTGTTATCTCCACGGGGAAAGGCATATTCCGGCCGCTCCCGAGCCGCCGGTATGCGCGTCTCGGTCGTGGTCTGTGAGCACACGGTGGACCGTCTCGGCGACGCCCGCGAGGCCGCCGACAGCGTCCTCGCACAGACCCACGACGACGTCGAACTCGTCCTGGTCTCGGACGGGAACGACGCCGTCGCCGAGCGGTTCCGCGAGGAGTACGGCGACCGCGAGGACGTGGTCGTCCACCGCAACGACCACAACGTCGGCCTGCTGGCCAGCCGCAACAACGGCGCCGCGGTCGCCTCCGGCGACGTGGTGGCCTTCCTCGACGACGACGCCGTCGCCGACGACCGCTGGGTGGAACGGCTGGTCGACGTCTACGAGAGCCACGACCCGCCCGCGGCCGGCGGCCGCATGACCCCCGCGTGGGTGGCCGGTCGGCCCGACTTCCTCCCCGAGGAGTTCCACTGGCTCGTCGGGGTCACCCACGAGGGGTTCGCCGACGGCCCCGGCGAGGTCCGCAACACGTTCGGCTCGAACATCTCCTTCCGGGCCGAGGTGTTCGAGGACCTGGGCGGGTTCGACACCGACATCGGC
>CAZMWG010000183.1:1915-5917 GCA_964569925.1 uncultured Halobacteriales archaeon | reverse complement strand
CCGGCCTCGCGGAACATCCGGTCGGCCTCCTCCTCGTCGTAGAACAGCATGATCGCGTCGGCCACCCGCTCGAACAGCGAGGTCTTGGGGGCGTCGGGGCCGACGATCAGCACCTGTCCGCCCGGCCGGGCGACGCGGCGACACTCCTCCAGGGCCGCGACGGGGTTGGGCCAGTACTCGATCGACCCCGACGACCAGACGACGTCGAAGGAGTCGTCCCGGAAGGGGAGCCGCTCGGCGTCGCCGCGGTAGAACCGGACGGGGCCGCGCTTGCCGAACTTCCCGTAGGCCTTCTCCAACTGGTGGGCGCTCTGGTCGAGTCCGTGGACGTTGCCGGTCCGCTCGAGCAGCGCCTCCGTGGCGAAGCCGGTGCCACAGCCGACGTCCAGCACCCGGTCGCTGGCGTCGATGTCGAGCCGGTCCATCGCCTCGTCGCGCATCTCTTCGGTCCAGGCGAAGGGGTTGACGCGGTCGTACACCTTCGAGAGATACTTGTAGAACGTCCGCGCGCGGGCCTTGTCCTCGAGGACTCCCATTTCCCCGCCGTTGGTCCCTCGCGGACATAATCCCCCCGATCCCCCGCGGAGTCCCCCTCCGGCCCCCGCGCGACCGGCGGCCCCCGCGCGACCGGCGGCCCCCGCGGGGGACTCCGCAACTACCAAATAGCCACCCGGGTTACGGTCCGACGATAAGCGATGCCACAGCAGGAAGTCCTACGCCGGATCAAGGAGGCCGAGAGCGAGGCCGACGACCTGGTAGCGGAGGCCCGCGAGGAGGCCGAACGGATCCGGGAGGAGGCTCGTGAGGAGGCCGAACGGATCCGGGAGGAGGCCCAGGAGGAGGCCCGCCGGGAGGCCGAGGAGCGCATCGAACAGGCCCGCGAGGAGATCGAGGCCGAACGCGAGGAGATCGTCGCCGAGGGGGAGAGCCGACGCGACGAGTTGGCCGCCGAGGCCGAGGGCCGGATCGACGAGACCGTCGAGCACGTGACCGACCTGTTCGAGGAGGCGGTACATGCTCAGACCTGAACGGATGGCCCGGGTCTCGGTGACGGGATCCAAGCGGGTGCTCGGCGACACCGTCGAGGCGGTCCACGGGATGGACCTGCTACACCTCACCGACTACGACGGCTCGTTCGACGGGTTCGAGCCCGGCGACCCGGGGGCGGGCGCCGACGAGGCCTCGGACAAGCTCGTCACCGTCCGCTCGCTGGAGTCGATCCTCGGGGTCGAGCCCGAGGACGCCGGCCCGACCCAACTCGTCACCGAGGAGGCCCTCGACGAGGAACTCGAGGAGGTCCGGGTCCAGGTCAACGAGCTCGACGACCGTCGGGACGAGCTCCGTGACGAGCTGCGCGACGTCGAGGAGCGCATCGACGCGATGGAGCCGTTCGTCCGGCTGGGGGTCGACCTGGACCTCCTGCGCGGGTACGACCGGCTGTCGGTCGCCGTCGGCGAGGGCGACCCGGACGCGGTTCGGCGCGCCCTCGCGGAGAGCGAGATCGTCGAGTTCGAGGTGTTCGCCGGCGAGGACGTCGCCGCCGCGGTCGCGCGGGCCGACGAGAGCGAACTGGCCGACGCGCTGGTGGGCGTCACGCTCACCGAACTCGAGGTCCCCGAGGGGGAGGGCGACCCCTCGTCGTACCTGACGGAGCTTCGCGACCGCCGGGAGCGGGTCGAGGCGAAACTCGACACGGTACGGGGCGAGCTCGAGGACCTCCGACTGGACGTCGCGGGGTTCCTGCTGGCCGCCGAGGAGACCCTGGCCGTCGAGGTTCAGAAGCGGGAGGCACCCCTCTCCTTCGCGACGACCGACAACGCCTTCGTCGCCGAGGGGTGGCTCCCCGAGGAGTCGTTCGGGGAGTTCAAACAGACCCTCCAGACGGCGGTCGGCGAGGCGATCGACGTGACCAAGCTGGAGGTCGCCGAGTACGACGAGGACGGCCACGTCGAGGCGACCGAGGAGGTCACCGAGGGCGACGACGAGGTCGGCGGCGGACCGACGCCCGCGGCGGCCGACGAGGCCGACGCCGACGAGGCCATCGCCGACGGCGGGCACGCCCGGTCGGCCGCGGGCTTCCTCCCGATCGGCGCGGGCGAACCGCCCGTCGTCCAGGACAACCCCGGCAGCGTCAAGCCGTTCGAGGCGCTGGTCGAGGTGATCAACCGCCCGAAGTACTCCGAACTGGACCCGACGGTGGTCCTGTTCCTGACGTTCCCGCTCTTTTTCGGGTTCATGATCGGGGACCTGGGCTACGGCCTGCTGTACGCCGGGCTCGGCTACTGGATCACCCGCAACTTCGAGAGCGACGTGATCAGGAGTCTGGGCGGCATCGGCATGTGGGCCGGCGCGTTCACGGCGATCTTCGGCGTGCTGTACGGCGAGTTCTTCGGCCTGCACGCGCTGGGCGAGATCGTCTGGCCCGGCGGCTCGCCGCCGATCCACAAGGGTCTCCAGCCGACCTACGTCGCCTTCGCGCAGGCGTGGCTCCTGTTGAGCGTCGTGGCCGGCACCCTCCACCTGGTCGTGGGGCGGGTCTTCGACTTCGTCAACAACCTCCACCACGGCCTCCGCGAGGCGTTCATGGAGAGTGGCTCGTGGATCGTGCTCACGGTGTCGCTGTGGTGGTGGGTGCTCTCCGAGACCGCGATGAACGCGAAGCCCCCGTTCATGTTCCGGGTGTTCGCCCGGGAAGGGATGACCAACCCCGCGACGGGCGAGACCATCACGAGCGGCGTGGCGATCCCGCTGGGGTTCAACGGCTTCCCCGCGATCGACCTGTTCGGGGTCGGGGGGATCGTGATCGACCTGGCGCTGGTCGTCGCGGTGATCGGTCTGGGACTGGTGATCGTCGCGGAGGGCGGCATCGGTCTCATCGAGTCGATCACCCAGGCGTTCGGGCACGTCGTCTCCTACACCCGGCTGGCCGCGGTGTTGCTGGCCAAGGCCGGCATGGCGCTGGCGGTCAACCTGCTCGTGTTCGGCGCCTACACGGAGGGTGGCGAGTTCCACTTCATCTTCTTCGACGGCGTCCACGGCGAGGTGATCTTCTCGGGGCTGGTCAACGGGTCGGGTCCCGTGGCCCTGATCCTGGGCGGACTGGCCGGGATCGCGGTCCTGATCGTCGGCCACCTGCTCGTGTTGGTGCTGGGGGTCACCTCCGCCGGCCTCCAGGCGGTCCGCCTCGAGTACGTCGAGTTCTTCGGCAAGTTCTACGAGGGCGGCGGCACGACCTACTCGCCGTTCGGCTACGAGCGACGCTACACGACCGACGAGTGAAGCGGCCGACGCGGTCGACCGCGCCCCTCCTCCCGCCGGCCCGTCGTCGTCTCCGGCCACCGCGCCGACGGTCCGACCGTCCCGGACGGCCACACCCCCGCCACACGGGCCGTCGGTCACTTTGGGAAGCTTTATCCGTACCCTGTGGGGATGTACGCCTGTTCGGACGGTAGACCCACTATACGGAGGACCCTGAAACAATGACAACGGAACTCATCGAGACTCTCGCACTGCTGCAGCAATCCTCGCCGGCGATCACCGGGACGGCGGCCGCAGCCCTGGCGGTCGGGCTGGCCGCGTTCGGGGCCGGCTACGCGGAGCGTGGCATCGGGGCGGCCGCGGTCGGCGCCATCGCGGAGGACGACAGTCTGTTCGGTCGGACCCTGATCCTGACGGTCCTGCCGGAGACGCTCGTCATCCTGGCGCTGGTCGTCGTCTTCCTCACGCTGTAACGCGGTCCACCCCTCTATCATTCATGAGCCTTGATACGGTCGTAGAGGACATCCGCGAGGAAGCCCGCGCACGTGCGGACGAGATTCGCTCGGACGCCGAGGCGGACGCGGAGGAGATCGTCGCCGAGGCGGAGGCCGACGCCGAGGAGATCCGCGAGCAGCGGCTCGCCGAGGCCGACCGGGAGATCGAACAGGAGCGCGAGCAGAAGCTCTCGGGGGCCAAACTGGAGGCCAAGCAGGCCCGACTGGAGGCCCGCCGGGACGTCCTCGA
>CAZMWG010000183.1:0-1905 GCA_964569925.1 uncultured Halobacteriales archaeon | reverse complement strand
TCCTCGAGGAGGTCCACGGCGAGGTGGAGTCGGCGATCGCCTCGCTGTCGGGCGATCGGCGGGAGGAACTGACCCGGGCGCTGCTGTCGGCCGCCGCGACGGAGTTCCGGGGAGGCGCCGACGTGTCGGTCCACGGCCGCGCCGACGACCGGGAGCTGCTGGAGTCGATCTGTGCCGACTACGACGGCTTCTCCTACGCCGGCGAGCACGACTGTCTCGGCGGCGTGGTCGTCGAGAGCGAGAGCTCGCGGATCCGGGTGAACAACACGTTCGACTCCATGCTGGAGGACGTCTGGGAGGACAACCTCCGAGAGATCAGCGACCGGCTGTTCGAGGAGTCATGAGTACGCGTGTGGACGGCCGGGGCCCCGGCAACTACGAGTACGTCGTCGCCCGCGTCCGGTCGCGACGAGCCGCGCTGTTCGACGAGGACGACTACCGGAAGCTGGTCCGGATGGGGACCGGCGAGATCGCCCGGTTCATGGGCGAGTCGGAGTACGAGACCGAGATGAACGCGCTGGGCTCGCGCCACTCCGGCGTCGACCTGGTCGAGTACGCGCTCAACCGGAACCTCGCCGACGAGTTCGAGGACCTCCTGCGCTGGTCCGAGGGCGAGCTGTACGACTACGTCGCGCGCTACCTGCGGAAGTTCGACGCCTGGAACGTGAAGACGATCGTCCGGGGACTGTACGCCGACTCGGAGCCCACGGACGTCGAGGACGACCTCATCCGGGCGGGCGAGTTCTCCGCCGAGCGGCTGGACGAACTGCTGGCCCTGGAGTCGATCGAGGCGGTCGTCGAGGCGCTGTCGGGGACGATCTTCGGCGACGCCGTCGCGGCGGCGTTCCCGGACTACGAGTCGGAGGGCGTGCTGGTCCCCCTCGAGAACGCCGTCGACCGCGCGTTCTACGAGAACCTGCTCGCGGACCTGCCGGCGGAGCGGGAGATCGACTCCGCGGTCGGGCTGTACGTCTCCTTTCTGACGGCGGAGATCGACTTCCGGAACCTCCGGAACGCGCTCCGGCTGGCACGCAGCGGCACCGACCTCGACCCGGCGGAGTACTACATCGACGGCGGCAAGCTGTTCGACGCCGAGCGGATCCGAGGACTGGCGGCCGACCGCGACCAGCTGGTCGCGGCGGTCCGCGAGAGCACCTACGGCGACGAGTTGGCGGCGGCCCTGGACAGCCTGGAGGCGGCCGACGACCCGATCGAGTTCGAGCGGGCCGTCGAGGCCGCCCTGCTCGAGTACGCCGACCGGCTGTCGAACCGCCACCCGCTGTCGGTCTGTCCGGTGCTGTCGTACGTGCTCGCGAAGGAACGGGAGGTAGACAACGTCCGGGCGATCGCGCGCGGCCGGGAGGCCGGGCTCGACCCGGAGGCGATTCGCGAGGAGCTGGTACTGTGAGCCGCGAGATAGCCGTCGTCGGCAGTCCGGAGTTCACCGCGGGCTTCCGGCTCGCCGGCGTCCGCAAGTTCGAGGAGATCCCCGACGACCGGAAGGAAGACCGGCTCGACGACGCCGTCGAGTCGGTGCTCGGGGACGACGACGTGGGGATCGTCGTCATGCACGACGACGACCTCGACCACCTCTCGCGGAGCGTCCGCGGGTCGGTCGAGACCAGCGTCGAGCCGGTGCTGGTGACGCTGGGCGGGGGCACCGGGAGCGGCGGGCTGCGCGATCAGATCAAACGCGCCATCGGCATCGACCTGATGGAGGAAGACTCAGAATGAGCAAAGCAACGGGAGGAGATGTCCGCGAGGACGGCGTCATCGAGAGCGTCTCGGGGCCGGTCGTCACGGCCCGCGACCTCGACGCCCGCATGAACGACGTGGTGTACGTCGGTCACGAGGGGCTGATGGGCGAGGTCATCGAGATCGAAGGCAACATCACGACCATCCAGG
>CAZMWG010000182.1:0-5928 GCA_964569925.1 uncultured Halobacteriales archaeon | reverse complement strand
CGCCGAGGCCGACCACGACCCCGGCGACTACGAGGCGGCCAAGGAGAAGGTGCTGGCCGGCGACACGGAGTACATGGGCGTCATCTACCAGGACGAGGACTCCGTCCCGTTCGAGGAGCAGGAGGGGATCGAGGCGCCGATGACCGACATCCCCGACGGCGCCCCCGACGGCGCCACCGACCTCGTCCGCGAGTTCTACTGACGGAGAGCGGCCGGACTCGACGCGCCGCCGTGCCCGGGTCCGGGGCCCTCGCCCGGTTCGGGCCGCGTGAACCCGCCACACACACAATCAGGTTGGTATCCGACCCTTACCCGTCCGGCCCCTGTTCGTTCCATGCACGTCTTCTGGCACCGGCGGGACCTGCGACTCCCCGACAACCGCGGGCTCGCGCTGGCCGCGAAGGACGAACCGGTGGTGCCGGTGTACCCCGTCGACCGGGAACTGCTCGGACAGATCGGCAAGCGACAGCGCGCCTTCTTCATGCAAGGGGTCCGGGAACTGAAGCGGGCCTACCGCGAGCGGGGCAGCGACTTGGTCGTCCGCACCGGCGGACCCGTCGAGGTCCTCTCGGAGGTCGTCGACGAGTACGACGCCGAGCGGGTGTACTACAACGACCACTACCGGCCGGCGCGGCGCAACCGACAGCGCCGCGTCGACGAGGCGCTGCCGACGAAGTCGGTCGTCGACCTGCTGCTCGTCGACCCCGAGGGGCTTGACAGGGAGTACCACAACCACTCGCAGTTCTACGACGACTGGCAGGCCCGCCACAAGCTCACCCCCTTCGAGGCGCCCGGGAGCGACTCGCTGGCCGACGTCTCCGATCCGAAGACGGTCCCCGAGATCGAGGTCGACATCGACCTGCCGGCGGCGGGCTACGAGGCCGCCCGCCAGCGGTACGACCGGTTCCTGGACGACGGGATCGCCACCTACAGCGACACCCGCGACGACATGCGGGCGGCCGTCGAGCGGCCCGTCGGGGCGGTCTCGCGGCTCTCGCCGTACATCGCGGCGGGAATGTTGGGCATCCGAGAGATCTGGGGCGACGCCAGCGACCGACACGTCCGCTCGAACGGCAGCGAGCAGCGCAACGTCCAGAAGTTCCGCTACGAACTCTCCTGGCGCGAGCAGAACTACCATCTGCTGTACTACAACCCTACGCTGTTGGTCGAGAACTACAAGTCGATGCCCGGCGAGATCGAGTGGCGCGACGGCGAGTCGGAGTTCGAGGCCTGGAAGCGCGGCGAGACGGGCTACCCCCTCGTGGACGCCGGGATGCGCCAGCTCGACCGCGAGGGGTACGTCCACAACCGGCCCCGGCAGAACGTCGCCTCCTTCCTGACGAAACACCTGCTGGTCGACTGGCGGAAGGGTGCCCGGTACTTCACCAAACAGCTGATCGACCACGACCCGGCGTCGAACTACGGCAACTGGCAGTGGATCGCCTCCACCGGGACCGACTCCGTGGACGTACGGATCTTCGACCCGGTCTCCCAGATGAGCAAGTACGACAGCGCCGCCGACTACGTCACCGAGTACGTCCCCGAACTGCGCGGGGTCCCGTCGGGAAAGATCGTCGACTGGCCGAACCTCTCGGACGGGGAGCGGGCGGAGCTGGCGCCGGAGTACCCGGACCCGATCGTCGACCGCAACGGGGCCTACGACCGGGCCCAGCGGGTGTTCGAGCGGGCGCTCGGGAAGCGGTGAGCGGGCGCCCGAGAGGCGGCGAACGGGTGCCCGGAACACGGTGAGCGACCGGCGGTCCCGAGACGGTGAGGGCGATCGACCGCCGGCCCCGGGAGGGCGACGGCGAGCCCGGTCGAGGGCTCAGTTTCGGTGGCCCGGCAGCACCTCGGGCTCGCCCGACCGGTAGATGTACTCGACGGCGATGCCGGTCAGCGGCGAGTCGGCCTCGGTGGCGTACTCCTTGGCCCGGTCGAGGTATCGCTCGGTGACGTCGACCACGCGCCGGTAGCCGGCGTCCTCGTCGGGCGCCAGCAGGTACTCGGCGGTGACGGGGGTGAGCTGCCCCTCGCGCCGGTCGTCGCGGTAGTCGTCGACGTCGTCGAGCCACACCTGCGCGCCGACGATCGCCAGCACGATCGACCGTGCGAAGGCGTCCCCGATCTCGATGCCGGCCAGCCGGTAGAGGTCGAGCATCGCGTCGTACAGCACGCCCACGCGGGCGTACTGGGTCCGGAGGTATGGCAGTTCGAGGTCCGGCGGCGCGAACGTCGCCGGCGGCTGCTCGAAGTCGGCGAACTTGTACTCCTCGCGGATCGACCGCCGGGCGTCCTCGTCGCCGTCGCCGGCGGCGGTCATCAGCTCCCGGAAGTGGTCGTCCCGGTCCTGGTGGGCCTCCGAGTAGTCGACCGCCTCGCGGTAGGTCTCCTCGACGACCGGCGGCAGGCCGTCGAGCTTCGACTGGAGGTCCCGTTCCAGGGTGGCCTGTGCCACCTCCGCGATCCGGCGAGGGTCGGCGTCGACGTCGGTCTCGAAGTCCTCGAACTCGTCGTCGTTGATCGCGTCGCGCATGTCCCCGTCGATCAGCGCCTCCACCGAGAGGCGGGTCATCTGCTCGGCCCGCCGGACCGTCTCCGTCGGCGAGAGCGTCCGCCCCGTCGCCGCCCCGTCGCCGTCGCGGTCGAGGTCTGGGGCCTCGACCGACGGGACGCCGGTGGCGATCGACTCGTCGACGGGGTCGTCGGCCGTCCGGCGACGGGCCGACCGGTAGGCGTAGCCCAGGGTGAGCTGTGCCGGCAGGACGAGTTTCGTGTCGTAGTCGAACGAGACGGTCTCGCGGCCGAACTCCTCGGCCAGCGCGCCCTCGATCAGGGCGAAGACGTCGTCGATCATCCGCTCGGTGCGGTCGTCGATCTCCCGTCTCAGCGCCAGACTGTCGTAGTCGAACACCCCGGCGTCGGCGTAGTAGCCGAGGACCGCTCGCAGCGACGTGGGGACCGCCCCGCTGTCGGCCAGCCAGCCGGCCCCGACCTTGAGCACCATTCTCTCCGTTCCCGCGACTATGTGACGGGTCGAGGTTTAGTGGTTTCGTAAGCGTGCGACGGCCCGGTCCGGCACGCTTTTCCCGTGTTCGACCGAGAGGGGGGTATGGGCGAGCAACCCGTAGCCGGCGTCGTCGGGGCCGCTCCGGCCGACCTGCCGGAGGCGCTCGCCGACGCCGGGGTGGCGGTCACCGTCGCCGATCCCGACGGCGGGCACGGCGGCGTGGCCGCCGACCCGGACCTGTTGCTCCCGGTCGGCGAGGACGCGCTGCTGTCGACGCTCCGGTCGGCGCCGCCGACGCCGGTGCTCCCGGTCGACGCCGGCGGCGGGGTCCGCTCGCTCCCCGCCGGATCGCTCGGCGATCCCGACACCGTCGCCCGGATCGCCGCGGGCGAGTGGACGACCGAGCGCCACCCCGTGCTGGGCGTCCGGCGCGGGAGCGGGGACTGGGAGCCGGCGGGTGGTTCCCGGTCCGGGGAAGGAGGGTCGAACGGTGGCTCCGTGCCGGGCGGTGGGGGGCCGGAGGCGGATCCCCGGTCGAGCGGCGACCGGGCGGCGGGAGACGACGGGTGGCCCGCCGACGGCGGCGCGGTCGTCCGGGCGGCGGCCGACGCGACGCTGGTGACGGAGCGTCCGGCCCACATCTCGGAGTTCGCCGTCGCCGCGGACGGCGAGGCCGTCGGGACGGTGCGCTCGGACGGGGTGGTGGTCGCGACGCCGGCGGGCTCGGCCGGCTACACCCGCCGGATCGACGGCCCCGTCCTCGGTCCCGGGACCGGCCTCGCCGTGACGCCGATCGCGCCGTTCGCGACCGACCCGAGCCGGTGGGTGGTGGGGGCCGACGGGGTCCGGTTGCGCGTCGAGCGCGACGACGCGGACGTCGCCCTCCTGGCCGACGATCGGGTCGTCCGGACCGTCGGCCCGGGCGAGACGGTGACCGTCGGGCGGGTCGATACCGCCGTCCTGGCCGTCCTGCCGGCGTGTCGGACCCGCTGGTAGGATCGGAAAGATACTAATGGAGGACCGACGGAGTTGGGACTATGCAGACGTTCGTCAACCTGTTCGGGCCCCTCGACAGCCTGCTGAGCGGGGTGATCCGGGAGGTGCTGTTGGTGATCGTCGTCGCGAACTTCGTCACGCGCTTTCTCGCCCACCGCCGCCACGTCTCCCAGTACGAGTCCGGCGGGGCAGAGGCCATCTCGCGGTACCTCCCTCACGTCGCCAGCAACCTCCTGCTGGTGCTTTCCTCCTTCTACTTCATGACCGTCCAACATCACGGCGGGATGGTGATGTCCGTGCTCGTGTTGGGTCTGTTCCTCACCGACTTCTTCGAGTTCGAGTCCCGGAAGGTCGAGGCCCGACGGGAGATTCCCCTGGAGCGGCCGAAGGGGTCGCTGGTCGCGTCGCTTCTGGTCTTCATGT
This sequence comes from uncultured Halobacteriales archaeon, assembly GCA_964569925.1. GTDB lineage: Archaea > Halobacteriota > Halobacteria > Halobacteriales > Haloarculaceae > CAZMWG01. The sequence goes on along the minus strand of CAZMWG010000182.1, from coordinate 1,502 downwards.
ACGCGTTCTACCAGGCGCTGTTCTGGGTCATCGCCGGCCCCTGGAGCGCCCTGGTCTGAGGCGACGTCCGGCCCGGACGTTCTCTCGTCGACCTCAGGGGTCCGGAACCGTCGCGGGTCGACGACGGTCTCGGTGTGAGTTCGAGTTCGTGTTCGTGTTCGTGGTGGGTGTGAGGCCGGCGACCCGGTCGTGGTTACGGACGGACCGTCGCGAGGTCGAAGCCCGTGATCGGGCGCCGGCGGAGCGGGCCGGTCGGTTACAGGCGGCTCGCGGGGTCGAGGCCTCTCACACCGGGTGACGACGTCGGGGAGAGATCGGACGGCGTCGAAGCGGCGGTCGTCGGGTCGACCCGCGACCCGGGCGGGTCAGTTGCTCCGCCGTTCGGCCAAGCTCTCGCGGGCCTGCTCGACGGCGGGGAGCACGACCCAGAAGGTGAGCGCACCCAGGATCGCGAACCACAGCAGCGCGTCCATGAGGAAGATCCCCATCTGGTCGTACACCGTCGGGTTCTGGAGCTCGACGGGCGCCATCAGCTGGTCCTCCTCGAAGTTGGGCGTGCGGTACCAGCCCGCGAGCGTCATCCAGCCCAGCCCGGCGGTCACGAGAATGCCGAGCCCTTTGGCGAACTCGTCAGCCATTATCCGAGAGTTCGTCGGACTCCTCATTAGACTTTCCCATCTCCGCCGTCCGGAACCGCGTGGAGAAGGCGTAGGTCGCCGCTCCGAGGACGATCAGACCGATGCCCGCGATCGAGAGCACCGGGTCCACTTCCGAGAGCGGCAGGCTGGCACGGCGGGTCGCCCGGTCGATCACGACGAACCCGGCGACGACGGCGAAGACGGCGAACAGCGTCGAGAACACCGTGACGGTCTTGTACACCTCGAACGGGACGACCACGTCCCGGGAGCGCGGGCCGGCGCCCGTCGCGACGACGTCGTCGGCGTCCGCGCCTCCCTCCTCGTCCCCGCGTTCGTCCCCGTCGCCGCCGGGATCGACGCCGGCGTCGGCGCCGTCCCCGGAGCGGGAGCCGCCGTCGGGCGCGGGAGACGCGGGGTCGTCGCTCATCGGCCGGTCACTTCGGCGGCCGGAGCCGGTAGTACCGGCGGTTGAGGTTGAACATGTACCCCTCCCGCATCGTCCGGAGGATTGCGTAGGAGAGGCAGGCCCCGACGACGGGCACGAGGAACGTCAGGTCGAACAGCAGGTGCGAGTCGATGGGCATCAGGTTCTTCACCGACAGCACGGCGATGGTGAAGGCGAAGAGGACTCCGGAGACGCCGACGGCCGCCCAGAACGGCTGCTCGACGGGCCGGCGAGCCGCCCCCTTGTTGAGGAAGGGGACGATGGCGATGAACCCGACCACGACCAGGTTGGCGACGACGCCGTAGGTCCGGTCGGCCATCAGCTTCTGGCCGCCCAGCAGGCTGAGCTCGGGGTTGAGCGGACCGAGCTTCAGCAGGCCGAACGACCAGTAGAGATACCAGTCCGGCAGGATGATCGCC
>CAZMWG010000181.1:0-5928 GCA_964569925.1 uncultured Halobacteriales archaeon | reverse complement strand
CGGCCGACCGGGCCCCGCGTCGTCCGCTCACTCTCTCACCGGCCGACCGACGAACTCCGCGAGCCCGGCGGCGTCCTCGACGTGGACCAGATCGACCGGCCGGCTCGCGTTCGCCTCGCTCTCGCCCAGCTCCCGGAGCCGCTCGAAGTCGGGTAGCCACTCCGTCGGCGGGCTCTCGACCGGGGCGTCCAGCTTCAGCGTCTCCGTCCCGAGCAGACGGTCGACGACCCCCCGCGACACCGTCGCGTCGGTGATGGCGCCGTACTCCAGGCGCCCCTGCGCCACGCCGAGCAGCCGGTCGTGGACGATCAGCTCGCGGTCGTACAGGCGGTACTCCAGCCGTCCGTGTGAGAGGTACCGCGTCGTTCCGGCGACCCCGCCGACGACGGTCCCCAGCGCGAGGCCGAAGGCGGCGATCGACGGCGCCGAGCCGAGCACGCCCAGCGCCACGACCGGCCAGACGAAGACGCCGGTCAGGCCGAACCCGTAGCCCAGACCGTGACAGACGGCGTCGACGACGGCGACCCGCAGCGGGACCGCGACGACCCGTCTCGGCTCCCCGTCGGGCGTCTCGACGGGTTCGGGGACGGTCTCCGTCGTCCGGTCGCCGTAGAGACGCTCGAACCAGCCCCGTCGGTCGTCGTCCAGCCGGATCCGGAGCTCCCGGAGGTCGTAGACGAGCTTCCCGACCACCAGCAGCGCCAGGACGGCGCGGCTCTCGAAGGGGGTCCCCTCGCCGGCGTTCCCGAACAGCACGAGCACCATCAGGACGCCGACGCCGATCGTCCGCTTGTACACCGGCAGTATCATCGTCCGTGGGGAGTGCTCGCGGTGGTCGCCCCTGACGAACCCGACCACGGTCTCGATCCCGTGTGCGAGGAAGGCCCCGGCGGTCCCGAGCAACACGGCGAGAGCGACCTCCTCGGTGATCGTCGGATCGGTGAGCCCCCAGGCGACGAACCCGGCCGCGAAGCTCAGACCGCCCAGCATGGCGGCCCCCGGCAGCGAGGGGAGGTTCCGGAGGTAGAACGGCGGGAGCGGGCCGGGGGTCCCGACGGCCCCGCGTTTCTCCTGGAGCGGCGCGACGAGCCCCCCGTCCGTGTCGATCGCGTTGTTCGGACGCAGGCGGGCGAAGGGGATCCCCACGGCGGTCCAGAAGGCCGCGACCGGTATCTCGAAGACGTAGATCACGAGCAGCGTGTCGGCGTTCCAGCCCAGGGCGAGGACGCCGACCAGCGGGATCAGGTTCGTCACGACCGGCGGGAGGAGGGTCGCGAGGCCGACGTCCGGGCGGCGGACCATGGTCGACGGCCGGGCTCGGAGCGGAAAGGGCGCTTTGGTCCGTCGCTCGCCGTGCGACCCTCCGTACCCGCCGGCGTAGCCGCGTCCGGGGTGACGAGCGGGGACGCCGCGGCGGACTCACAGCTCGCGCTCGTTCGTCAACTCGCCCACGTCCACACCGGCCGGTCGCGGGGACGTGCGAAAGGCCTGCTCCCGGTGTGGGTACCTCTCTCACTCCCCGACGGTCTCGGCGGGGTCGACGACGGTGCCGGCCGCGGGGTCGACCCCCACCTGGTCACAGAGGTCCGCGAGCGGGCAGGTCTCGGGGTCGTCGAGGCAGGCGGGCCGCTCGGCGGTGCAGAACTCCCGTCCGAACTGGATCGTCGCCGTGTGGCCGAACCCGCACTTCTCGGCGGGGACGTCGGCCTCCAGGTGCTCGCGGACGGTCTCGTGGTCGGCGTCGGGCGGCGCCAGCCCCATCCGGCGGGCGATCCGGTGGACGTGCGTGTCGACGGGAAACACTCCGCCCCGGCCGCCCGCGAACAGGAGCACGCAGTCGGCGGTCTTCGGCCCGACGCCGTTCATCTCCAGCAGCGTCTCGCGCACCGCCGTGGGGTCGCCCTCGCGGACGAACGCGTCGAACGCCGCCGCCGAGCCGTACTCGGCCAGGATCCGTCGGGCGACCTCGACGATCCGTTCGGACTTCGTGTTGTGCAGGCCCGCCGGCCGGATGACTTCGGCTACGGCCGTCGGGTCGGCGTCGGCGAGCGCCGCCGCGAGGTCGACGCCGTCGTCCGGACTCTCGTCCTCGTCCGCTCCGTCGTCGCCGTCTCCGCCGTACCGCTCCACCAGCGCGTCGTGGGCGGGCTGGCTGGTCGCGTCGGCGGTGTTCTGCGAGAGGATCGTCCGGACCAGACACTCGAAGGCCGGCCGACCGCCGTAGGTCTTGGTCCAGTAGAGCCCCCCGAGCCGGTCGACGACGGCCTCGGCGCGGGTCGCCGGCTCGCCGGTCGCGAACGCGGAGACCTCCCCGCCGGTCCCGCTGATGTTCTTCTCTGGTTCCGGGTCGTCCATGCTCTCTCTCGGGGCGCGATCGAACAAAAGCCGTCGCCGAACGAGGCCGAGCGGGCGGGCGCGTCGGAAGGGCCGCCGATATGAGCATCGAGCCGTAACGGGGGCCGTGGACGTCCGAGAGCTTCACCGCGACCTGATCGACCTGCACGGCAAGCCGGAACGCGCCCACTCCGAGGACGGCGTCCGGCAGCTACTGACGACCATCCTCTCGCAGAACGTCGCCGACACACAGACCGCCCGGGCGGCCGAGGCGCTGCGTGAGACGTACCGCGACTACGCGGAGATCGAGGCCGCGGAGCCCGAGGACCTCGCCGAGACCATCTCGGTGGTCGGGCTGAAGAACCAGAAGGCCGCCCGGATCCAGCGGTCGCTGCGGAAGATCCGCGAGGAGACCGGCGGCGAGTACACGCTGGCGTTCTTGGAGGAGATGGACACCGACGACGCCCAGGACTGGCTCACCGACATCAAGGGGATCGGGCCGAAGACCGCGAGCGTCGTCCTGAACTTCCACTTTCAGAAGCCCACCTTCGCCGTCGACACCCACGTCGAGCGGCTGGCCAAGCGGTTCGGGATGGTGGAGGCGTCAGCGAGCAACGAGCGAGCCCACGAGACGCTGAACGAACTCGTGCCGGACGACCTCAAGTACTCCCTGCACGTCCTGATGATCACCCACGGACGGGAGTTCTGCACCGCGCGGGACCCCGACTGTGCCAACGTCGTCTGTGAGCGGTACTGCGACTGCGAGGGCTGTTGACTCGGTCGCCGCGGTCCGTCCGCCGTCCGCCCGCGACGGACCCGCCGTGCCGGTTATCCGTCCCGTCGCCGTAGCTGCGGGTATGACTCACACGGTACTGGTGACCGGCGCGACCGGCACGGTCGGCGGGGCGCTGCTCGGGGAACTCGCCGAGCGACGGGAGTCCGCGGGGGCCGACCCGGACGCCGGCGAGACGGTCCGGGTTCGCGGCGCGACGCGGGCGCCGCCCGGCGAGGGACCGGCCGAGGAGTGGACCGAGTTCGACCTCGGGCGCCCGGAGACCTGGGGACGGACACTGGAGGATGTCGACCGCCTGTTTCTGGTGTGGCCCCCGGGCGTGGCCGGCGTCGACCCGGTCCGTTCGTTCGTCGACGCGGCCGAACGCACCGGCGTCGACCGGATCGTCTTCCTCTCGACGCTGGGCGCCGACCGGCTCCCGGTGCTCCCCCACCGGCGGATCGAGCGCCACCTCGAACGGAGCGGCCCGGCACACACATTCCTCCGTGCCTCCTTCTTCATGCAGAACTTCTCGGAGGTCAACCGCGAGGAGATCGCTCGACGGGGCGAACTGTTCGTGCCGGCCGGCGACGGGGCGACGAGTTTCGTCGACGCGCGGGACGTCGCCGCCGTCGGGGCGGCGGCCCTGCTCGAGGACGGTCACGCCGGCCGGGCCTACGAGCCTACCGGGCCGACCGCGCTCACCTACGAGGCGGCCGCGGCGGTGTTCTCGGAGACCCTCGACCGGCCGGTGAGCTACCCGCGGCCGTCGCTTCTGACCTTCGCCCGCGAGCGGCTCCGGGCCGGCGACGACCCCGGCTTCGTCGTCGCGATGTGTGGGATCTACACGACGGCCAGGCTCGGCCTGGCCGCCCGGACCACGGACGACGTCGAACGGGTGCTGGGCCGGCCGCCGCGTGACCTCCGGACGTTCGTCGCCGACCACGCCGACCTGTTCCGGTCGACCGACGACCGGACGGCGGAGACGGCCGAGGCGTAGTCGCCGCCGTCAGCCCTCGACCCGCAGGCGGACGGTTGTCTCGGCGCCGCCGGCCAGCGCGGCGACCAGTTCCCGGTCGAGGTCCGCCGCGGCGGCGTCGGCCTCGAGCATCACCGTCCGGTCGTCGACGTGGGTGCTCGTCCGACAGACGGCGCTGCGCTCGCTGTCGAACGTGAGCGCCGGATCCCCACGTCCCGTGACGACCGCCTCGTGGCCGCCCGTCGCGACCGAGAGCGTGATCGTCGTGGCGGCGTCCCGGCAGGCCTCGACGAACGCCGGGTCGAACGCCGCCGGCGCGCGGTCGGCCTCCACCGCCAGGATGCAGTCCCCGGCCGGCGTCAGGTAGTCGTCGGTCGTCACCTCCAGCGTGCTCGCGTGCTCGGCGCGGACGTTTTCGTGGCCCCGCGCCCGAAGAACCTCCTCCATACCTCCCGGTTCCGCGGGTCGCACTTCAGGGGTCGGTTCGCGCCACGGTCACCGTCACCGCGCCACAGCCACACTCGTAGGCACGCCGTTCGCCCGCCGCCGTCCGGAACACGACCGCCGGGTCCCCGAGGGGCCGCTCACAGCCGTCGCCGTCACAGGTCGGGGCCTCCGCGAGTTCCTCTATCATACACGGCAGTAGGGCCCGGCCCCACCTCAAACCGAGCCGTCCCCGGAGCGAAAGTGAAAGTGCAGGACGGAACGGCGACGGGGTGACGTCCCGGGACGCGGCGGCCGGCGAATCGTCACGGGCGGTGGCGCGGGTGGGCCCCGCCGGGGTCGGCGACGCCCGCCCGCCGACGAGGATCGACTCGCGACGCCGACCGCGACCCCGAGCCCACCCCCGACGGGGGCTGACCCCTTTCCGGACGAGAGCCCGTTCGCTCCCGACGAAGACCGCCTCGATCCCGGCGAGAACCGAACGGTACGGACTCCCCGTGAGGGGTACGTATATACGGGCCGCGGGACGGGGCCGACTCGACCGATCCGGCCGCCGTGTGGCGTCTGTGAGTGGTCGACACGGCGCTCGAACGACCGGAACGCTTAAACAAACGCCGACGCAACTGACGATCACCAGAACGCTTCCGGCGTTCGGGCAGTATCGGCGTTCGGCCAGCATGACAGGAGACCTTTCGTATCGGCGTCGGCTCGCCCGTCGAGCGCCCGCTGTGCCGTCCGGAGGCGGTGATGGCATCGAGGTTCGACAACCATGGCAGAATCGATAGACGAATCGAAGAACGTAGAACTGACAGACGACGCCCTCGAGAACGAGACCAAGGGCGAGCTGATCAAGCTCGCCGGTCAGCTCCGCGACCGCCGCAACGAGCTGAACCAACTGGCCTCCGAGCGCGCCTCGAACCGTGACGACCTCAACGCGAAGACCCGCGAGAAGGTCGACGAGGCCCAGGAACACCGCGAGCAGCGCGACGAGCTCAACGAGCAGGTCCAGGAGCACAAGGAGAAGCGCAACGAGCTCAACGCGGAGGCCAACGAGCTGTTCGACAAGCTCGACAACCTGAAGAACGACCTGGAACTCGACGAGGGCAAGTCCGTCGAGGAACTCGAGGAGGAGATCGAGGACCTCGAGTTCAAACAGCAGACCGAGGTTCTCTCCAGCGAGGACGAGCGCGAGCTGATCGAGAAGATCGAGAACAAGCGCGAGAAGCTCGCCGAGAAACGCGAGAAGCTCGACCAGACGGAGGACTTGGAGGAGCTCAAGTCCGAGGCCGAGGAGGTCCGCTCGGAGGCCTCGAAACACCACCAGAAGGTGACCGAGCTGGCCGACGAGGCCCAGGAACACCACAACCGCATGATCGAGGCCTACCGCGAGGCCGACGAG
>CAZMWG010000180.1:0-6007 GCA_964569925.1 uncultured Halobacteriales archaeon | reverse complement strand
CGTCAACCTCCACCCGGACAACTTCGCGCTGGTGCCGTTCCACACGCCGTTCCCGGGGATGGTCCGGAAGGCCGCGGCGCTGGGCTACCGGCACGTCATCCGTGACACGGACGTCGAACTGGCCGTCGCCGAGGAGATCGGCCGCCAGCCCCGACCGGAGGAGTTCCGTACGCGGGAGCACTTCCTCGACGCCGTCGAGGAGTACACCGAGGCGCTGCGCGAGACCGAGCGCTACCGGTCGTGGTACGCCGACACCATCGAGCCGACGCTCGGTATCTCCCGGGAGGTCGGCAACTGGTACACCGGCTCGGTCCACGTCGCCCGCGTCGCCGGGTTGAGACACGCCCTGGAGAACGGCCGCGACCTGGACGACGAGCGACTGCTCGTGGCCTCCTACGGGTCGGGCGCCCAGGCGGAGGTCCACGTCGAGCGGATCCGTCCTGGCTGGGAGGACGAGATCGCCGCGCTGGACCTGGACGAGCAACTGGCGGCCCGCCACGATCTCAGCTTCGAGGAGTACGAGCAGGTCCACGACCGCCACAACCACGACACCGACGTCGACCTGGAGCCGTTCACCGCCCCCGAGAACGAGTTCGTCTTCGACGGCTGGGGTCGGATGGGCGAGCGCAAGTACCGCTACGTCGCCTGACGTCGCCGCCCCGGCGCCCACTTCCTTTCACCGTCGATACCGACATCCATAAGTCCCCTCGCGGCGCGGGCTCGCGTATGTCCGTCCGGAGCGCGGACCGAGGGGTGGGGAACCGGAACACGAACGGCGGCCGACTCGCGGGGGTGGTGCCGTGACCGCGACCGGTCTGCCCGGCGCGGCCACGGGGCTCCTCGCGCAGGGCGGGCTCTTCCCGCCCGGGCAGGGGCCGATCGACACGCTGCGACGGTTCGCGCCGCGACTGCTGCTCGCCGCGCTCGTGCTGGTCGTCGGCTACGCGGTCGCGCGGGTGCTGGCCGCCCGGGCGGCGGACTTGGTCGCGCGGATCCGCCTGGGCGGGGCCGTCCTGGAGACGCCGCTCTCGGGCGTGTTCCGCGACGAGCGGGAGGTGGAAGCGACCGTCGCCCGCCTGACCGAACTGCTGGTGCTCCTGTGTGCGCTCGGGACCGCCGCGGCGATAGTCGACTTCTCGACGGTCCCCGACCTGCTGCTCTCGGGCGCGCGCTACCTCCCCTCCGTGCTGGGCGGCCTGCTGATGGTCCTCGTCGGGTTCGTCGCCGCGGGCTACGTCGGCCGCAGCGCCGGCCGTTCGGAGGTGCTCGCCGGTCGGCCGTACGCGCCGGTCGTGACCGCCGTCGCGAAGTTCGCGGTGTACTTCTTCTCGCTGACGCTGGGACTCGACGCGCTGGGGTACAGCACCGCCATCCTGGCCACCGTCGCCGAGGGCGTGGCGCTCGGCCTGGGTCTCGGGATCGCCCTCGCGCTGGGCATCGGCGTCGGGATGGGGAGCCGCGACCTGGTCGCCCGACGCCTGGAGACGTGGCTGGGCGACTCACCGGCGGCCGACGGGGAGGGCGCCCCCACGGAGGCCGACGGCTCCCGCCGGTAGGCGGACGGGCCGGCCTCGGCCGTCGTGGGGTGTCCCGGCGGCGAGTCCGCCGGGACCGTGACCCCGGGGATTAACTGCGGGCCGCGGGTCGGTGGCCGCATGCGACGACGGCCGCTCGACGGCACCTGGGAGTTCCGCGAGGTCGACGGCGGGCGCTGGCTGTCCGGCACGGTCCCCGGCGGGGTGTACTCGGACCTGCTCGAGGCGGGGGAGATCCCCGACCCGTTCCGCGACGACAACGAACTCGACGTCCAGTGGGTGGGGGAGACCGACTGGGAGTACCGCCGGACCGTCGAGGTCGACCCGGAGACGCTGGCGGAAGACCGCGTCCTGCTGTGTTTCGACGGTCTCGACACCGTGGCGACCGTCCTCGTCAACGGCGAGACGGTCGGCGAGTCCCGCAACATGTTCGTCGGCCACGAGTTCGACGTCGCCGACGCCCTGGAGCCCGGCGAGAACGAACTGCGCGTGCGCTTTCGCTCGCCCGTCGAGTACGGGATCGAGCGCGCCGAGGCGTACCCCCACGAGGTGCCCGCGATCCGCTACCCGGTCGACCAGCCCGCGCGCAACTTCGTCCGGAAGGCGGGCTGTCACTACGGCTGGGACTGGGGTCCCTGTCTGCCGACGGTCGGGATCTACCGCGACGTGGCGCTTCTGGCCCACTCGGACCCGCGGATCGAACACGTCACGACCGAACAGGACCACGGCGAGGACGCCGACGGCGACCTGGAACTGACCGTCCGGGTCGGGGTCGACGCCCCCGCGGCCGGCGAGTACGACCTGTCGGCGTCGGTCGCGGGCGCGACCGCCTCGCAGGCCGTCGATCTCTCGGCCGGCGAGTCGACCCACGAGTTGCGCCTCGACGTCGCGGACGCCGACCTGTGGTGGCCCCACAGCCACGGCGACCAGCCGCTGTACGACCTGGAGGTGTCCGTGTCGACCCCCGAGGGTGTCCCCGCCCACCGGACCACCGAACGGCTCGGCTTCCGGGACCTGGAGACCGTCGTCGAACCCGACGACGCCGGCACCGGCTTCCGGTTCGAGGTCAACGGGACGCCGGTGTTCGCGAAGGGGGCCAACACCGTCCCCACCTCGCCGTTCCACGGCGACGTGAGCCGCGAGCGCTACGAACACCTGATCCGCAGCGCCGCCGACGCCAACATGAACACCCTGCGCGTGTGGGGCGGGGGCTACTACGAGCACGAGGAGTTCTACGAGCTGTGTGACGAGTACGGCCTGCTGGTCTGGCAGGACTTCATGTTCTCCTGTGCGCTGTACCCCGCGGACGAGGCCTTCCTGAAGAGCGTCGAGGCGGAGGTCCGCCACCAGGTGCGGCGGCTGGCCGACCACCCCTCGATCGCGCTGTGGTGTGGCAACAACGAGAACGAGGAGGCGCTGTACAACTGGTTCGCGGACCACGAGGCCCACGAGGGCCACGTCGCCGACTACCGGCGGCTGTACGAGGAGACGGTGGCGCCGACCTGCCGCGAGACCGACCCCTCACGGACCTACTGGCCGGGGTCGCCCTCCAGCGGTCCCGGGGCCGAGGACCCCTACGACTTCTCGCGGGGGGATGTCCACTACTGGGACGTCTGGCACGGCGGGAGACCCTTCGAGGCGTACCTCGACACCGAGCCCCGGTTCGTCTCGGAGTTCGGCTACCAGTCGTTCCCGTCGACCGACTCGCTGTCGACGGTGCTCGACGAGGACCAGTTCAACCCGACGGCGCCGCTGATGGAACACCACCAGCGCAACCCTGGCGGCAACGCGACCATCCTGGAGCGGATGGCCGACTCCTTCCGGATCCCCTTCGACTTCGGGAGCTTCGTCTACCTCTCGCAGGTCCAGCACGGCCTCGCCATGCGAACCGCGATCGAACACTGGCGCCGCCGCAAGCCCGAGACCATGGGGGCGCTGTACTGGCAACTCAACGTCCTCTGGCCGGTCGCGTCGTGGGCCTCGATCGAGTACGACGGGCGCTGGAAGGCCCAGCAGTACATGGCCCGGCGCCAGTTCGCGCCGGTACTGGTCTCCTTTGCCCCGGGGTTCGAGGGCGAGGACAGCCCCGGGAACGCACAGGCCGAGGACCCGGACGACCCCGACCGCGGCGACGTCGAGTCACAGACGCTGTGGATCACCAGCGACGTCGACACGCCGCTCTCCGGGATCGTCGACTGCGTCGTCGAGACGTTCGACGGGCGGGTCGTCCACGAGCGGTCCGTGGAGGTGGAACTGGACGCAGGGGAGAGCACGGAACTGGTGACGGTCGACCGCGAGGACCTCCCGCCGGGGGTCGACGCCACGGAGGTGTTCTGCCGGGCCTCGTTCGACGGGCCGGCCGAGTCCTACGAGGCGGTCGCCGTCTTCGAGCCGTACAAGCGGCTCGACCTGCCCGACGCCGACGTGACCGCGACCGTCGACGGGACCGAGGTGACCGTCGAGGCCGACGGCGCCGCGCTGTTCGTGGAACTCGACGTCGGCCGCCTGTCGGGGTCGTTCTCGGACGCCTACTTCCACCTGGGAGCGGGAGAGCGCCGGACGGTCTCGTTCGACTCCTACGGGGGCGAGCGGACCGGCGTGGTCGAGGCCGAACTCGAGGAGCGACTCGCCGTGTGTCACCTCCGGGACACCTACTGAGCCGGCGACGACGGGTCCGCCGGGGCCGGACGGCCGTTCTCCGGGGCCGAACGGGTCCGCCGGGACGGGACGGCCGCCCCGGATCGGCCCGGCGCGTCCGACTACGGGAGTTCGCGCAGCCCCGCGAGCGCGTCGTCGAGGCTCGTGTCGGCGACGGCCAGCGAGAAGCCGTCGACGCGGGCGAGGTCGGCGGCGTGCTCCCAGACGGCGTCGGTGTCGAGGCCGTGCAACACCACCAGATCCGGCGTGGGGTTGACCACCCGCATCGCCACCAGCGGCGACTCGCCGCGGGTGACGTTCGTGAACACCAGCGCCCGGTTGGTCGACTGGCCGTACAGCCGGTAGAACTCCTCGGCCGAGAGCCGCGTGATCGCCGCGATGCTGTCGATGACGGTGTGGCCGGCGACGGTGTCGGAGTCGCCACGGACCAGTTCCGTCGCGCCGGCGGCGTCGTACACCCGTTCGAGGCCGACGTCGACGGCGTACTCCCGGAGGTCGTGGACCACGTCGGCGTCGAGCCCCGCCGAGAGCACCCGGGCGTGCTGGCGGACGTGCTCGCCGCCCGACCGCTCGTCGATGTCCAGCAGCGCCTCGATCACCCGCCGGACGACCCGGATCCCGGGGTTGTCGCGCCGCCCGCTCTCGTAGTCCGACACCACCGAGGGGGAGACGTCGAGTTCGGCGGCCAGGTCCGCCTGGACGATGTCGAACTCCGTGCGCCACTTCCGGAGGGTGGCCCCCGGTTCGTCGCTCAGCGCCACCTCGCCCGCCATCTTCTCCGCGAGTTCGCGGCGCTCACCCCGTGTCACCTCCGATGCCAGAGTGGACGCGGACAAAAGCGTGTCGGACCCCGCGTCGCCGTCCGGGCGCCGGACCGGCCGCGACTCCCCCGCGGGGAGCGCCGTCCGGGCGCGACTCTCCGGTGACGGTCCGAGAGCGGACCCCCTCGCGACCGGTCGACGGGCGCTCGACGGGACCGGACGGATTCAGCCGGATATATGCGGGACGAGCCCCAGCGCTCGTGTATGTCCGATCCCGACCTCGACTCGTTCTCGTCGCGGCGGTCGACCGTCTACGGGGCTTCCGGCGTCGTCGCGACCAGCCAGCCCCTGGCCGCGGAGGCCGGCGTCGAGACCCTCCGGGAGGGGGGCAACGCCTTCGACGCCGCCGTGGCGACGGCCGCCGCGCTGAACGTCGTCGAGCCGACGTCGACGGGGCTGGGCGGGGACGTGTTCGCGCTGTACCGCACCGCCGACGGCGAGGTGGGGGCGATGCGCTCGTGCGGCGGGGCGCCGGCCGACGCCACCCGCGAGCGGGTGGGCGAGGCCGTCGCCGACGGCGAGACCGACCCGGCGGACGCCGAGATGCCGTTCACCGGGGCCCACACCGTCACCGTCCCGGGGACCGCGCGGGGCTGGGAGGCCACCGTCGAGCGGCTGGGCCGGCGCACGCTCTCGGCCAACCTCCGGCCGGCGATCCGCTACGCCACGGAGGGGTACCCGGTCACGGAGGTCGTCGCCGCCCAGTGGGCCCACGCCGACGACCTGTTCGACGACGACCACGCCCGCGAGGCGTTCCTCCCCGGCGGGTCGCCGCCGTCGGTGGGCCAGGAGGTCCGGCTCCCCAGGCTGGGCGAGTCGCTGCGCCGGATCGCCGAGGCCGGCGCCGACGTCGTCTACGAGGGGGAGATCGGCGAAGCCATCGCCCGGGAGGTCCGCTCGAAGGGCGGGTTCATGACCGTCGACGACCTGGCGGCCTTCGAGCCGGAGTTCCTGGACCCGGTGTCGCCGACCTACGGCGGGGCGGAGGTGTAC
>CAZMWG010000179.1:0-6018 GCA_964569925.1 uncultured Halobacteriales archaeon | reverse complement strand
CCGTCTCGTCCACGGTCTCGTCGACGGTCTCGGCGACCGTCTCGCCCACCGTCTCGCTGACCTTCTCCTCCACCGTCTCCTCGACGGTCTCGTCCACCGTCTCGGCGACCGCCTCACCCATCGTCTCGTCCACGGTCTCCGCGACGGTGTCCTCTACCGTCTCGTCCACGGTCTCGGCGACCGTCTCGCCCACCGTCTCCTCGACGGTCTCGGTGACGGTCTCGTCCACCGTCTCGCTGACCGTCTCGTCGACCGTCTCCTCGACGGTCTCCTTGACCGTGGTGGTCATCCAGTCGGGGTCGAACCGGGCCATCTTCCAGACGACGTGGATGACGTAGGAGAGCAGGACGCCGAAGCCGAAGGCCAGCCCGACGGCGTTGCCCGCGACGACGATCAGCCCGACCGAGACCGCGATCAGCAGCCCGTACGTGAGGTCGACGATCGAGTCGACCCGGCTCGGGTTCACGACCCACCCGGCGAGGTCCCCCGTCGGGGGTAGTCTGGAGCCGTACGCTGTCCACCGGGTGGTAGAGAACACATGTATGCTGTACAGTAGCGGACCTCGGTTCAAGTACCTTCGCAAGTCTCCTGGCGAGTGTGTGGAGCGCTACCGCCCGACGACGCCGAGATGGCGGTCTCCGGAACCCCGAGGTCAGGCGACGACCGGCTGCGACACGATCCACAGCGAGAGCACCGTGTAGCCCACCATCAGGGCGACCAGCGGGAAGTGGCCCCGGCGGGCGTCGGACGGCGAGCGGTACCGGGCAGCGGCGACGCGGTGGGCCGCCACCGCCGCGACGACGTGGCCGGCGACGACCAGGGCGACCTGAGAACCCCAGAACGCGGGCAGCGAGAGCCACCCCAGCGGGTCGGCCGCGCCGACGGTCGCTCCCAGCGGTTCGAGCGCGATCTCGCCGAGTCTGACGACGCTGCGGAGCACGTACGGGTAGTTGTGCGCGACGTCGTAGGCCGCCGCGATGGGGAGGATCGTCGGCGCGAACGCCCGTGCCGCGTCTCGCAGCGAGGGTCCCGTCGATCCCGCCGGACGTCCCTCGGTCGTGTTCGCCGCCGCGCCGGCGGTCGCGTCGCCGTCGGTCTCTCGGCCGGCCACCCCCCGGTCGTCGGCCGTCGCGCCGTGGTCCACGTCTCCGTCGTCGGCCCCGCCGCCGCTGGCGGTCGGATCGTCCGCCGCCCCGCCGTCGGCGGCGGCCCCGCGGCCCGCGTCCTCCGGCCAGCCCAGCGCGTCCCCGGCCGCGACGGTGACGGCGAAGGTCCCGAGAAAGACCACGAGACCGGTCAGATAGAGCAGGACGCTCGTCGGCGGGCCGGTACCCAGGAGCTCCCGGGTGCCAAAGAGGACGTCCTGGTAGAGCCGGGTGTTGGTGAACCCGTCGAAGCTGACCGTGTAGACGGCGGCGACGACGAGGACGACGACCGCCGGGCCGGTCACGGGGGTGGTACACCCCCGCCAGGGCGGCCTGAGACCGATCGCGAGCGCGCCGTCGTCGGCGCGGCCGATCGAGAGCGGGGCGACACGGCCCAGCAACCGGTAGAGGGCGCCCAGTGGGTCGGCCCGCCCGAACCAGGCGGGGCCGAACAGCACCGCGCCGGCCAGGGTCGCCAGCCCGTACAGCGCGACGACGGCGGCCGTCAGCGCCGGCGACCGCGGGATGACGGTGAGGTTCTCGACGACGCCGACCAGCAGGAGGACGCCCGCGAGCGCCGGCCAGGCGCCCAGCCGTTCCGGGTACGCTCCCAGGACCGCGATCCGGTCGGCCTCGAGGCGGCACAGAGCCCGGTAGAGCCACCGCCAGGGCGACAGCGCGGGCCAGAGCGACCCCAGGAGGACGGCGGCCAGCCCCAGCCCGCGGAACCACACCGGCCAGACGAACACCGTCGCGAAGTTCTCGGCCGCGACCTGGCGCCCGGCGGAGCCGACGACGAGCGCGGTCGCGACGCCGAGACCGAAGGCGCCGCCGGCGGCGAGTCGCAGAGAGTGCGCCGTCCGTGACGACACCGTGATCCGGGCGCGCCCGTCGGCAGTGTCCGTCGTCGGTCCGTCGGTCGCGGGCGAGCGGTCGGCGACCGCCAGCCACAGCGCGGTCAGCGCCACCGTCCCGCCGGCGCCGGCGAACAGCAGGGGGAGCGGCAGCGGCGCGTCGAACCGCGAGCCGGTGACGTCGTGGGCCCGGGCCAGCCCCGGGACCAGCGCCAGCGATCCGGCGACCAGCGCCGCTGCCAGGGGACGGACGAGCCGACGGGCGGTCCGACGGCGGTCGGTCGGGCGGCGGCGTTCCATCGTCCCGTTCTAGCCGGATCGGGGAGAAAACGCCCGCGGTTCGACGTTCGGGTCGACCGGCCCGTACGGGCAGACATATTGGCGTCGGGCGACTAGCCGGGACCATGCGTGGCCGGACGGCGCTGGCGCTGGTCGCGGCGGTCGGTCTGCTCGCCGCGCTCGCGGTGGCGGGCCTGGCCGACTCGGGCGGCGGGAGCCTCGACGAGCGGTGGGTGAGCGACACGCCCCGCGACAACCGCGTCAACCACCACGCGGTCGGCGTCGGTCCCGCCGGCGAGACCGTCGTCGCCCCGCTGTCGGAGGTGCCCGGCGGCGATGTCCCGCTGACCGACGACTCCTGTGCGCTGGTCCGGCTGGCGCCCGCGGACGGGGCCGTCGACTGGCGGACCGGGATCCCGGCCGCGGACTGTTTCACTCACGCGCTGACCGAGCCGGCGATCGCGGACGTCGACCGCGACGGCGCGTTGGAGGCCGTCGTCGCCTCGACCGAGGACGCCGTCGCGACCTACGACGTCGCCGACGGGAGCGAGGAGTGGCGGGTCCCGCTGTCGACGTACGGCTACGGCCGGCCGACCGTGGCGAACCTCACCGCCGCCCCCGGGCCGGAGGTCGTCGTCAGCGACCACCGCGGCGGGGTCGTCGTGACGAGCGGGACCGGCGAGGTCGCCTGGCGGTTCGACCTCGCCGCCGTCGGCTGGTCCTCGCCGAACGTCTGGCGTGCCCCGGTCGTCGCGGATCTGGACGCCGACGGGGCCCCGGAGCTACTGATCGCCAGCTCCCGGGGCCCGCTGGTGCTGTCGGCCGACGGGACCGTCGAGTGGCGCCGGAACGGCTCGGCCACCGGCGCCGCGACCGCGGACGTCGACGACGACCCCGCCGTCGAGGTGTTCACCGCCGGTACCGACGGCGTCCGGGCGTACGACGGCGCCGACGGCGACACGGAGTGGACCCGCGACCTCGGCGCCGCGCGGGTTCGGACGGCCCTCGACGGCGACGACGACGGCACGACGGAACTGTACCTCGGCCGGGGCGGAGAAGGGTTCCTGGCGCTCGACGGCTCCTCCGGCGAGACCGAGTGGGAGACGACGGCCACCGACGCCGACGGGACCGCCGTCCCGGCGCCCGTGGCGGCAGACCTCGACGGCGACGGCGGGGCCGAGATCGTCGGGGTCCTGAGCACCGGCGCCGTCGTGGCGCTCGACCCGGACACGGGCGCGGAACTGGCCCGCTACGAGCGCGACGTCCCCGTCTGGACGTTCCCATCGCCCGCCGACCTCGACGGCGAGTCGGGCGCCGAACTGCTCGTGCGGTACGGCGACGGCCGCGTCGTGGCGCTGGGATACGACTGATCGCTTGCGCACGCTCCCAGACTCGACAGATCACCCCCGGGAGTTATGTCTCGGGAACACCTCGCACAGTCCCATGCGGCGCAGAGCCCTCCTCTCCGCGGGCGGCGCGACGGTCCTCGCGATGGCGGCCGGCCTCGGAGCCGGCGTCGACGACGAATCGGACGACGGCCCGACGGCGGCCGTCGAGACGTACTACCGGCGGGCGAACGCGGCCGCGGACGCCGACGCGTTCGCCGCCGACGTCGAGGAACTGGCCTACGACGCCTCCCCGCTGGTCGACATCGCCGAGGACACACCCCTCGTCTTCGACGACCCGCTCGATCAGACGGTCCGGAGCACCGAGGTGGTCGCCGAGGACGTCGGTCGCGAGCGGATACGCGGGATCTCGGACTTCCTGGCGGCCTCGCTCGACGACGACGAACTGGCCGCGGTCGCCGAGGAGAACGCGCTGGTGGCGACCACGCTCGACGACCCGTCGGCCGGCGAGGTGACCATAGAGTGGCTGGTCGCGACCCGGGACGGCGAGTGGCGGGTGGTCTGGCCCGGCGGCGGCCCCGGCCCCGAGACGGCGGTCCTGGAGTACTACCGGCGAGGGGACGCGGCCGCGGACGCCGCCGACTTCGCCGCCGAGGTCGAGGAGATCGCCCACAGCGACTCCCCGCTGGTCGACCTCGCCGAGGACACGCCCTCGGTCTTCGACGACCCCGTCCGGCAGACTCTCAGGGAGACCGAGGTGATCGGACGGAACGTCGACGAGACGGCGATCCGGAACGTCTCGGACTTCCTGGCCGCGTCGCTGGGCGAGGAGGGCCTGGCGGCGGTCGCCGAGGAGAACGCGGTGGTGGCGACCACGGTGGCGGATCCCTCGCTCGCCGGCGGCGAGGTGGCCTTCGAGTGGCTGGTCGCGATCGAGGACGACGAGTGGCGGGTGGTCTGGCCCGACGAGCGCGACGGCCCCGAGGCCGTCGTCAGGGAGTACTACCGGACGGCCGACGCCGCCGAGGAGGCCACGGCGTTCGGCGAGGAACTCGCGCGGCTGGCCCACGACCGGTCGCCGCTGGTCGACGTGGATCCGGCGCGGCTGTACGGCGCGGCCGACAGCAGGGAACTGGTGGCGGCCTCGATCGTCGAGGAGGACCTCGACGCCGCCGGGGTCCTGCGGTCGTCGGGCTTCCTGGCCGACTGGCTGACGGAGGACGACCTGGCGGCGCTCTCCGGGGAGAACGCGCTCGTGGAGGCACGGGTCACCGACGAGCGGATCGACGGCGAGGAGTACACCCAGGAGTGGCTCGTGGCCACCGACGGCGGCGTGTGGCGGCTGGTCTGGTTCTGAGCCGCCGTCGGAGTCCGGGCGTCGAGCCCTCACCCGACGGCGCGGACTACCCCTCGACCCGGAGGTCGCGGGCGGTCGCGGCCGACGCGAGCCCGTCGAACGCGGTCCGGCCGTCGTCGGTCAGCGCGAACCGGCCGTGGCAGTCGGCGGCCTCCCGACCGCGCCCGCTGGCCAGCCCGACGACCTTCGCGATGGAGTCGTAGTTGTCCCGGACGAGCGACCCCACGAGCGACGGCAGTCCCGCACGGGTCGACAGTTCCTCCGCGGCCCCCCGACCGGCGTACACCGTCCCGCCGGCCTCGTCGGGGTCGACCAGCACCATCGCGAACGGCGTCTCCCCGAACTGCGCCTCCAGGAACGACTGCGCGGCGTCGTCGTACCAGGACAGCGCCCCGACGTTCTCGATCCGTTCGAGGGCGCGGGCCGCGACCGAACAGTAGGGACACTCGCCGTCGTAGATCAGGACGGCGTCGAACCGGGTCATACCCGCTCTACGGGCGCGTCCGGATTGGTCCTTTCCCCTCGGTGCCGTGACCGCCGGCGGCCCCGGCGAACCCGGCCGGGAGGCGAACGTTGATCTGAGGCGATCGTGTGAACAATTGTCATGACAGATGGTGTCAATCGACTCACGGTGGAGCGAGCGCCGGACGTGCGAGGGGACGCTCCGGTCCGTCACGTCGACCAGCTATCGGAGTCGGCCCGGGACGGGCTGTGGGCGCTGCGCGAGAACGAACGTCGGACGGTCGACGGGCTCCGGCCGGGCGAGGTGGTGAAGGCGGAGGACTACCTCAGGGTGGTCCGGGACCGGCGAAACGGGGCCGACTGAGCGGCGTCGGCATCCCCGGTCCGGATCGGTCCCGGACGGATCGATCTGAACGATCGCCGACAGTTCCGTGGTGTCGTCTCCGCGGTCGGGAACGCCGGCCCTCGGGCGGGCGCTCGCCGGTCGGCGCGGCGGTCAGTCGGCCCCCGATGGCTCGGCCCGGACCCGCGAGAGGCGCATCGCGTTGCCGGTGACGCCGACGGTCATGCCGGCG
>CAZMWG010000178.1:0-6028 GCA_964569925.1 uncultured Halobacteriales archaeon | reverse complement strand
GCCGCAGGGCGTCGAACGCCGCCACGGGGTGGACCGCGGCCGGCGCGACCAGCCGCTGGGAGACGTTGGCCTGGAAGGTGTCGCCCTCGCGGACGTACTCCTCGACCGTTCGGACCCGCTCGGCGAACTCGGCGCGGGTACAGTCGCTCTCGAAGCGCGCCCGGTCCGCGTCCACGGGCGGGTCGGCGACCGCGGGGTCGCCCTCCCGAGCGCGGCGGGCGAGTTCCAGCGCGTGCTGGCGGCCGAACTCGTAGGCCAACCGGGGCCGGTCGTGGCGGTCCAGCCGCGGACAGGCGGTGATCCGCAGTTCGACCTCGCCGTCCCCGCGGGGCTCCTCCCAGGTCGCCATCCGGTCGTAGGTCGCGACCTGGAGCCGCGGCAGGGCCCGGTCCCGGACGGCATCGTCGGGTAGCTCCTCCAGGTCCCGGGCGACGTCGTAGGAGAGCCAGCCGATCGCCCCGCAGGGGTACGGCAGGTCACAGTCCTCCCGGACGAGCGTCTCGCCGCCGAGGACGTCGGCGAGGGCGGCGAGGGCGGCGCCGTCGCCCGGCCCGACCTCGCGGAACCGTTCCGGGGTGACGGCGAAGTAGCTCCGCCCGGAGCGTCCGCCGGTCGTCGCCAGGTACGCCCCGCCGGGACCGTCGCGGGCCCGCCGGTAGGCCTCGAACGGGTCGGCGACCGTCGTCCGGACCTCCACCGGCACGCGGGCGTCGGCGGGTGCGTCGGCGGCGACCGACACGAAGCGCTCGCGATCCGTCTCGACAGTCGGCATCGAACCGAGAGAGGGCGCGGGGACGTATCGGGCTTGCGGTCAGTACTCCTCGGCCTGCTCGATCCAGCCCTCGATCCGGCCGGCGCCGATACCCGTCGCCTCCTCCAGGTCGTCGGCGTCGGCGCCCGCCAGGTCGGCGACGGAGTCGACGCCGGCCTCCGTCAGCCGGCCGGCGTAGGCCGGTCCGATGCCGGTGAGTTCCTCGACGGGGACGCCGGCGCCCGGGTGGTCCGTGACGTCGGTCCCCGCTGCCTCCGACTCGCCGTTGGCCTCGGCGCCGGCCGTGTCCGTCCCGGCGTCCGCGTCGACCTCGGCCTCGGCCGCGACGCCGGCCTCGGGGTCGGCGCCGAGGGTGTCGGCTCCGGAGTCGGTCTCGGCCCCGCCCGACCGAGCGGCTCCGCCGCCGTCCGCGTCGGTCTCGGCCTCCCGGATCACCGGTTCGGAGTCGGCGTCGGGGTCGGCACCCGGGGTCGGCGCCGCCGCCCCGGTGTCGGGGTCGGGATCGGCGCCGGGTGTCGTCCCGGCGGTCGCGCCCGTGTCGACGCCCTTGACGGCCTCCTCCGTCGCGGCCCCGGGCTCGTGCTCCACCGTGACGTCGGCGTCCCGCGCGCCGGACCCGTCACCCCCGGGGCCGGAGTCGGCCCCGTCGAGCCCGAGCGCGGACTTCAGCTTCTCGAGCAGGCCCATGGTTCGCTCTACCGGCCCCCGAGGGTTAATGCCTTCCGGCGGTCGCCGGCGCCTCAGAGCCGCGCGCGCAGCGCCTCGTTCATGACCGCCGTGGGCGCCTCCCGCCCGGTCCAGCGCTCGAAGGCGGCCACCCCCTGGTACAGCAGCATCCACGCCCCGTCGACCGTCGTCGCGCCGGCGGCGGCCGCCTCCCGGAGCAGCCGGGTCTCGATCGGCGTGTACACCGCGTCCAGCACCGCGAGCCGGTCGTGCAACGCGTCGGCGGGCACCGGCGAGCGGTTCTCCTCCATCCCGACGCTCGTGCAGTTGACCAGCAGGTCGGCGTCCGCGAGCAGCCCCGGCAGCGCGTCCAGCGCGTGGGCGGTCGCGCGCTCCCCGACCTCCGCCGCCAGGTCGACGGCCCGGTCGACGGTCCGGTTGGCGATCCGCACGGTCGCGCCCTCGTCGGCGAGCCCGAACGAGGCGGCCCGGCCGGCCCCGCCCGCCCCGACGACGACGGCGGTCCCCGCGGGGTCGACGCCGTGCTCGCGCAGCGCCCGGACCGCGCCGGCGGCGTCGGTGTTGTGTCCCGTCGGCTCGTCGCCGCCCAGATCCACCGTGTTGACGGCGCCGATGCGGGCCGCCAGGTCGTCGGGCTCGACGGCCGCCAGGACGTCGCGCTTGAACGGGATCGTGACGTTCAGCCCGGCGATCCCCAGTTCGTCGGCCGCCCGGACCGCGCCGGCGGCGGTGTCGGGCTCGAAGGTGACGTAGCGGGCGTCGATCCCCAGTTCGTCGTAGGCGGCCTCGTGCATCGGCGGCGACAGCGAGTGCTCGACCGGGTCGCCGATCAGCGCGTAGACGTCCATACCCCCCGGCCGTTCGGCGCTCACATAAGCGCCGTGGCGACCGGTCCGAGAGCGGGTCCGATCGGCCGACCCCGACACAGTTCGCAAGGGTTTCAAACCGTACCGTGCTGGTGTCGGGTAGTGAGCCGACTCCGTCACCCGCTGGCTCAGGTGTTCTACGCGGCGCTGCTGTCCGCGCCCTGGGTCGGCGTCAACGTCTACAACGTCCTGGTCGCCCGGGACTGGATCGCCGGCGCGCCGGTCCACCTCGCGACGGTGCCGGAGGTCGCCGTGACCGGGGTCGCGGTGCTCGGGGCCTCCTTCCTGCTGGCGTGGGGCGCCGAGACGGCCGAGAAGGACGTCCCCCGCGCCTTCGCCATCGCGGTGCTGGCGATCCTCGCGGTCGCCCCGGAGTACGCCGTCGACGCGCTGTACGCCTGGACGGCCGGCGCCAACGCCGGCACGGAGGCCGGCGCCGAGGCCGCGAACCTGGCGGTCGCGAACATGACCGGCGCCAACCGGATCCTCATCGGCCTGGGGTGGGCGGGCATCGCGCTGTTCACCGTCGCCCGCGCCGTGAAGACCCGCGACCGCGCGGTCACGCGCGGGTCGACCGGTCTCGGGGACGCCGTCGAACTGGACCGGGACATCGCCACGGAGATCTCCTTTCTCTTCTTCGCGACGCTGTGGGCCTTCTTCGTGCCGCTGGGCGGCGGGATCGACGCGCTGGACACCCTGGTACTCGTGGGGATCTACGCCGGCTACATCTTCGTCATCATCAGGGGCGACGTCGAGGAACACGACGAGCAGGTCGGCGTCCCGCGGTACCTCCAGGGGTGGTCCAGACCACGCCGCGTGAGCGCCGTCTTCACGCTCTTTGGCTACTCGGGGCTGATGATCTTCACCGCCGTCGAACCGTTCGCCCACGGGCTCGAACAGATCGGGCTGAACGCCGGGATCCCGCCGTTCTTCATGATCCAGTGGATCGCGCCGCTGGCCAGCGAGTCCCCCGAACTGGTGGTGGTGGCGGTGCTGGTCAACAAGGCCCGTTCGACCGCCGGCTTCAACGCTCTGATCTCCTCGAAGCTCAATCAGTGGACGCTGTTGATCGGGACGCTGGCGGTCGTCTACAGCGTCGCCGCCGGCGGCTACGGCGTGTTGCCGTTCGACGGCAAGCAGGCCGCCGAGATCTGGATCACCGCCGCGCAGTCGCTGTTCGCGCTGGCGATCCTCTGTAACTTCCGCATCAGCGTCGGCGAGGCGCTGGTCCTGCTCGTCCTGTTCGTCTCGCAGGTCGCCATCGAGTTCGCGATGCTGCGCGGACTGCTCGCCCTGCCGATCGACTCCCGGGAGCTCCTGCTCGTCTACACCGCGATCTACCTCGTCGGCGGCGTGGGGCTGTTCGTCCGCCGGCGCGCCTCGCTGCGGGAACTGATCGGCCGAGCCGGCGACGCCGCCCGCACCGCCGTCGGACGCCAGCCCGCCCACCCGGAGTACGCCGACTGAGATGCTCGCGATCGTCGTCTCGGAGGCCGACGACGCCTCCGAACACGTCGGCGAACACCTGTTCGCGCTGGCCGACTGGGAACGGGTCCCCGAGGACGACCGCCCGAGCGGGGCCGACGCGGCCGATCCCGGCGCGGACGGCGACCTCTACCGGACCGACGGCGCGCGCCTGCTCGTGACCCCGACGCTCCACCTCGAGACGGAACGGATCGCGGCCGCCGTCGGCGACCCGGACCTGCTCGCGTTCGCCTCCCGTCACTCCGGGGACACCGGCCCGCTGCTGACCGCCCACCACACCGGCAACGTCGGCCCCGCGGAGTTCGGCGGCGAGGACGGCTCGCTGGCGCGGGCCTGCCCGAACGCACACCGCCGGGTCCTGGCGGCGCTGGCCGAACACGCCCCCGAGGGGTACGACGTCGGGACGGAGTGCACCCACCACGGGCCCAGCGACGTCGGCGCCCCCTCAATGTTCGTCGAGGTCGGCAGCGGCCCCGAACAGTGGACGGACCCGGCCGCGGCCCGCGCGGTGGCCCGGGCGATCCTGGACCTGCGCGGGGTCGCCGCGGACGCCCCGACGGAGGGCGACGGGACCCGGCGCCACCTCGCCGGCTTCGGCGGCGGCCACTACGCCCCCCGGTTCGAGCGGATCGTCCGCGAGACGGACTGGTCGGTCGGCCACGTGGCCGCCGACTGGGCGCTGGCGGAGGTCGACCTCGACGGACCGGCGGGTCACGCGGCGGTCGAGGCGGCGCTGACCGAGAGCGTCGCCGACCGCGCCCTGATCGAGGACGCTTCCGACCGGCCGGCCCTGCGGGCGGCCGTCGAGGCCGCGGGCGCTCGCGTCGTCGGCGAGACGTGGGTCCGGGAGACCGACGGGGTCGACCTGTGGCTGGTCGAGCGCCTGGAGGCCGAACTCGGCCCCGTCGAGGACGGTCTTCGCTTCGGCGGCCCGGCCGCGACGGCCGGCCCGGACGCCGGGTTCGCGGTCGTCGACCTGCCCGGGGACCTGCTCGGGGCGGCGCTGGGGGTCGACGCCGACGCGACCCGCGGAGCCGCCGCCGACCTCGCGCTGGCGTTCGGCACCGAGGAGGCGGGCACGCGGCCGACGGGCCCGTTCGCCGTCCCGGAACCGGGAGACCGCGAGGGTCTGGTCGACCGCCTCGCGGACGTCCTCCGGGCGGGGTACGACGAGGTCGAGCGGGTCGACGGCGCCGTTCTCGCCAGCGAGACCGCCTTCGATCCGGAACTGGCCCGCAAGCGAGGGGTCCCCGAGGGGCCGCTGTTCGGCCGCCTGGCCGGCGGCGAACCGGTGGAGGTCGACGGCGAGCGGGTCGACCCGGCGGCGGTGACCCGCGAGCGGACCGACCGGTTCGAGCTGTAGACGGCCCCTGTCTCGCTCTCAGCGCTGATAACGGAGCGACGCAGCGGAGTACGCCCGACCTAATTACGCCGTCGAGGCGACGGAAGGAGCGTCAGACACCTGTCACACCCGGGGGAAAGCTAAATGTAGGCGCGTACGCAACGCTCGGGCATATATATGGACTCGATTATCGACGACGCGATCGAGGAGGCGGAGGACGACGAATCACGCCCGGCTCGGGAGGGGGCGGACGACCGGACGGGGACGACCGACCGAGAGGACGTCTCCACGTCGGGACGGATGACCAACGAGGAGCTGGCGTCGGTCGTCCAGGACCTGGAGACGAAGATCACGGTCGTGGGCTGTGGCGGCGCCGGCGGGAACACGATCACCCGGATGACCGAGGAGGGGATCCACGGGGCGAAGCTCGTGGCCGCAAACACGGACGCCCAGCACCTCGCCGACGAGGTGGCCGCCGACACGAAGATCCTGATCGGCCGCAAGCGCACCGGCGGCCGGGGCGCGGGCTCGGTGCCCAAGATCGGCGAGGAGGCCGCCCAGGAGAACATCGAGGACATCCAGCAGTCGATCGACGGCTCGGACATGGTGTTCGTCACCGCCGGGTTGGGCGGGGGCACCGGGACCGGCGCCGCGCCGGTGGTCGCCCAGGCCGCCCAGGAGGCGGGCGCGCTGACCATCTCGATCGTGACGATCCCGTTCACGGCGGAGGGCGAGCGGCGGCGGGCCAACGCCGACGCCGGCCTGGAGCGCCTGCGCGCGGTGTCGGACACGGTGATCGTGGTCCCCAACGACCGACTGCTGGACTACGCCCCGTCGATGCCCCTGCAGGACGCGTTCAAGATCTGTGACCGCGTG
>CAZMWG010000177.1:0-6076 GCA_964569925.1 uncultured Halobacteriales archaeon | reverse complement strand
AGAGACGGTCCGAACGCGACCGTCACGGGGCCGGAGTGCCGCTCGCGTCGAACGTGTCACCTGAACGATTGGTCGTGTTCTCGCCGTCCCGGCGGAGCGTCGGGTGCCGGGCGCTCAGACCTCGTCGACACGCATCCGCTGGGTGATCACCGGCACGTCGGCGCTCTGGAAGACCCTGTTGGTGGTCCCCCCGAGGATGTTCCCCAGTCGGCCCCGGAAAGCCGACCCCATGACGATGACGTCCATCCCCTCCTCGTCGGCGAACTCGACGATGCTCTCGCTGGGGGACCCCGACCGCATCTCGCTCACGTAGTCGACGCCGCGGTCGGCGGCCATCTCCCCCAGTTCCGCGAGGACCTCCTCCCCGTAGGCCCGGTACTCCTCGCGCATACTCTCCTCGTCGTCCCGGATCGACAGCGCCCGCGGCGCGCCCGGCAGGTCGATCACGTACAGTCCGTGGACCGTCGACCCCAGTTCGGCCGCCAACTTCAGCCCGTGACGGGCCCCTTTCTCCGACTCGTCGGTCCCGTCGTACGGGATGAGCATGTGCTCGTACATCGTGGCTCGCACAGTCATGCACGAGAGAGGCGTATAAGGCTTCCGTCGCTCCGGCGGTCAGCTCCGCCGGGAGACGTCCTCGACGGGGTAGCCGGCGTCGCTGACGGCCTCGACGATGGAGGCGGCGTGTTCGGCCCCGCTGGTCTCGACGTCGAACACGAGGTAGGCCTCGCCGATGTCGAGGTCCTCGACGGAGCGCTCGTGGCGCACGTCGTGGATGTTGGCGCCGCGGTCGGCGATGATGCCGGCGAGTTCCTCCATCACGCCCGGCCGGTCGTCGATGTGGACCCGGAGGCTCAACAGCTGGCGCCGCTCGGTCATCGCGTGGATGAGCACCTCCCGCAGTTGGGTCATGTCGAGGTTCCCCCCACAGAGCAGCGCCATCGTCGTCTCGCCGCTCACGTCCAGGTCGTCGCTCAGGATGGCGGCCACCGACGCCGCGCCGGCGCCCTCGACGACCTGTTTGGCCCGCTCCATCAGCAGCAGGATCGCCTGCGCGATCTGGGTGTCGGTCACGGTGACCACCTCGTCGACGTTGCGCTCGATGATCCGCAGCGTCGTCTCCGAGATGCCGCCGGTCGCGATCCCGTCGGCGATCGTGTCGACGCGGTCGAGGGTCACCGGGATCCCCTTGTCCAGGCTCTCGTGGACGGTCTCGGCGCCGGTGGCCTGGACCCCGACCACCCGGGTCTCGGGCGAGAGGTGTTTGATCGCGGTCGAGACGCCGCTGATCAGTCCGCCCCCGCCGATCGGCACCACCACCGTGTCGACGTTGGGCGGGTGGTGGTGGAGGTACATCTCCGTCCCCAGGGTCCCCTGGCCCGCGATGATGTCGACGTCGTCGTAGGCGTGGACGAACTCGGCGTCGGTCCCCTCGACGGCCGCCTGGGCGCTCGCCATCGTCTCCTGGAAGTCCTTCCCGACCAACTCGACCGTCGCGCCGTACTGTCGGGTGGCGTCGACCTTCGTCTGGGGGGCGTTCTCCGGCATGAAGATCGTCGAGTCGGCTCCGCAGTTCGTGGCCGCCAGCGCCACCCCCTGGGCGTGGTTGCCGGCGCTGGCCGCGACGAACTCGTCGATTCCCGCCTCGGTGTCCTGTCTGATCTTGTTGTACGCGCCCCGGGTCTTGAACGAGCCCGTCCACTGGAGGTGTTCCATCTTCAGGTACACCTCGCCCCCGACCAGCGAGTCGAGCGAGACGCTCCGCTCGACCGGGGTCTCCTTGACCACGGTGTCGTCGTCGAGCCGCTCGCGGGCCCGCTCGATGTCGGCGTAGGTCACCGGGAGTTCCTCCCGGTCGGCGTCCGCGTCTGTGGCTGTCATTGGTGATCGACCGCTTCCGCTACCGGATGATCTTGTCGCGGGCCTTGTCGAACAGCGGCTCCTCGCGGACCGTCGCGTCGTAGGTCTCGCCCTCGCAGTGGACCGTCACCGACGTGCCGTGTTCGGCGTGTTCGGCCGGCAGGTAGGTGTAGGCGATCGACTCACCCAGGCTGTAGCCGTAGTCGCCGGCCTGGACGTACCCCAGCGCCTCGCCGTCTCTGGTCACCGGCCGCCCCGAGAGCATGACGTCCGACGAGTCGTCCAGCGTCAGCGGGACGATCCGGTCGTCGATGCCCGCCTCGCGGGCCGCCTGCAGCGCCTCCTTGCCGACGAAGTCGGTGTCCATGTCGACCGCGAACGGCAGGCCGGCCTCGTAAGGGTTGGCGTCCGTGTCGATGTCGGTGCCCCACAGCCGGTAGCCCTTCTCCAGGCGCATCGAACTGAGCGCGCCGGCGCCCATCGGCCGCACGTTCAGGTCCTGGCCGGCCTCCCAGAGGGTGTCCCAGAGCCGCCGGCCGTACTCGACGGGCGCCCACAGCTCCCAGCCCAGTTCGCCGACGTAGGAGACCCGCAACGCCGTCACCGGCACCTCGCCGACGTACAGCTGTTTGGCCCGGAAGTACGGGAACCCGTCGTTCGAGAGGTCCTCGTCCGTACACCGCTGGAGCAACAGCCGCGACTTCGGGCCCCACAGCCCGATCGTCGTCCGGGCGCCCTCCTCGACGGTGACCGAGACCGTCTCCGGGGCGCGCTCCTCCAGCCAGCTCCCGTGGATCTGCGGGGAGTTCCCGCCGCCGGTGGTGACCATGAACCGGTCCTCGGACAGCCCCACGACGGTGACGTCCGCCAGGATGTTGCCGCCCTCGTTGAGCAGGAGCGTGTAGCGGACCTGGCCGACGTCGGCGTCGACGTCGTTGCTACACACCCGCTGGAGGAACTCCGCGGCCTCGCTCCCCTCGACGATGATCGAGGCGAAGGAGGTCATGTCGAACATCGACACGTGCTCGCGGGTGTGGAGGTGTTCGGCGCCCTCGATCGGCGACCGGTTGATCCCCTGCCAGCCGTCCTGGTCGGGGATCCGGTCCTCGTAGCGCTCCACCAGATCCTCGTTGTGGCCGTACCACTGTGCCGACTCCCAGCCGCCCGAGGCGTAGAACTCCGCGCCCAGGTCGGCCTGCCGGTCGTGGAACGGCGCGGTGCGCAGGCCGCGGTGTTCCGAGGGCTGCCAGCGGGGCTCCACGATGCTGTACACCTGCTCGTAGCGCTTTGCTCCCTTGTCGACGAAGTACTCCTTCTGTCCGGCGTGGGGCTCGAACCGCCGGACGTGGATCCCGCCGGTGTCGACCGGACCGCTCGGGAGTCGCGGCACACCGTTCTCCATCCACTCGGCGACGATCCGGCCGTACCCCCCGGAGTGGGTCCACCAGATCGCGAGCGCCGACCAGAGCCCGTCGACCCGCGTCGGGCCGACCGCGGGCATCCCGTCGGGCGTGAACACGAAGATGCCGTTCTCGGCGGCCAGGTACTCCGCGTCGGCGCTCGCGGGCAACAGTTCGTCGAACGCCTGCTTGGCGGACTTCTCGCGGTTCGGGTGGGTGGGCTCCTCCCAGTGTCTCCGAGTGAACTCCCGCACCGACGCCTGGCGCTCCTCCGTGTTGGCGCCCATCGACTCGGGGTCGACCGAGAGGGTCTCGTGGTTGTACGACCCCATCCCCAGCGAGTCGCCGTGGTTGCGGAAGTACAGCGAGTTGTCCTGGTCGCGCCCGACCGGGACCGTCGGCCCCTCGCTCATCGCCTCGGCGATCTCTCGCTGGCCGGGGACGTCGAGACCGCCGGTGTTGTCGCCGACCGATCCCCCGGCGTCCGCGAGTTCCTCCATGGGCTCCGTGACGACGTACTGGTGTTCGACGGGGGCGATCGGGAGGTCCAGTCCCGCCATCCGGCCGGTCTGGTAGCCCCAGTTGTTCGTCGCCATCACACAGCGGTCACACTCGATGCGACCCCGGTCCGTGACGACCGCGGTCACCGCGCCGCCCTCGGTCTCGACGTCCTCGACCGCCGTGTGGCCGTAGAAGTCGGCTCCGGACTCCTCGATGTACCACTGGAGGGCGCCGATCCCGTCCACGCGGCCGTCGGTGGGCGAGTAGTACCCACCCAGGATCTCGTCCTCGTCGACGAGCGGGATGTGGTCGGTGACCGCCGACGGCGAGAGGAGTTGCGGGTCGGGGAGCCCGTAGGACGTCGCCCACTCCTTCCGGCGGCGCAGGAAGTCCATCCGCTCCTCGCTGCGGGCCACCTCGATGCCGCCGACCTCGTCGTAGACGTCGGCGTCCGAGAGCAGCCGACTGGTGTAGTAGGCGGTCTTGCTCTGGATCTTCGACGGGGAGGTCTGGAACATGATCCCCGGCGCGTGGACCGACGAGCCGCCGGTCACCGGCAGCGGTCCCTGGTCGATCACCGTCACGTCCTCGGCGCCCAGCTCCGTCAGGTGGTAGGCCACGCTGCACCCGACGGCGCCGGCGCCGACGACGACCGTCCCCGTCGTCGATGGCGGATCGCTCGCGCTCATAGCTCTCGTCCCCGCCTGTCGCCGTGAGATGAAAAGGACATCGGTGGGACCGACGGGACCCCCCGACGAGGGCCTCGAACGGCCGCTCTCGCGCCCGATCCCGCGTCCGGCCGCGCGAGCGCGTCGACGCGCCGGCCGGCGAACCTCGACCTGACAGAACGGTTACAGCGTCCCCGTCGACGGCAGACCGCCGTCGGCAGGGCGTCGATCACCTCGACCGACCCCCGGAACTCGCCTGTCGGGCGTCGCCGGTCGGGCGCCGCCGGCGATGCGAGGTGGAGCCCCGGTCGACCGTCCGGGACGACCGATCAGAGCAGCGGCTCCTCGCGGACGGTCGCCTCGTAGCGGTCGCCCTCGAAGAGGATCTCCAGGTCGGTGCCCGGCTCCGCGTACTCGCTGGGCAGGTACGTGTAGACCACGCAGGCCCCCACCGAGTAGCCGTACTCCGCGCTGTTGACGTACCCGAGCGCCTCGTCGCCGTCGGGCTCGAACACCGGCCGGTCGTCGAGGATCGTCGCGTCCTCGTCGTCGAGGGTCAGACAGGCCACCTGACGGTCCTGGTACACCGACGCCGGGGCCTCCGCCGCGGTGCCCCCGTCGGCGGCCGCCGCCGGCTCGGGGTCCTCGCGGGCGGCCGCGAGCGCCTCCTTCCCGATGAAGTCGGTGTCCATGTCGACGGCCCAGCCGAGGCCGGCCTCGAAGGGAGTGTGCTCGGTGTGGAGGTCCTTCCCCCACAGCCGGAACCCCTTCTCGATGCGCAGCGAGTCCAGCGCGCCGTTGCCGTACGGCCGGATGTCGTACTCCCGACCGGCCTCCAGGATGATCTCCCAGAGCCGCTCGCCGTACTCGGAGGGGGTGTACAGCTCCCAGCCCAGTTCGCCGGCGTAGGAGACCCGTAACGCCGTCACCGGGACGTTCTTCACGAAGAACCGCTGGCTCGTGAAGAAGGGGAAAGCGTCGTCGGAGAGGTCGACGTCGACGACCTTCGAGAGGACGTTCCGGGCGTCCGGGCCGGTACAGACCATCGCGGCCAGGCTCGAGGTGACGTCGTTGACGACGACGTCCTCGGGGGACTGCTCGCGCACCCAGGCGACGTGGTTGTTCCCCACCTCGCGGCCGGTGGTCAGCAGGAGGTAACGGTCCTCGCCCGTGCGCGTGACGGTGATGTCCGCACGGACGCCGCCGCCCTCGTTGCACATCAGCGTGTACTTCACGTCGCCGACGTCGAGGTCCATGTCGTTCGTACAGAGCCGCTGGACGAACGCGCCGGCGTTCGACCCCACGACCTCCATCTTGTTGAACGAGGTCATGTCGTGGAGCCCCACCGCCTCGCGGACGTGGAGCGCCTCCGCGCCCTCGATGGGCGACCAGTACTGTCCCTCCCAGCCGTCGCGGTCGGGGACCCGGTCGCCGTACTCCTCGAGGAGGTCGGCGTTGGACTCGAACCACTGTGGCTCCTCCCAGCCGGCCTCCGCCCACAGCTCCGCGTCCATCTCCCGGTGGGTGTGGTACATCGGCGTCCGGCGGATGTCCCGCTGGTGCTCGGTCCACACCCACTTGGGGTGCATGACGTTGTAGACGATCCGGTACTCCTCGGCGCCGATGTCGCGGGCGAAGTCCCAGCTG
>CAZMWG010000176.1:124-6238 GCA_964569925.1 uncultured Halobacteriales archaeon | reverse complement strand
GGGGCGGTGAACACCTCGCCGCCGGGGAGGTTCTTCTCGCCGTAGTCGTTGAGCGCGGGGTTGCCGGCGACGGACATCGTCACGTCGGTGGTGTCGCCGCTGACGATCCGCACCTCCTCGGCCTCGGAGAGCATGTCGGCCATCGGCTGCTGGAACTCCCGGACGGCGTCCCAGTCCTTGTTGACGGCGTCCCAGACGAAGTTCTCGTAGGCCTCGGTGGACAGCTCCGCCAGTTGGGCGTCGGCCGGCGCGGGGAACTGGGTGCCACACCAGCGCTTTGAGAGCCGTTCGCCCAGGATCGGCTGTTTGGCCTGGCGGTGGGCGGCGTTGGTCTCCGGGGTGACGTCGCTCGTCTCGGTGACGTTGCGGTTGGCCCGGATCGCGACGTAGACGTCGGCGGCCTCCATCATCGCCAGTTCGTGGTCGGGCGTCTCGAACTCGTCCTCGCGGGCCCGGAGGTAGGCTCGACTCGCGCGGTCGCTGCTGTACAGCGTGATCGGGTTGGCGCCGTGGTCGCCGATCCGCTCGTGGAGCGCCACCACGAGGTCCTCGGCCTCCGGGGGCGCGACGACCACGACGTCGTCGCCGGCCTCCAGGGAGACGGAGTGGTCGGCGACGATCTCGGCGTGCTCGCGGATGCGCGGGTCCATACCCGTACCACCGCCGAGACCCACTAACCGGTTTCGCTACACGAACCCGGGGTCGGACCACGCGACCGGCGACGTCCTACCCTCGGTCGTTCCCGTCCTGGACACCCTCCTTGAACCCCACCACGGTCCGTCTGACCATGAGATACAGGAAGAAAAAGAGGGCGAGCAGCGCCGCCAGGACCCCGTACGTGATCATGTCGGCCATGGACCCGCTTCGGCCGGCCGGATCATAGACGTTTCGACGGTCCGGTTCGACCCGCCGCAGTCGGGCGGTTCCGATCGGTAAAGTCGGCGTTTGTCCCTAGAACTGTAGCTTACCGAACCGTTCGGAAAGACTAAGACGCACGTGGGACATATCTGAACCGATGTCGTTGCTTCCCTCACGGGACCCGGCGGTCGCCGACGCCGAACCCCGAGTCGTTTCCGTCGACAGCGAGGACGCCGACGACGTGCTCGCGGCGCTGTCGGCGTCGACGGCCCGAGAGATCCTCGCGGCGCTCCACGAGGAGCCGGCCCCGCCGGGGGAGTTGGCCGACCGCGTCGAGACGTCCCTCCAGAACACCCAGTATCACCTCGGGAAGCTCGAGGACGCCGGTGCGGTGGCGGTCGTCGACACGGCCTACTCGGAGAAGGGCCGGGAGATGGACATCTACGCGCCGGCCAACGAGCCGCTGGTGATCTGTGCCGGCGACGAGGACGACGCCTCCGGGCTGCGGGAGATGCTGGCCCGCTTCGTCGGCGGGTTCGCGGTGCTCGCGGCCGCGAGCCTGCTGGTCCAGGAGCTCCTGGGCCGGAGCCTGACGACCCTGTTCGGCCCGACGGTCCGCTCGGGTTCGGCCGGGACCCGGTCGCCCGACGCGAGCTACTACCCGGGGGAGGGGGTGACCCCCGGTCGGATCGCCGAGGCGGGCGAGGCCGCCGCGGGGACCGCGGCGGGGGCGGCCGGGGGGCTCCCGCCCGGGCTGGTCTTCTTCGCCGGGGCCGTCGTCGCCGTCGCCGGCCTGGCGCTGGTCCGCCGGTACACCGGCTGAGACCGGTCGCGACGAGTGTGAAAGGGTCGTTTGACACACCGACGCCTACTTTCTGACCGAGCCGCAAGCCGTAGTCGCGTCGATCCGATCGGCCGACGCCGGGTGTCCGGCTGACCACCGGAGACGATCCGCGCTCGGAGTCCCGGCGCCTCCGCGCTCGCTCACCGGCACGCCTCCGCGAGGACCGAGCCGTCCGGTCGACGCACCCGCAGTTCGACCCTCTCCTCGACGCGCTCGACCTCCCCGTGGGCGGGCTCGTACCGCCGCGGGTCGGCGTGACTCCCCGGGTTGAGCCACAGCCGTCCGTCCCGCTCGACGAGTTCCGGTCGGTGGGAGTGACCGACGACGATCACGTCCGCCTCCTCCTGGCGGGCCAGCATCTCCAGGGCCGTCGCGGTGTGATCGTGGCCGTGCGCGACGACGAGTCCGAGTCCCGCGTACTCGATGGTCGCGGTCGCCGGGAGCCGGTCGGCGAGGGCCGGTTCGTCGTTGTTCCCGGCGACGGCCGTCAGGGCGGCGGCCTCGCGAGCGAAGGCGTCGTGGACGCGTTCGGTGGTGAAGTCGCCGGCGTGGACGACCCGGTCGGCCGCACGGACGGAGTCGAGGGTGTGGTCACGCAGGCGGTGGCCGTCGGTGCCGTGTGTGTCCGAGACGATGGTGAGCACGGTTCCCCTACGTTCCGCGGACACTAATCCGGGGCCACTCCGGTCGGCGGCTCCGACGCTCGTCCCGACGTGTCGGTCGTGGTCGGCGCCGGCGTCGCCGCCGCGAGAGTCCACGGGACCGGGCGGCGGATCGGTCGCCGAGAGCGCGAGGACGGCGGCGCCGTCCGGCGGGTGTGCGTCGAGGCGGCGGGCCGAGGCGAACCCTTTTGACCGGGAACGGGCAAGAACCGACGTGGCGACCGAGCGACCGGGGTACATGCGGTACTTCCCCTACGAGGAGCCCTACGACCACCAGCGCGAGGCGATGGACCGCATCGAGGCGGCGCTGGCGGACGGTCGGGACGTCCTGTTCGAGGGAGCCTGTGGCACCGGCAAGACCCTCGGGGCGCTGGTGCCGGCCCTGGAGCGGGCCGACGAGACCGACAAGACGGTCGTCATCACGACGAACGTCCACCAGCAGATGCGCCAGTTCGTCGAGGACGCCCGTGCGATCGCGGAGCGCGAGCGGCTCCGCGCGGTCGTCTTCCGGGGGAAGGGGTCGATGTGTCACATCGACGTCGACTACGAGGAGTGTCAGGCGCTGCGGGACACCACCCGCGAGCTGGTCGAGACCGAACAGGACCGCGAGGAACTCGAGCGGCGCCGCGAGCAGCTACTCGACGAGGCACGGGCCGGCGACGCGGACGCGGCCGGGGCCCGCTCGACGGTCGTCGACGAGTTGCGCGACCTGGAGGAGGAGATCGAGGAACTCGAGGAGCGGGCGACCTGTGACCACTACCGGCGTAACCTCACCGCCGACACGGACGACTTCTACGCCTGGCTGTACGACGACGTCCG
Source organism: uncultured Halobacteriales archaeon (assembly GCA_964569925.1). Classification (GTDB taxonomy): domain Archaea; phylum Halobacteriota; class Halobacteria; order Halobacteriales; family Haloarculaceae; genus CAZMWG01. The sequence goes on along the minus strand of CAZMWG010000176.1, from coordinate 3,055 downwards.
TACGCCCGACGACGTCTACGCATACGCGGGCGAGCGGGGGATGTGTGGCTACGAGCTGCTGAAGGAGGGGATGGAGGGGGTGGACCTGGCGGTGTGTAACTACCACCACCTGCTGGACCCGACGATCCGCGAGCAGTTCTTCCGATGGCTGGGCCGAGACCCGGAGGACGTGATCGCGGTGTTCGACGAGGCCCACAACGTCGAGGACGCCGCCCGCGACCACGCCCGACGGACCCTCACCGAGCGGACGCTGACCGGCGCCGTCGAGGAGCTGGCGGAGCTCGACGACCGGCGCGCCGAGGCCGCGCTCAACGTCCTCGGCACCTTCCGGGACGCGCTGTGGGCGACCTACGACGAGGCGCTGGGCTTCGGCGAGCGCGGACGCGTGGGCGAGGAGTGGTACGACCTCTCGATCGAGGACGACGAGCGCCGCGACGCGCTGACGATGAGCTTCCTGCGGAGCTACTCCGGACCGGGGTTCGACGAGGAGCTGGAGGCCGCCGTGGAGCTGGGTCGGGAGCTCGACGAGCGCTACGAGCGGCGGTTCAAACAGGGCGACCTCGACGCCCGCAAGGAGTGTCCGACCCTCCAGGCCGCCGGGTTCGTCGCGGAGTGGCTGGACGGCAGCGACGCCGAGGGGCGCTACCCGGTGGTCAGCGTCCGCCGGGACCAGCGCACGAGCGGGTCCGGCGGGGCCGGAGACGCCGGCGCGAGCGGGGACCGGGGCGGCGGGGACGGCGAGATCTACGGCCGCGCGGAGCTGTACACCTGTATCCCGTCGGCCGTGACCGGGGAGCTGTTCGAGGACCTGCACGCGACCGTGCTGATGAGCGCGACGCTGCGGCCGTTCGACGTCACGGAGAGCGTCCTCGGGCTGGACGACCCCGAGACGATGGCCTACGGCCAGCAGTTCCCCGAGGACCGCCGGCGGACCTACGCCGTCGACGGGCCGGCGCTGTTCGCCAGCGACCGCGACGACCCCGCCGTCCAGCGGACGATCACCGAGACCCTGGAGGAGGTCGTCCGGTTCACACCGGGCAACACGCTCGCCTTCTTCCCCAGCTACGCCGAGGCCGAACGCTACCACGACCGGCTCGACGTCGCGGCGACCCGCTACCTCGACGAGCCCGGAACCCAGGCCCGGGACCTCCGGGAGCGGTTCGTCGCCGACGACGACGGAGTGCTGTGCACCTCGCTGTGGGGAACGCTGGGCGAGGGGGTGAGCTACGACGGCGACGACGCCCGCACGGTGGTCGTCGTCGGCGTCCCCTACCCGCACCTGGACGACCGGACGGAGGCCGTCCAGGACGCCTACGAGAGCGCCTTCGAGGACGGCGACGGCTGGCGCTACGCGGTCGAGATCCCCACGATCCGCAAGACCCGACAGGCGGTCGGTCGGGTGGTCCGGTCGCCGGAGGACTTCGGCGCCCGGGTGCTTCTGGACCGGCGGTACACCACCGCAGCCCGGCGCGAGATGGGCGACTACGCCGTCCGCGGTTCGTTCCCGCCCGAGGAGCGGGCCGAGCTGATCGACGTCGAGCCCGAGAAGCTGCAGTTCGCGCTGTTGAACTTCTACGGCGACCGCGACGCCTACGACGGCGACCCCCCGCGGCCCTGAGACCGCAGTCCGGCGCTTACACGAACGACGGGCCGGCGACGGTCTGGATTCGGCCGTTCCCCTATCGTCTGTGACGGGGAAGGTCACACCGGCGGGACACCGACGTTCGACGTGTTCGGGTACTCTTCCGTTGCTGTTCAGCGGAGAAGCGAGACGGGCGTTTGTCGAGGAACGCTCCTGCGTCGACGTGTCTGAGACTGACATCCTCCCACGACTGAAGTCGTGGGGTTCCCGGTCACGGACCGGGCGTCCCACGGCGGGAGGTTCCCCACTCACCGACGGTGGGGTTGTGGGCCGTGCCAGTACGGCTCCCGACCGAGACAGAGCCCAGAACCGTCCTTGCTGGCGTCGATGGACGTGCCGACATCGAACTGCCGGGGTGGTACCGACGGCAGCGCGGAAGGGACGTCGTCGTGACCTTCGTCGGGGCGGTTCCCGACCTCCCGCGGTCGCCCGACGGGTCGAGAGCTCACAACGCCCGGGTCCCGCGAGGGGGGGTCGACGGGCGAGTCGGGTCGTTGTGGCGCCGCCGGACCGCCCGGTTTCAAGCCCGCCGGGCGCGACCGGGCGGACGATGCTGGTCGCCTTCGACTTTGACGGGACGCTCTCGGACTCCGAGATGACCGTGCTGCTGGGGGAGCGAAACGGGACGGCCGGGGAGATGGCCGAGATCACCGAGCGGGCGATGAACGACGGGATCGACTACGCGGAGAGCCTGCGCCGACGGTGTGCGCTGCTGGAGGGGCTCGACGACGACGAGGCCGCGGCGGCGTTCGACGCGGTCGAGCTACGCCCGGGCGCCGCGGGCGTGATCCGGTCGCTGCGCGCGGCCGGCGTGACGGTCTGTGTGTTCACCGGCGGCTTCGAGCGCGGCGTCGAGCGGGCGCTCGCGAAGGCAGAGGTCGCGGTCGACGCCGTCGTCGCCAACCGGCTCCCGGTCGCCGACGGCGCCCTGACCGGCGAGGTGGCGGGGCCGCTGATCGAGGGGACCAAGGACGACGCTCTGGAGGTCGCGACGGCGGTGCTGGGCGAGGACCGGACGGCGACGGTCGCCGTCGGCGACGGCGCCAACGACCTGCCGATGCTGGAGGCGGCCGGGCTCGCCGTCGGCTTCGACCCCAAGCCCGCCGTCGCGCCGGCCTGTGACGCGGTCGTCGAGTCGATGGCCGAACTCGACGACCTGTTCGCCGAGGAGGGGATCTACTGACCGGCGCCGGGGGCTCCGGTTACGCCGTGTCGGCGTCTGTCTCGACGCCGCTGTCGGCGTCTGTCTCGACGCCGCTGTCGGCGTCTGTCTCGACGCCGCTGTCGGC
>CAZMWG010000175.1:5150-6260 GCA_964569925.1 uncultured Halobacteriales archaeon | reverse complement strand
CGGCGGTCGACGGGAACGGGAACAGGGCGACGACGGCGGTGACCGCGCCCGTGCGACTCGCCGGCGACGCGACCGGCGACGGGAGCGTCGGTATCCGGGACGCGACCCTGCTGGGACGGGCCTGGCGCTCGTCGGCGGGCGACGGCGACTACGACGCGGCGGTCGACTTCGACGGCGACGGCGACGTGGACGTGTTCGACGCCGTGGCGCTGGGGCGCAACTGGGGGGCGACGACCCTGCCGAGGTGAGACGGAGCCTCCGGTGACCGGGGCCGGTTCTCGCTCGCGGGGCTAGTCGGAGATGCGGGTCTCGACCGCGGTCGTGTCGATGGAGCGACCACACTGGACGCAGACGCCGTCCAGCCAGGGCTTGTCGACGTGAACGGTGCCGGTCTCGCAGTGCGGGCAGTCGGGCGGGGAGGTGTAGGACATCTCGTTCCTGTCCCTGTGTGGGACGGAGCAAAAGTATGATAGGTCGGACGGCGAGCGGCGTCCGGTTACCGTGGGACTAAGGGACGGTAACAGCCCGCTAGGGCCCCGCCGGTCGGGCACGGTCCGGGCGACCGGAAGGGCGTTTCGGGTGACCGCCGGTCGGGGTCAGCCGAACCACTCGACGTACTCGTCACAGGCCTCGCACTCGGCGCGTGTCGTCCAACTGTCGCCCCGGTCGTGCATGTCCGGCGGCACGTCACGGACCGTGACGTCGATCGCTCCACACTCCGGGCAGGTCGACGGGACGGGCATGGTGTGAACGGGCGTGACGACTCTCGACGTCGGCCTCGGAGGTCCGACGACGGTCGCTCACCACCCGACGGTGTGTGTTCGGTCGACGGCAACAACGTTCCGGTCGCGACGAAAATCCCCCTGTTTGTCCAGTTCACGCCGGAGGTCGTGGCGCGCGGGACGACCACTCCGTCTGATCGGTCACGGCGCTCCAGTCGTACATCGACGCTCGCTCCACGGGATCGCGCGGCGGGCGGTCGCCGTCGAGCGCCCGTTCCAGCACGCTCGCGATCGCGTCGACCGTCGGCGCCACCGCGAAGCCGGCGTTGTCGATCACCTCGTCGGCCGCACTTCCGGGGTGGTCCGCCGCGATCACCGTACAGTCCGC
>CAZMWG010000175.1:0-5050 GCA_964569925.1 uncultured Halobacteriales archaeon | reverse complement strand
CCGCGACGTCCGCACGACGGTCGGGCGGGTCACCGCACGGTCGCCGGTCCGAACGAAGGGGCGGCGGACCCGTTCGGCGCCGTCCCGGTCGGTCGCGGGTGGGGATCGACGGCCGGGGCCGGCGCCGTGCCGTCGCCCGACCCGTCTCGGGGCACTCGACCGGGTCCGTTCGACGAGCCCGTCGAAAGGGTGTGGGTTCGAGGCGGAGTCGACGGTCCGCTCGGGCGCCGGTCTCAGGGCGCCGCGGTGCCGGTCGCGGGCGGCGTCGGCGGTGCGGGCGTTCCCGATCCGCCGCTACCGCCCCCGACACCCGAGCCCGGACCGGGTGGGCCGGCGGGGGTCGGCGTCGGGGTCTCCTGGACCAGCCCGTCCGGGGCGTCGCCGGCGAGCATGTACTCGAGCAGGTTCCCGACGAACACCTCGTTGTCCTCGTCGTAAATCTCGGAGGTCTGCATGAACGAGGCGTCGGTGACGAACGTGAAGTTGCCGTTACGGACCACCGTCGGGTAGCGGGCGACCCGCCGGGTCTCGGCCGAGGTGGTCCCCTCGGCGGCCCGGATCACCGCCTGGGCGCCGGTCCCATCCCGGATCACCGCGCTGGTCGCGGTGTCGAAGGTGACCGTCTCCACGCCCTCCGTGAGCACCCCGTCGGAGACGGGCGAGGCGTAGATGCTCTCGTAGTTGTTGTCGTTGGCCGCGTCGTCGAGGTTGTACAGCTCCTCGGTGCCCAGTCGCGTCCCGAACGCGGCGGTGAGGTTGTTGGCGCCGAAGTCGACCGTGGTCGTGCTGAACCGACCGGCCACCAGGCTGGGCGCGTCGGCGAGCACCACCACCCGACCGCCGCGGTCGGCGTACTCGCGCAGCGCCTTCCGCTCGCCCGCGGTGTACTCCGTGGTCGGCTGGACGATCAGCACGGCGTCGAACCGCTCGAGCGTGGCGTTGAACCCGCGCTCCGCGGTCTGGCCACCCACCTCGATCGAGTAGCCGGCCTCGAACAGCGCCTGTGACACTCGAGCGATCCCGTCGTCGGGCAGCTGGTTGCCGTGCCGGGAGTCGACGAGGATGCGCCCGTCGGCGGCGTCGGAGTCGACCGTGATCTCGCCGCCCTCGCTGGCGACGTCCGGATCGACCGCGTCGGGCTGGTACTGGGACGGCGACTGTCCCTGCACGTTCGAGCCGTCAGGCGGCGGCGCCTCCGTGTCGGCCGCCGACAGCGAGACGATCGCCGTCAGGGCCACGACCGCGATCAGCACGATCCCGAACAGCGCCAGCGGCTTGATGACTTCCTCAGGATCCATTTCGGATCACCTCCGTGTCGTTGACCGAATCGGCCGGCACGCCCCAGACGGCGTAGAACTCCGGCCGGGCGAACTCCTCGGACGCTCCCGCGTCCGCGTCGCTCGCGTCCACGTAGACGACGCTCCCGTTGACTCGCTCCACCTCCTCGGCACCGGCCAACAGGCCCAGGCCGAGGTCGAGCTGGGGCAGTTCGCGGTAGCGCACGTCGTAGTTCTCGCCCTCGATGCCGTCGGCCCGGTCGGCCGCCTCGGCGACGGCCGACTCCACGGTGCCGATCTCGTCGGCGAAGCCGTTCTCCACGGCCTGGCCGCCGAGGTATGTGCTCCCGTTGGAGACCTGCTGGCGGGTCAGGGCCAGTTCGTCACCGCGGTGGCGCATCACCGTGTTGACGAAGGAGTTCTGCAGCGTCTCCAGGTCCTGCCGGAGCCCGTCGACGGAGACCTGTGCCTTGTCCGGCCCCGTCCGCAGGACCGCGTCCTGGGTCTCGGCCGACTGGCGGATCGTGCTCAGCGGCGCCTGGACGATCACGCCGATGCTGCCCACCGTGGAGGCGGGTTTCACGTAGATCGCGTCGGCGGGGGCGATTCCGTAGTAGCCGCCGGAGGCGGCCGACCCCTCGACGTAGGCGACGACCGGCATCTCCGCGGCAGTCCGGTTGACCGCCAGGTAGAACTCCGAACTGGAGGTGACCGGTCCGCCGGGGCTGTCGACCCGCAACACCACGGCCTCGGTCGCCGGATTGTTCCGGGCTTCGCGGAGCTGGTCGCTGATCGCGTTGACGTTCGCGGCGTTGGTCCCACCCCGGAGGGTGAGGACCGTGACCTGTGATTCGTCGCCGGTCTGCTCGCTCGTGGACTGGACCGCGTTCCAGACCGACGGGGCGACGATCGCGGCGGCGAGGACTGCCCCCACCACCGCGACGACGTACAGGGCGGCTCGGTAGTTGTTCGATCCTTCGCCCATGGAAAATACGTTGGCATGTGAACAATGAAGCTTTCGCTCGTTCCCGCGGCCGGAAGCCCGCGTCCGGTACTTTTCGGCCAAAGCGGTTAGATATTCAATGTGTCCGGTGCCGGACCGAACGCCGGTCGGACGGCCGTCGGCGCCGTTCGGACGGTCCGACGTCGGCCTCGTTCACCCGAGCGCGAACGCGACCGCGACGACCGCCGACAGCGCCGTCCCCAGGACCGCGAGCAACTCGACGTCCACCTCGTCGATCAGTCGCTCGGTGATCCGGACGTTCGTCCGGTGGATCGCCCACAGCAGCGACAGCGACAGGCGGTGGACCCCCAGCAGCGTCCCGGTCAACCCGCCGTCGGTCCGTACCGCCGGCGGCGACCAGGTGACCGCCGACGCCGGCCGCCGGGCGGTCGCGTCCCCCTCGCCCCGTCCGGCCGCTCGGACCTGCTCCCCTTCCCGTACGGTCTCCGTCGTCCGGCCGCCCGCGGCGTCGCTCCGGTCGGGGAGGACGACACCGGTGTCCGAGGCCGACCCGGCGGGGCCGGCGTCGACGTCGAACAGCGAGTCGGCACAGAAGGCACACAGCGTCGCCGTCCCCGCGCCGCCGACGTCGACGCCGACGGCCTCCGCCGGCGGGACCCGCTGCTCGCACAGTTCACAGTCGACCGACCCCCGGGCCCGGTCGTCGGGGCGGGTGGTCCGTTCCCGACGCTCCGCGTCGGTCCAGGTCGGTCGTTCGTCTCCTCGCTCTCCGTCGATGGTCCGTTCGCGCTCGCTCATGGCGTCGCCGGGGATGGTCGGCGTCACGGCGGCCGCTCCCCGGTGTCGTCCGTCGTTACGACCGGACGGACCTAACCTGCCGACCGTGATGCGACGGGTGTGGTGCCGGACGCAGCGGCGGGGTCGGTCACACCGACCCGTCGGTGACGCTGACCAACCCGTTGCCCACCTCGACCAGCGCCCCGCGGCCGGCCGCGGGGCCGACCAGGCAGTCCGCCGCGTCGCGGTCGTCTCCCGTCGACGCCACGACGCGGTAGAGGCCCCGGTCGAGGTCGGGCGTGGCCGTTGCCGTCCCCATCGATTCCAGGCGGACCCGTTCGGTGAACGCGACCTCGCCGTCGGCGTCGAGGAAACGGACGGACAGGGTGTACGGTCGGTCGCCGTCGTGGTTCCGACAGCGGAGGGTCGACACGGCCTCGGCGTCGCCGTCCTCGCGGTCCCGTGTTCGTTGCGTGGCCATATCTCCGTGGAGTGGCCGTTCGACCGTGAAGCGTCCACCAGCGTCTCACGCCGTGCGACCCGTTCTCGTCGACGAGAACGGGTTCCGGTCGGCGGGCGGTCCCGCCGGGGACGGACCGTCGGGAGGCAAGCCCGGTCGGTGTCGGCCGACGACCGAGGCCGGCGGTGGGGGTCTCGAACCGGGCGGCCGGGAGCGTCCCGAAGGCGTCATGCCCGAGCGCGGACAACCACGGCGGAGTGACGGATCTCACGCTCAGACCGTACGAGGACGGCGACGCCGACGCGGTGTGGACTCTCCACGAGTGGGCCATGCGCGAGTCCGGCACCGACCCGACGGACATCCCGGCCACCGGGGACCTCCGCTCGGTTCGGGAGGCCTACGCCGACGGGGCCTTCCTCGTCGGCACGACCCCCGGATCCGACACCGGGGACGGCGGGGCCAGGTCCGACCCGGACCGCGGCGGTTCGGCGCCCGGCGACGCGGACGGCCGTCCGCCCGAGGCCCGCGACGGCCGTCTCGTCGCGATGGGCGGCGTGCTCCCCAACGAGGCGGGTCACCCGGACGAGCGCACCGTCCCCGGCGCGGCGGAACTCCACCGGATGCGCGTCGCCCCGACCCACCAGCGGCGGGGGTACGGCCGTCGGCTCCTGGCCGCCCTGGAGGAGAGCGCCCGCGAACTGGGTCACGACCTCCTGCTCGCCACCACCGCCCGCCGACAGACCGCCGCGGTGGCCTTCTACCGCGAGGCCGGCTACGAGGCGGTCGGCGAGTCCACGGAGGCCGGCTACGAACTGGTCCACTTCGAGAAGGAGCTGTAGGCGCCGACCCGCCCGTCGCTTCCCGCGCCGACGTCGGGCCGCCTCCGCCGTCCCGCGGTCCGGCGCCGAGTCGTCGCGGCGCCGACTACAGGTCGAACTTCCCTGCGGCGGTGTCCATGTCCTTGTCGCCCCGGCCACAGAGGTTCACCAGCAGCGTGTCGTGGCGGTCCTCCTCGGCGAGTTTGATCGCCAGCGCGATGGCGTGGCTCGGCTCCAGGGCGGGGATGATCCCCTCGGTCTCGCTGAGTTCGCGGAAGGCCGCGAGCGCCTCCTCGTCGCTCACGGCGTGGTACTCCGCCCGTCCCATCTCCTGGAGCGCCGCGTGCTCCGGGCCGACGCCGGGGTAGTCCAGTCCCGCGGAGACGGAGTGGTTCTCCGTCCCGTCGTCGATGACGCGGGTCTTCATCCCCTGGAAGATCCGCGGCTCCTCCTGTCGGGTCTTCGACAGCGGCGCCGAGTGGTGGTCGTCGTCGGTGCCGCCGGGCTCCGCGCCGTAGAACGCCACGTCGTCCTCCTTGAACGCGTGCCACAGTCCGATCGAGTTCGACCCGCCGCCGACACACGCCACGCAGGCGTCGGGCAACTCCCCGTGCATCTCCTGGATCTGCTCGCGGGCCTCCTCGCCGATCACCGACTGGAACTCCCGAACCATCCGCGGGAACGGGTCGGGGCCGACGACGCTGCCCACCAGGTAGTGCGTCGAGTCGACGTTGGCGGCGAAGTCCTCCAGCGC
>CAZMWG010000174.1:4920-6310 GCA_964569925.1 uncultured Halobacteriales archaeon | reverse complement strand
GTCGTCCCCTGACTCCGGGGCTGGCTGACGGACAGCCCGTCCCACCGACCACTTCCGGGTCCGTGGGACGTATCTTCAGTGCTGAATCGGAGTCAGATCGAGCTTACGCGCCTCCTCCCACGAGTGAACTCGTGGGCTTGCGCGCTGTTACCGCTGTGATATCGGGGCCGCCGCGGTTCCCGGCCGGCGCTACAGCGAGACCTGGTCGGGGCCGTCCTCGCCGGGACAGACCGGGTCCCGGTCGGAGTAGCCCACGCGACCGACGGCCTTCGTCGAGACCGCGCTGTACACCGAGAGCCGGGCGTCCTCGGCGTCCTCGAAGGTCTCGGACGGGACCCGCCCGAGGACCTCCCCGAGCGTCTCCGTCCCGTTGGGCAGGGTGAGCTCGCACTCCCCGCAGGACTCGATGAGTTCGTCCGTCGTCGCCGGGTAGCTGTGCGAGCGTAGCTCGTCGGTCGCCGCGTTCATCAGTCGCATGTCTCCGAGAAGAACACGATCCGTCATAAACCTTCACCATTAATAATGCCTAACCGGTCGTATGTGTATAAGGACCACGGAACCGGCTTCCGGGAGCCGGCCCGACGGGGAGTATGCTCGTCGCGGACCTACACGCACACACGACGAACTCGGACGGGACGCTCGAACTCGACGAGGTACCGGCCGCCGCGCGCCGGGCGGGCGTCGACGTCGTCGCGATCACCGACCACGACCGCCTCAACCCGGCCCTGGACGGGCCGACGACCGAGCGCGACGGGGTCACGCTGCTCCACGGCATCGAGTTGCGGGTCGAGAGCGACGCGGGCCGCGTGGACCTGCTGGGCTACGGGGTCGAGCGGACCGACGGGCTGGTCGCCGAGTGCGAGCGACTCCAGCGCGACCGCGAGGCCCGCGGGCGAGCGATCGTCGAGCGTGTCGAGGACCGCCTCGGCGTCGACCTCCCGGTCGAGATCCGGCCGGGGATCGGCCGGCCACACGTCGCGCGGGCGATCGCCGAGGCGACGGAGCTCACCGTCGAGGACGCGTTCGCGGACCTGATCGGCGACGACGGGCCCTGCTACGTCCCGCGGGACGTCCCCTCCTTCGAGCGGGGTCGGCGCCTGCTGGCCGAGGCCTGTCCGGTCGTCGGGCTGGCTCACCCGCTACGGTACCCCGACCCGGCCGCCGCGCTGGCGCTGTCGGCCGACCTGGACGCCGTGGAGCTGCACTACCCCTACGGCCGCGAGGTCGACCGGACGCCGGTCGAGCGGGCGATCGAGCGCCACGATCTGCTGGCGACCGGCGGGAGCGACGCGCACGGTCGCGAACTGGGCGTCGACGGGCTCGACGCCGACGCCTGGGAGCGCGTCAGGGCGGCGCTGTGACGGTCGGCCCCGGACGGTCGGGACGGCGG
>CAZMWG010000174.1:0-4820 GCA_964569925.1 uncultured Halobacteriales archaeon | reverse complement strand
CGGCGGCCGGGTGCCGTCCGGCGTCTTCGTCCGGCAACCGGCGGCGGGGAGCGGAGCCTTCAATGCGATGAGGCCGGTACCTCCGTGTATGCAGTGTCACTACTGCGACGAGGCGGCCGACATCACGGTCGAGAAGTCGGGGGTGTCGGTGGGGTTGTGCGAGCGACACTTCCGGGAGCGGCTGGCGGAGCTCGAGGACGTCGACTGGCTCGGCGGCTTGGACGACGAGATCGACGTCGACCGGAAGTGAGGGGCGACCCGCGACGGACTTTACTCGGCGCGTCCGCTACGTCGTCGTATGGAGAAGGTTCGGATCGAGGAGATCGACCCGCGGATGGGGCCGGCAACGGCCAAGCGGCCGCTGACGGAGGCGCTGGGAACGACCGACGTGGCGATCAACCACTACGAACTGGCGCCCGGCGAGACGTTCGGCTTCGGCTACCACCGCCACCCCGCCCAGGAGGAGGTGTTCCACGTGATCGAGGGCGTCGCCACCTTCGAGACCGAGGATGGCGACGTCGAGGTGGCCGCCGGCGAGTGTGTCCGGTTTGCCCCCGGCGAGTGGCAACTGGGCCGCAACGACGGCGACGAGCGGGTCCTCGCGACGGCGGTCGGAGCGCCGCTGGCGAGCCGCGAGACGGAGACCCTGCGAGCGTGTGAGGACTGTGGCGGCCGCACCCGCCACCGGGTCGAGACCGTCGACGGCCGGGACGCGCTCGTGACGGTCTGTGAGGACTGTGGCGCCGAGACCGGCCGGTACACCTGATGGGCGACGGTCCGCTCCCGGGCGCCGACCGGTCGTCGCCACGACGGTCCGCGTCGGGCGAGGGCTCGCCGGCGCCCCCGCGACTCGTCTACGACGACGACTGCGGGTTCTGCTCCTGGTCGGCCCGGGTGGCGCTGCGCTTCGGCGAGTTCGAGCCGGTCGGCTTCTCCGAACTCACCCCGGACCGGCGGGCGCGGCTCCCCGGGGACTACGACCGGTGTGCCCACCTGCTGACCGACGACGCCGTCCACTCCTGTGGCGCGGCCGCCGAGCGGAGCCTCGAACGGATGTTCCCGCCGCTCGCGCCCGTCTTCGCCCGTCTGCGGTCGGTGCCGGGCTACGCCGGGGTCCGCGAGCGACTCTACCGACTGCTCGCGGACAACCGCGGACTGCTCGGTCGCTTCCGCTCCGCGTCGCCGCCCCGCCGGGGGTAGGGTCGGGCTACCGGCCCCCCGTCCGGAGGGTGCGGAAGAGAATCAGTCGTCGTCGGTCCCGGCGCTCTCGGCGGTCGGCGTGCCGTCGTCGGCGGCCGGACTCCCGGCGGGCGCGGGCTCGCCGCCCGCGACCGGGTCGTCGACCGCGTGGTCGCGGACGTACGCGACGAAGTTGTCGAACAGCGTCTTGGCCTCGCAGGCGGCCCGGTAGTTCTCCTCGGTGATCCCGTCGACCACCTCGCGGACCCGCTCGCTCCCGAGTTGGTCCTCCTTGCCGGTCGTCACCTCGCGGGCGGTGTCGACGTCGTACTCCGGGTGGAACTGCACCGCGAAGGCGTGGCCGTGGCGGAACCCGTGCAGGCCGTAGTCGTTCTCCGCGAACGGCTCCGCCCCCGGCGGGAGCTCCACGACCCGATCGGAGTGGGTCGTGAAGGCGGTGAACTCCTCCGGGACGCCCGCGAGCAGCCGGTTCGAGCCGTCGTGTTCGACCGTCCGGTAGCCGATCTCGTACTCGCCCATCCCCTCGACGCGCCCCCCGAGGACCGCGGCCAGCAGCTGGTGGCCGAAACACACCCCCAGCGCCGGCAGGTCCCGGTCGAGCGCCCCCGAGACCCACTCCCGCAGGTCCGCGATCCAGGGCTCGTCGTCGTACACCGACGACCGCGAGCCGGTGACGACGAACCCGTCGAAGTCGAACGTCTCCGGCAGGTCGCCCGTGACCGGGTGGTACTCCACGAGCGTCGCGTCGAGCTCCCGCCGGAAGTTCCGCCGGTTGCCCGCCGGGTCGTGGGCGGCGTTCAACAGCGCGATCCGTGGTTCCATCACCTCCAGAGAGGGGGGCGGGACTGAAAAGCTCCGCCGTCGCGGCCGATAGTGTTCGGAGAAGGGGTGAGAGGGTCGGTCGTCATGCACGGAAAGCCCTCGCGGGGTTGCGGTCCCGCGGCTCGCTGCGCTCCCCGTCCCTCGCTGCGCTCGGTCCTGCGGCGTCCGCTCACGGGCGCCGAAGGCGCCCGTTCGCACGGGTCGAGGCGGCCTCCCCGAGGCCGCCTCGCGACTTGCGTCGCCGGGCTTGTGCAACCCCGCTCGCCCTCTCAGTCCGCCAGGGTTCGGACGGGTCGATAGCCGAGTCCCACCGGATGGACGGGGGAGACTCTCCGGGAATCTACGGCGGCACCGTTCGAGCAGGAAATATCCGTCACGGAGTCCTGAAGCGTGCCGAGGGCGTCCGGTGTCCGTCTCCCGATGCGTCGTCGCGTATCTGCACACCACCTCCCGCTCCGTCAGCCGTCCCGTTCGTCCAGCCAGGCGAGGAGTTCGTCGTTCACGGCGGCGGCGGACTCCAGAAAGCAGAGGTGGCCGCCCTCGACGGCCAGGAACTCGCCGCGGGGGAGCTCCTCGGCCAGCCGCCGGCCGGCCTCGGGCGGGACGATCCGATCGGCGACCCCGTGGGCCACCAGCGCGGGCTGGGTGATCTCGTAGGGCGGCGGCGCCTCGAACCCCCGCATCGCCGCGGCCTGGGCGTCCCAGGCCGCGAGGTCGGCGTCGTCCTCGGCACGCCAGCCGACGATCCGGTCGACGACCTCGGGGTGGTCGGCCGGGTCGGCGTCGAGCGCGGCCGACAGCGAGCGCCGCAGGGCCGCCGGGTCGCCGGGGTCGGCCCGGAGGTCCTCGAGCCGGTCGGTGACCGCGGCGCCGTCGGCGGCGGTCCCGAACAGGACCAGCGAGCGGGCGCGGGCGTAGCGGTGGGCGTAGGCGAGCGCGACCATCCCGCCCAGGCCGGCGCCCACGAGGTCGACCGTGGCGACCCCGCGATCGGCCAGGACCGCCTCCAGGTCCGCGGCCAGCGTCTCGACGGCGTAGGGGCCGGGCGGCGCCGAGGAACGGCCCGTCCCCCGGAGGTCCCAGGTCAGCGCCTCGCGGGGGCCGGCGACGGCGCCGTGCTGGAAGCTCCACAGCCAGGCGCCGGCGCCGACGTCGCCGACGAACGCGACCGTCCCACCGTCGGGGTCGCCGTCGGTCTCGTAGTACAGCGCGGTGCCGTCGCGGTCGACGGTCGCCATCAGACGTCGGCGACCCCGCGGAGCACGTCGGGGGCGGAGGCGAGTGCCTCCTCCAGCGCGTCGGCGTCGGGGCCCCCGCCCTGGGCGAAGTCCGGCGGACCGCCGCCGCCGCCGCCGACCGTCGCGGCGAGTTCCCCGACCACCTCGCCGGCGTTGACGGGCACGCCGTCGGGCACCGCGACGACGAACTGGGCGCCGTCGGCGCCCGAGCCCAGGACGGCGATCCGGCCCTGCTCGACGAGGGCGTTTGCCTGGGCGCGCAGTTCGTCCATGTCGGCGTCGATCCGCTGGACGACGGCGGTCGTCCCGGCGACCTCGATCTCCTCGGCGTCGGCGCCGCCCGAGGCGCGGGCCTCGGCGAGCTGTTCTTTCAGCGCCTCGATCTCCTTTCCCCGCTCCTTCCACTCCTCGAAGAACCGTTCGGCGGTCTCCGGGACGGCCTCGGGGGCGACGTCGAGGGTCTCGGCGGTCTCGTAGAGGGCGCTCTCCGTGCGGTGGGTGGCCTCGATCGCGGCCTCGCCGGCGGCGAAGGTGAAGCGGATCACGCCGTCCTGGATCCGCTCGGTGGAGAGCACCTTGATCGCGCCGATGTCGCCCGTGCGGGCGACGTGGGTGCCCCCGCAGGCCTGGACGTCGTCGGCGACGGCGATCGTCCGGATGCGCTCGCCCGGCGGGATCCCGCCCTGGTAGAGGTCGAAGCCGTGCTCGGCCTCGGCCTCGTGGCGGTCGGGCCACTCCTGCTCGACGGCGACGTTGTCCCGGACGATCCCGTTGGCGACCCGCTCGATCTCCTCGATCTCCTCGCGGGTGACCGACCGGTAGTGACGCAGGTCGATCCGCGAGGAGTCGACGCCCTTCTGGGCGCCGGCCTGGCGGACGTGCTCGCCCAGCACCCGCCGGGCGCTGTCGACGACCAGGTGGGTCGCGGTGTGGTGGGCCATCAGCCGGCGGCGGCGTTCGGCGTCGATCCGACCGCGGACGAACTCCCCGGTGCCCGGGTTCGCGTCGCAGGTGTGGACGATCACGCCGCCGTGGATCTGGACGTCCGCCACCTCGACGGTGGCGTCGTCGGTCGTGAGCGTGCCGCGGTCCGAGGGCTGTCCCCCGCCTTCCGGGTAGAACATCGTCTGGTCGAGCACCACGTCGACGCGGCCGTCGTCGCGCTCGAAGGTCTCCAGCACCATCGCCTCGAACTCCGTGCGCTGCTGGTCGTCGTAGTAGAGCCGGTCGGTCTCGGGGAGGTCGTCGATCCGGTCCTCGTAGGCCTCGTCGGCGGACTCCTCGAAGGCCTCGCCGCCGCCGTGGCGGCCGGCGACCAGCGCGTAGAAGTCGTCGGGCACCGCCACCGCGACACCGACCTCGGCGGCGATCTCCTCGACCATGTCGGGCTGGATCCCGTGGCTGTCGTACAGTTCGATCAGCTCCTCGGTCGGGATCGGGTCGCCGCCCTCGGCGTACTCCTCGGCGACCGCGCGGACCCGCCGGCCGCCCCGGTCCAGCGTCTCGCGGTACTTCTCGACCTCCGTCCGGACGACGTCACGGATCGTGTCGCGGTTGTCG
>CAZMWG010000173.1:0-6448 GCA_964569925.1 uncultured Halobacteriales archaeon | reverse complement strand
GATCGCCGTGAGCGAGCGAAGCGACCGAGGATATGCCGCTCAGCGACCGCGACCGCGCCGAGGGCTTTCTATTTCGTCGCGTCGAGTGCGATCACGGGAACGATCCCAACTGCTAGCGACCGGGTCGAGGGCTTTCTCGGTCGCCGCGTCGACTACAGTCACGAAAGCGTTCTCGACAGATGTTAGAGGACTTTCTCGGTCACGCCGCGCCGTGGTCGGCCAGCGCGCCGCGCAACTGGGCCTCCCCCTGTGCGCCGACCATCCGCTCGGCGGGCTCGCCGTCGGCGAACACCAGGAGCGTCGGCACGCCACGGACGCCGTACTCCGAGGCCAGCCGCTGGTTCGCGTCGACGTCCACCTTCGCCACCGCGGCGTCGGTCTCCGCGGCCAGCTCCTCGACGACCGGTGCGATCGCCTTACAGGGGCCACACCAGTCCGCGTAGAAGTCGACCAGCACCACGTCGTGGGCGCCGACCGTCGACTCGAACTCCTCGGCGCCGTCCACGTGGATCGGCTCCGACGGGGTCTCCCCGCCGCTCTCGCCATCCGTCCCCGCTCCGCCGCCGGCGTCGCCCGACCGGAGTTCCTCGATCTTCCGTTCCCGGATGTCCTCGATGGTCTCCTCGCTCATCACCCCGTCGTACGGGGCGACGACGCTTAGTTGTTTTGCAACATGATCACAAGACCGGTCCACGGACGGGGCTCGCGACGGGACCGGCTCACCGGTCAGCGTTCGTCCCCGCCCGACCGCTCCGCTCGCCCGCCGTCGGCGGCCGTCGGCTCGCCGCCCGGCCCGACGTCGACGAGCGCGTCGCCGCGCAGTTCCGGCACGACCGCCCGCTCGTCGATGGTCGCCGCGTACTCCAGCACGTCACGCCGGCGGAGCTCCCCCTCCTCCAGGTACTCGGGGCCCTTCGCCAGTCGCAACTGACGACGGTACAGCGACCGCTCGGCCGCCGAGGGCGCCAGCCCGTCGACGTGACGGCTCACGAGCGCCGCGCCGACGTGGTCCTCGACCGCTATCTCGCCGCTGGACCCCGAACTGACGACGTAGGTCGGCCGGTCCCTGTCGGCGAGGTGACGGCCCAGCGCCCGGGCGTTCGACGGCGCGCCGACGTACACCGTCACGTCGTCCCCGCCCCGCTCGCGCAGCGCCGACACCGCCCGGCCGCCGTTCGTGGAGGTCATCGCGGCCGGCCGGCCACGCCCAGGTCCTGGACGTAGCTGGGCGAGTTGAAGAAGTCGTACCCCTCGGCGGGTTCGTAGTCGTCCGTGCTCCCGCCGTCGATCAGCGCCGCGGGGTTGTCCGCCCGGTAGTCGAACTCGTCGCCCCGCCGCTCGGTGACGTGGACGTGCTCGGCGCCGTTGCCCAGCAGTTCGACGACGGTGTTCGAGAAGTGGATCGTGTCCACGACGACGTAGTCCCCCGCCGGCGGGTCGGCGGGGATCTCCTCGCAGCGCTCGATCAGTCGCTCGTCCAGCCCGTTGTCGGCTCCGCCCGACGCGTCCATTGGAGGTATCCTCTCCGTTCGCCGCAGAGTTCTATCTAGTAGTAGTAAATAGAAATATATACTTCCTGCTTACCGGAGCGAGGGCGGGAGTTCTCGCGACCCCCGAACCGCCGGCGCGACCGTCCCGCGTCCGTCCGGGAACCCGTCGCTGTCCTGCCGTTCAGGGCAACTCGGGGACGGTCGGCCGACCACGGACCGTCCCGATCGGTCTCGGTAAGTCGGTCGTACCCTGCCCCCGGCCCCCGGTAAGACACGCCGACACGTCGACCGGAGTGATAGCCACGCAATAGCAATATCGTGGGGCTATCGTGGTCTAAATAGCTACGGTGAGACAGGAACGGCGGGGCGTGGACCGGCCGCGGGTCGGACTGATCTGCAACCAGGACCACGACGTGTTCGCCGTGGTGGCCGAGCGGGTCGAGGACGCGGGCGCGACCGTCGAGTTCCTGCCGCCGGGCCGTCCGCCCGACAGCCGTGGACGTCGCCGACGACGTACATCGTCGCGTACGCGTCGGGGTCGATCCGTCGGTGCTGGGCTTCGATCCCCGGATGGAACTCCATCGCTCGCTCAGCCGCGGTCCGCGGGGATGAACCTGCCGGCACGCCACGCGACGGCCAGCACGACGGTGCCGACGACCAGCCCGGCGACACCCCACCACAGGACCGTCCGGGTCGCCGTCGGCGACCGCGCCGCGAGCGCGACGAAGACGCGGATGTCGAGCGCGGCCACGAGAACCGCCCCGACGAGGTCGAACAGCAGATCGAGCGGCGTGTCGCTGGGGCCGTAGCGCGCGAGCATCGACTCCAGCCCCAGCCGGTCGCCGGCCGCGCGGGCGTGGACCTCGACCAGCTCCCAGAACACCCCCGCGAGCAGCGTCAGGGCCACCGCCGCGGGCGCCGCGGGGACGCCCAGCCGGGTCGCCGGCGGGACGACCAGCAGGCCGGCGTAGGCGAGCGCCGCCACCAGCGCCGCGCTGACGGTGTGGGTGAGATGGTCCCACCACCAGCGCTCGTCGTAGAAGCCCAACACTCCGACGACGTGGAGGAAGCCGGCGGCCGCGGTCCAGGAGACGAGCGCCGGATCGACGCCCGCTCCGGGGGCCACGACCGGCAGGGCGACCACCGGGACCAGCGACGCGGCCAGGGCCACCGCGGCGTTGACCGCGGCGGCGGCGTGCCGTCGCCGCAGACTCTCGACGAGGGTCCCCGAGAGCGCCAGGGCGAACAGAACCGCGCCGCCGGCGGCGGGCTCGACCATACCGGGCGGTACCTGGCGACGGCCCGTAGCTCCGTCGACCGATCCCTACCGGCGGCTCTCGCGGTACCGCAGCGGGAAGTACGCCCGCAGCGGCTCGGGGAGCGCGGAGACGATCCGGACCGCGATGGCCGGCAGCGAGCGCCGGACGGCCGTGTAGGCGACCCCGACGACGACCGCCGCGACGACGATCCGGCGCAGCGGTCCCTCGACCACCGCCAGCAGGGGGACGGCGAAGGCAAGCGTCAGCGCCAGGTCCTCGGGCGCACCGTCGTAGCGGACCCCGCCTCGGGGCGCGATCCAGCGGCCACGGGCGTGGTCGTACACCGCCCGGTCTGCGTTGCCCTCCCAGGGTCGTAGCTCCAGCCCGCCGCCGTAGGCGTCCGCGACGCTGTGGACCGCCGCCCCGAGCAGCCCGAAGGCCACGGCCACGGTGACCGGCGTCGGGACCGCCAGCGCGACCACCCCGGCGGCGACGGCCAACAGGGTGAAGTACACCGGGTAGTGGAGCGTCCGCCGGTGGTCGAGGTACATGTCCAGGTCCGGGAAGACGCCGCCGGCGAGGGCGGCTCCGAAGGCCACGCCGGCGGTCTCCGGCGCCGCGACGGCGACCGGGAGGGCGAGGGCCATCGCCCCGAGGGCGTGGGTCGGCAACATCATGGTACCCGTTCCGAGACGGTTCGGACGGTTGAACGTGTCGGTGGGGCCCGCTCGCGATCGGTGGCGGAGCCCCCGAGGGCGGCGACGGGCACCACACCCAAGCCGTCGGAGCCCCTCGTGACCGCATGGCAGTCGACGCCGACGCGGTCCGGGACCGGGCCACGGTCGAGGAACGGCTCCCCGGGACGGACCTGGACGCCGAGACGATGTGGATCGCGGAGGACCCGGTCACCGGCTGTGCCGGCGCCGGCCGCGTCGAGGCGGAGGCGGTGGGCAACCTGGTCGCGGTCGTCGCCGACTACGACGGCGGACCGGCGAAGATGAAGATCCCCGGCCGGACGATCGACCGGCCGGACGACGACGACCCGACCCCGGGCGGCTCGCTGTTCGATCGTCTCGGCTCGCTGTTCCAGCCGTAACCCGCTTGTCCGCGGAGCCCTAGCTCGAACCGATGGACGATCTGGAGGATCTTCCCCGCCGAGAGTTCGCGAAGGCCGCGGTCGCGATCGGCGGCGCGAGCGCGCTGAGCGCCTGTCTCGACCGGTTCGGCGCCGCCGGCGGCGCGGGCGACGGCGACCCGGTCCCCGCGGGCGACCCCGACGCGAAGCCCGCCCGGCAACACGCCTGGCGCGACCACGTCCGCCGCGACGAGCACGGCAACTCGGAGCTCCCGCGCCACCAGGTGTTGCTCTACCTGGACGTAGACGCCGACGGACCGCCCGGCGAGGACGCCCGGGAGACCGTCGCGGACGCGCTGGCGACGCTGGATCGCGCCTACGAGTGGAGCCACGACGGCCTCCTGTCCACGGTGTCGTACTCGCCGGCGTACTTCGAGCGGTTCGACGAGCCCCTCCCCGCGGACCTGGACCTGCCCGAGCCGACGGCGCTGTCGCCGTTCGAGGACCCGACGTTCGACACCCAGGACGTCCTCGTCCACCTCGCCAGCGACCGCCCGGACGTCGTGCTCGCGGCCGACGAGGCGCTGACCGGGACGCGGAGCGAGATCAACGGCGAGGGCGTCGACGCGCGTCTCACCGACATCGCGACGCTCGACTCCCGGCGCACCGGTTTCGTCGGCGCCGGCCTCCCCGCGGCCAACCAGGACGCCGAGGGGATCCCCGACTCGAAGCCGGTGCCCGAGGCATCGCCGCTGTTCATGGGCTTCACCGCCGGCTTCCGGGGCAACCAGGCCGGCGAGGACTACGTCACGCTGGACTCGGGACCGTTCGCCGGCGGCACCACCCAGTCGGTGTCGAACGTCCGCCAGCGCCTGGAGGACTGGTACGACGAGCAGGACCACGAACAGCGGGTGATGGAGCTTTTCAGCCCCGGACACGCCGAGGAGGGGCTCGTCGAGGGCGTCGGGACGAACCTCGGGGACGACAGCCGGATCGACCGGTTCGTCGACGAGACGATCGAGCAGGCCCGCGAGCACGGCCGCGTGGGCCACGCACAGAAGGCCGCCCGGGCCAACCGCGACGAGAACGGCGACGTCCGCCTGCTGCGCCGGCACTTCGAGTCGACCGACGACATCGGCACCGACCAGAAGGTTGCCAGCCTCCACTTCCCCTCCCTGCAGGCGGGCATCGGCGCCTTCGAGGCGGTCCGCCGCGCGATGAACGGCACAGACGTCACCGAGGCGACCCCCGCCGTCCGCCAGCGGGTGAACAACGGCATCCTGGAGTACATCTTCGTCCGCCGGCGGGGCTACTTCCTGATCCCCCCGCGACGCCACCGCGCGCTGCCGACGCCCCGCCCCGAGTGACGACGCTGGCGGCACGGCCCGCCGGCACGACCCGCCGGCGGGGGACGGAACCGCAACGGGTTTGATCGTCGGCCCGCTACCTCTACCGATGCGACGGCGAGCGTTCCTCGCGGGGCTGGCGACGGCCGGTGCGGCGTCGCTGTCGGGCTGTGCCGGCCTGCTGGAGACCCGGTCGGTGGGCGGCGAGCCGCCGGTGCCCGACCCCCGGCCGGGCGGGGTCTACCTCCCGAGCCACGTCGAGGGGATGGCGATGGCCGACACCGGCTCCGCCGGCGAGTACGCCTTCGGGCTGATGTACAGCTACCCCCACCGGTTCTGGACGGTCACCGGCGACGCAGCCGCCCGGACCGACGTCGCCGACGAGGACGACCTCCACCTGATGGCCGCCGTCTGGGACCCCGAGACCGGCGTCGTTCTGCCCGACACCGGGCTGTCGGTCGAGATCACCCGCGAGGGGTCGCTGGTCTCCCAGGAGACGATCTACCCCATGCTCTCCCAGCCGATGGGGTTTCACTACGGCGCCAACTTCGGGCTGGACGGCGAGGGTGACTACGCCGTGCGCCTGTCGGTCGGGGGCACCACCACCCGCCGGACGGGCGTGTTCGCCGGCCGCTTCGGCGAGCCCGCCGCCGCCGACCTGTCCCTCGAGTTCTCCGAGTCGACGCTGTCGAACCTCCGCTACGAGCGCCTCGACGAGCGCGCCGGCCGGGCCGGCGCCGTCGACCCGACCCCGATGGAGATGGTGCCAAGCGCCGTCGCGCCCGACGACCTCCCGGGTCGGACCGTCGGCGAGGCCGAGAGCGACGACGCCGTGCTGGTCGCGACGGTGCTCGACGAGCCCCCCGAGGGGATCGACGCCCGGGGGCGCTACCTCGCGGTGTCGGCCCGGACGCGGTACAACCGGATGTTGATCCCGGCGATGGGACTGACCGGCGCGCTCCGCCGGGACGGCGAGACCGTCTTCGAGGGGGAGTTGGTCCGGACGATCGACCCGGACCTGCGGTACCACTACGGCGCGGTCGTCGACGAGGTGCGCTCGGGCGACGAACTGGCGCTGTCGGTGACGACCCCGCCCCAGACCGCCCGCCACGAGGGGTACGAGACGGCCTTCGGCGGCGTCGACGGCGCCATGCCCGACGCGACGATCACGGTCGAGTGAGCCCGCGGCGCGCCGGCCAGTCGTTCTTCCACTGATCAGCTAATCTTCACCAGCCACGGTGGCGCGTGCGTCTACAGGCGACCGCTCGCCGGCGGCGA